>CANHDQ010000197.1 GCA_947459405.1 Comamonadaceae bacterium
CGGTCGACAGCACCTCGGTCAACCTCTACAAGGTGCTCAGTGCGGCACTGCAGATCGCTCGGCACGATGGGCCCGGGCGCAAGGTCGTGCTGAGCGAGCGCAGCAACTTCCCGACCGACCTCTACATTGCGCAGTCGCTGTGTCAGCAGCACGCGATGGAGCTCAGGCTGGTTGAGTCCGGACAGTTGCTTCAGGCTCTGGGCGACGATGTGGCGGTGCTCATGCTGACCCATGTCAATTACCGCACGGGCGCCGTGCACGACATGGCGGCGCTTGGCGCTGCGGCGCAGCGCTGCGGCGTCCTTACGCTCTGGGATCTGGCGCACAGCGCTGGCGCTGTCGAGCTTGATTTGCATGCGGAGCAGGCTGATTTTGCAGTCGGCTGCGGCTACAAATACCTCAATGGTGGGCCAGGCGCGCCGGCCTTTCTTTGGGTTCATCCCAAGCACAGCGAGCGCTTTTGGCAGCCGCTGTCAGGCTGGTGGGGCCATGCCCAGCCCTTTGCATTTGAACCCGGTTACCAGCCCGCTGCGGGCATTGGGCGCTACCAGTGCGGTACGCAGCCCATGCTTAGCCTGATTGCGCTGGATGTGGGCGTCGATACCGTGCTGGCTGCCCAGCCGCTGGGCGGCATGGCCGCGCTTCGTCGCAAATCGCTGGCCCTGACGCGCCTGTTTGGCCAGCTCATCGAGCAGCGCTTGGCAGGTCACGGGCTGGACGTGGTCAGCCCTTCGGAGGACGGACAGCGCGGCTCGCAGGTCAGCTTGACGCGAGCGCAGGGCGCTTATGCCATCGTGCAGGCCCTGATCGAGCGCGGCGTCGTGGGTGACTTTCGCGCAGGCGACGGCGCCGCGCATCCGGACATCTTGCGCTTTGGTGTGTGCCCGCTCTACACCCGCTACGCCGACATCTGGCATGCGGTCGATCGCCTGCATGAGGTGATGGTCAGCGGCGCCTGGCAAGAGGCCAGGTACGGGCAGCAGCAGTCGGTCACCTAAGGGTTTGCCATGAGTTCCTGCCCGTTTCATGCCCCCCCTGACAACGCAGGTGAGGGCGCCGCCCAAAGCCCCGGTGGTCCGACCGACCCGCAACTGCCTGAGCAAGAGTCGATCGCACTGGACTTTGACGGCCGCATGAGCTACGGCGACTACCTGCAGCTCGATGCGATTCTCACGGCGCAGCAGCCGCTGTCGCCCGACCCCAACGAGATGCTGTTCATCATCCAGCACCAGAGCAGCGAGTTGTGGATGAAGCTCATGCTGCACGAGTTGCGCGGCGCCATGCAGGATCTGGCCGCCGACGCCTTGCCACCGGCTTTTAAAAAGCTCGCCCGCGTGAGCAAGATCATGGAGCAACTGGTTCACGCCTGGGACGTGTTGGCCACGATGACGCCGCCCGAGTACAGCGCGATCCGGCCCTACCTGGCCCAGTCCAGCGGCTTTCAGAGCTGGCAGTACCGCTGTATCGAGTTCTCGATGGGCAACAAGAAATCGGTCATGCTGCGACCCCATGCGCATCGCCCCGATCTGTATGAGCAGGTGCTGGCCGCCTACAACGCCCCGTCGCTCTACGACGAGTGCCTGCGCCTGCTCGCGCGGCGCGGCTGGGCCTTGCCCGCTGAGGTGATCGAGCGCGACTGGCGTATCTCGCATGTGGCCCACCCGCAGGTCGAGCAAGCCTGGCTGGGCGTGTACCGCGCCGCCGAGAGCCACTGGGACCTCTACCAACTCGGTGAAGAGCTGACCGATCTGGAAGACGCGTTCAGGCTCTGGCGATTTCGCCACATGACCACGGTCGAGCGGGTCATTGGCTTTAAACGCGGCACCGGGGGCACAGGCGGGGTAGGCTACCTGCGCAGCATGCTCGATGTGGTGATGTTCCCGGAGATCTGGTCGCTGCGCACCCACCTGTGATCGCTGCTGCGGCAGGCGACGGGCGCTGCGGTGGGGCTCCGCCCTTTGGCTATAAGATGGCGCTCACAATCTTTGGCGTTTTGAGGCCCGACCGATGAAGGCAGACCTGAACGAGCGCATCACCCGCATCTCGGCGGGCACGCCCTGTGGCCAGTTGATGCGCCACTATTGGCAGCCGGTGGCGCTGCTCGATGAATTTGACCCGACCCTTGCACCGTCCATGGCCGAGCGGCCGCTCAAGACGGTTCGGCTGCTGGGGCAGGACCTGGTGCTGTTTAGAAACGCACAGGGCCAATACGGCCTGCTCGACCGGCCATGCCCTCACCGAGGCGCCGATCTGGCCTTTGCCCGCCATGAGGGAGACGGTCTGCGCTGCCCCTTTCATGGCTGGAAATTCGATGTCAGCGGCCAGTGCGTGGATACACCCGCCGAGCCGATTGGCAGCCGCCTGTGCAGCCGCATCAGGCAGCGCAGCTACCCGGTGATCGAGCGCAGCGGCGTGCTGATGGCCTGGCTCGGGCCCGAGGGCATCGAGCCGCCGCCCCTGCCAGCTATGGATTGCTTCGCCGCACCGCAGAGCCACACGTTCGCCTTTAAGGGCCTGTGGAGCTGCAATTGGCTGCAAGCGTTCGAGGTGGGCATTGATCCAGCCCACACCTCGTTTTTGCACCGTTTCTATTCTGACGAGTCGATCGAGGCGAGCTACGGGCGCCAGTTTCGCGGCGCGAGTGCGGGCGAGGTCGAAGGCGAGCGTTGGCCCATGACGCGCATCATGCGCGAGTTTGATCGGCCTCAGATCAGCGTGCAGACCATGCCCTACGGCATGCAGCTGACCACGCTGCGACCTATGAGCCAGGCGCTGACCCATGTGCGGGTGACGCATTCGATTTTTCCGCACACTTTCGTCATCCCGTTGTCGGAAAGTATGACCATCACCCAGATGCATGTGCCGGTTGATGACACCCACACCTACTGGTATGCCATCTTCACCAGCTTTGGCGAGCCAGTAGACAAGGCGACCATGCGCGAGCAGCGCCTGCGTGCGGTGAGCCTGCCCGACTATGTGCCGCACTCGGGTCGCCACAACCAGTGGGGTTTTGATGCGCAGGAGCAGCGCACCCGCACCTTTTTGGGCATGGGCGAGGACGATATCAATGTGCATGACCAATGGGCCTGCGAAAGTATGGGGCCTATTCAGGACCGCACGCGCGAGCATCTGGGCAGCACCGATGTGGCCATTGCCGCCTATCGCCGCCAGTTGATCGAAGCCATTGATGCGGTTCAGGCCGGTCAGACGCCATTGGGCATGGCACAAGCCCAGCTGGCTGGCCAGCGTATGGGGCCGGACACGGTCGACGGCATCGCACCGGCGCACGATTGGCAGAGCTGGTGGCAGTCGCGTGTGCGCGACCGCCGCGACGGCGCGCCCTGGATGGCCGCCCTCGCTTCTGCATGAGCGCCCTGGTCCGCCAGATCCAGCGCCTGGGCCTCGAGCAGGTGCGCTTTGCCTGGTGCGACCTGCATGGGCAGACCAGGGCCAAGGCGCTCAGTGTCGGCGCGGCGGTGCAGGCGCTGCAAAAAGGCGTGGGCATGGTTGGCACGCTCGCCCTTAAAGACAGCTCCGATCGCACCGCCTTTGCGGTGTTTGATCCCGAATTTGCGGCTCGCCAGCCCGCGTTGGCGGGAGCGGCCAATATGCTGCTCAAGCCGATCGAGAGCACTTTCAAGGTCTTGCCCTGGGCCCCGCGCACCGGCTGGATACAGTGTGAAGCCAGCTTGAGTGACGGAACACCCCTCGAGCTCGACACCCGGCGCCAGCTGCGGCGGGCGCTGCAAGCGCTGGCCGCGCAGCGCTTTGGCATGGCCTGCGGTCTAGAAGTTGAGTTTCATGTGTACCGCCTGGCCCATCCCGAGGCGCAAGATGCGCTCGATCCGCACGCTGCCCAATGGCCCGGGCCGGCACCTGCGGTTCACATGCTCCACGCCGGCTATCACCTGCTCTCAGAGGCCAGCCTCGATCAGTGCGATGAGATGCTGGCCATTGTTCGGCGCACCGCGCAGGCGTTGGATTTGCCCCTGAGCTCCCTGGAAATCGAGATCGGCCCCAGCCAGTTCGAGGCGGTGTTCGATGTCAGCGATGCGCTCACCGCCGCTGACCATATGGTGCTGTTTAGAAGCGCGGTGCGCCAGGCCCTGCGGCGCGCCGGCTATCACGCCACCTTCATGTGCCGCCCGCCTTTTCCCAGCATCATGTCCAGCGGCTGGCACTTGCACCAGTCGCTGCTTGAGCTGCATACGGGGCGCAACGCCTTCATGCCATCGGCGTCGCTTGCCGCTGCAGCAGGGCAGGGCGATGCACGGCAGCTGCTGTCCGATTTGGGTGCGCACTACCTGGCCGGTCTGCTCGAGCATGCCCCTGGCATGACGGCGCTGTGCACTTCGACCGTCAATGGCTTTGGCCGCTTCAGTGCCCACGCGATGGCGCCGCAATCGGTCGTGTGGGGCCGTGACAACCGTGGGGCCATGCTCAGGGTGATCGGTGGGCCGGGCGAGAGCGCCACCCGCATCGAGAATCGGCTGGGCGAGCCGCCGGCCAGGCGCAGCAGCCCTCCCTGCTGGGCGTCTTTGCCACCACGCCCATCCCCGCGGGCACTGCCCTGGGCTTCTACTCGGGCGTGCTCACCAGCGTGGCGGACCTGGGGCCCTACATGGCCACGCTGCCCTTTGAGACGCAGAAGGTCACCTGGTCCTACGACATGGAGTCGGGCATCCCCGACTACACCTTCCACGGCGCGGGCGTGCGCAACGGGCTGGCGGGGCTCAATGACTTTCACGGCATTGAGGGCCCCAGCGCGGGCGCCAGCGTGCGCAAGGTGCCGCTGCGCCTGGCGGGCGTGCTGCCGCTGGTGGTCTTCATCGCGCAGCGCCCCTGCGCGCCGGGCGTGGAGCTCACGCTCAACTACGGCCCCGCCTGGGTCAAGACGTTTTGCCAGTACTACCCCAGCGCGCGGGACATGTTCACCACCAGCCACAGCGCCGAGCCCTCCATGCGGGAGCTGCTGCTGACCTTTGCGCTGCCGCGCGCGCAGCGCACGCGCAGCAGGCTGCGGGAGATGCCCGAGGAGGAGGTGCTGCGGCGCGCCAATGAGGGGCTGGCGCTGATTCACGCCACGGGGGCCGGGGGGGAGGGCGGGGGCGGGGGCGGGGGTGGGGGCAGCTCCAGCTCCAGTAGCAGCTCCAGCAGCAGCAGCGGCGGCGGCGGCGGCAGCGAGCCC
>CANHDQ010000198.1 GCA_947459405.1 Comamonadaceae bacterium
TCAGCACGTCGGCGGCCACCTGGTGCTCGAGCACCGACAAGATGATGGCGATCACCTGAGGATGCTCGCCATAAATCATGTCGGCAATCGAGCGCGGATCCATCCAGGTCAAAATCTCCAGGCCCTTGGTGCTTTGGCCCGGCATGATGCGGTTGAGCACCGAGGCGGCTTTGTCGTCGCCCAAGGCGCGCTTGAGCACTTTTTCGACATAGTCCGTGGTGCCCAGACCGAGGTTGGTCTGCTTTTTGATGGTCATCACAAACTCGTCGAGCACCGCATTGACGGCCTCTTGGGACAGGTCGGCCACCGAGACCATGGCCCCACCGAGCGACTGCACCTCTTTGGGGTTGAGGTAGCGAATGATTTCGGCAGCCTGCTGCTCGCCGAGCAACAGCATGAGCACCGCAGCGCGCTGCGTGCCACTGAGGGCAGCGAGCTCGCGCTCGAGCGCCTGCTGCATTTCTTGGGCTTTCGCGTCCTTGACCTCATCTGCCATGGTGATCTCCGTGCTTGCCTGCGGGCGTTCAGCCCGACTTGATCATGTTCTTCAAAACGTTGGCCACCCGTGCCGAATCTTCGGCGACGATCATGCGCACCAGGGCGACCTTGTCATCATAAGAATTGGCGGTATCGAGCATCTCCATCGAGATGGTCGACTTCTTGGGCTTGAGCTTGGCCTTGAGCTGCTCGAGCGTCTCGCCCTCGCCGAGCTGGATGGCATTGATTTCATCGGGCGTGAGCTCGCCATCGGGCAGCGGCTTGGCCAGCGCCAGCGCCGCAGCTTCCTGGGCCTCTTTCTCGCCTTTGATTGCGTGCATGACGGCCGGGCGCACCACCAGGAGCAAGAAGGCCACAAATGCCAGGCCTAGCATGGCGCTCTTGAGCTGGCTCATGATGGTCTCGTCCCTGTACCAGGCAATGCTCATGTCGGGTTGCACTTCCGGCTCGAATTTGGCAGCGACCACGGTGACCACATCGCCCCGGGCTTCGTTGTAGCCGACCACGCTGCGCACGAGATTTTGCATCCGCTCCAATTCCTCGGGTTTGTAAGGGTTCGGTTGCGGCTCGGGTGTCTCGCCCTTTTCATTTTTGGGGCCCACGATCGGCGCCCTCTCGTTGATCACCACCGCCACCGTCAGCCGTTCAACCGTGCCAGTGGCACTCTTGACGTGACGCACCGAACGGTCGAGCTCGTAGTTGCGGCTCTGGCGCTGCGCCGTGACATTGCGCTCCTGCCCACCCGGGGCCGAGCTGACCGCGCTGTTGGTGGTGGTCGTGGGCGCAGCAGGCGGCGTGTTGGACAGCGCGCCGGGCACGCCCATAGCGTCCTTGGCCGAGTTGCGCTCCTCTGCCAACACCTCTGAACGGGTCTTAGGCCCTTTGTCGCGGTTGTCAAAATTCTCGGTGGTCGTCTCCGACTGGCTGAAATCGAGGGTCAGATTGACCTGCGAGCGCACGTTGGGCTCGCCGGCAATGGGGGCCAGCAGCTCGTTGACGCGCTGGCGCAGCAGATCTTCCATCTTGCTCTTGTGATCGGCCTGGGCGGAAGTCAGGCCCAGCGGCCGCATCTCCGCCGACTCGGTGATCAGCTTGCCCTGGCTGTCGACCACCGACACATGCTCGGGGGTCAGCAGCGGCACGCTTGAGGCCACCAAATTGACGATGGCCTGCACCTGCTGGGGAGTGAGCAAGCGGCCGGGATGGGGGGTGACGACCACCGACGCCTTAGGCGGCGTGCGGTCGCGCACAAAGGCCGACTGCTTGGGCATGGCCAAATGCACACGGGCGGTTTGCACCGCCTGGATGGCCATGATGCTGCGCGCCAGCTCCTGCTCCATGGCCGCCACATAGCGCACCTGCTCCATGAACTGACTGGTGGTCATGGCCGACTGGTCTTTAAGCGTCTCAAGGCCCGTCGGCGCAGCCTTTGGAATGCCTTTGGAGGCCAAGAAGATGCGCGCCTCGTGGAACTTCTGGCTGGGCACCGTCACCTGACCGGTGTTGGCGTCGAGCTGGGGTTTGAAGTCGCTGCCCTTGAGCGCCTCGAGCGCGGCCTGGGTATCGGTCTCGCTCATGCCGGCCGTGATCGATCGGTAACTGGGCGCATTGATCGCCAGATAGAGCGCAGCAAAGAGCATGATCACCACGGCGACGATCAAAAACGGCATGGCCTTGCGCACGGCCGGCTGGTCGATCACCTGGCGAACCGGTCCAAACGGGCCGGTGGGCGAGAACAGGCGCCCCAGCGGGCCGCTGGGCGCCGGTGGCGCACCGGCTGCATCGCCAGGGGACGCCGTGGTGGTCAGGGCACCGCCGGTGCCCGCACCGGACATGCCCGGCAGGGTTGCAGTTGCAGTAGCAGAAGTAGCCATGGTCAGCGCTCTTTATGGAGGCACGGTGTCATTACACCGGCATGTTCATGATGTCTTCGTAGGCCTTGAGCACCTTGTTGCGCACCTGCAAGGTGGCCTCAAAGCTCAGGGAAGACTTTTGCATTGCCAGCACCACATCGGTCAGTGGCACTTCTTCACCGCGCTCGTAGGCCTCTGCCATCCCCCGCGAATGGGTCTGCGCATTGTTGACCTGGTTGAGCAGCGACTTGACCGACTCGCCAAAGTCGGGCTTTTCCAGCGCCGGCGTGTCGAGCGCGGCGATCCCGCCGGCCGCCTGCGCCTGGTGCGCACGCAGCGTGGCCAGCATCGACTGGATGTTGGCATTGGAGGTGACTTTTTCGATCATGGCGTGCTCCGGCGATCAGGCGCTCAGTGCCAGGCCGCTCTCGCGCAACTTGGCAATCTTGTAACGCAGGGTACGGGGGCTAATGCCCAGCTTGCGGGCCGCTTCCAGCCGGCTGAGCGTGCTTTGAATGGCCGACATGATCAGCTGGTGCTCGTTGAGCTGAACCGCCTGCTGCAAACTGGCCGGCTCCTGAGGCGCGGCCGCGTGCACGAGCGCCGCAGCGCCAGGCGTGAAGCTGTGAGATGAGGCTGCGTCGGCCTGCGAGACTGCGCCGGCAGGTGCCATGCGCTCTGCCTGAGCGGGCACAGGCGCAGCGCTGTCCCAAGCCGACATCTGGGCGCCGGAGGGTCCCGGCGGCATCGAAAGGGAGGTTTCGGCTGGAGAAGGCACGGCCTGCGCCGACACGGCCACGCTGGCGCGGGCTGGCGGCGCGGCAAGCTCAGCCGGCTCGTCGAACATCAAGTGCGCTGGTGTGATGACCTCGCCAACACAAAGCACCACTGCGCGCAGCACCACGTTTTCGAGTTCGCGCACATTGCCCGGCCAACTGTGGGCCTGCAAGCACGCTTGCGCCTCGGCGCTGACCTGCAGCGCGCGACCGTCCTGCGCATGGCGGGCAAGCAAACGCGCCACCAAGGGCAAGATGTCGCCAGGGCGCTCCCGCAGCGGCGGCACGCGCAGCTTGAAGGTCGACAGCCTGAAGTAAAGGTCCTCGCGGAACTCGCGCTGGGCCATGGCCACCCGCAAGTCCTTGTTGGTGGCAGCCAGCACCCGCACATCGAGATCGATCGCGCGCTCGCCGCCCAAGCGCACCAGCTGGCGCTCCTGCAGCACGCGCAGCAGCTTGGTCTGCAGATGCATGGGCATTTCGGCGATTTCATCGAGGAAGATGGTGCCGCCCTGCGCCTGCTCGAAAAGGCCGCGGTGCTCTTTGACAGCACCTGTAAAAGCGCCCTTCTCGTGGCCAAACAACATGTCTTCAATCAGGTGGTCGGGCAAAGCTGCGCAGTTGAGCGCCACAAACGGCCCACGCGCGCGGCCTGAAGACTCGTGCACCACCCGCGCCAGCACTTCCTTGCCAGCACCCGTGGGGCCTTCGACCAGCACACTGACCGGCGCCTTGGCCACCCGCTGCGCCAGGGCCAGCAAGTGCCGGCTGGCAGGATCCACATACACCACCGTGCGCGGCGCAGCCACCTTGGCCAGCACCTGCGCCGCAAGCGGCGTGCTGCGCGGCTGGGGGCTGGCCATCTGCCAGGCCGGCGCTGAGAACTCATCGGCCGCGATCACATGCACCGCACCATCGCGCATCGCCGCCACGGCCAGTTCCAGATCACGGCGCTCGACACGGCAAATGATAGGCAAGGAAGAACCCTCGGCCGCCAGCATTGCCTTGACTTCCGTCAGCAGCGCAGTGCTGCCCTCGAGCCGCAGGGCCAGCACATCGGCATGCGGCCACAGCCGCGCCAGCTCATCGAGCGTGGCCACCGACTGCGCCACCAGGCCAGCAGCAGCCAGCTGCGCCTGCTCGGGGCCGCTAAGGGAACGAAAAGGATCGAGCCACAGCAGTTGTTGGGTAATTGGCGAATTGCTCATTGCAGGTGACCTTAAAGTCGACAGGTAAGGCCGATGTGCAAGCTCTGTGCCAAGTGCGGCAACATCATTCCGCCGGCAACGGCAGCAAAAAGCCGACGGATTCCCGACAGCGCAGAAGGCCCATGACCGTCGTGGAGCCCCTGCCTTGTCATTGCGCGCCTGCCTTGTCATTGCGCCCCCGCCCTGTCATTGCGAGGAACGAAGCAATCCATCAGCGGTCATGCGAGGGACATGGATTGCCACGTCGCTGCGCTCGTCGCAATGACGGAGTTGGCGGCGCTCCGCGAAATGACGGTTTGGACTGAGCGCCTCGTAACCGCAAGGCGCCGGCTTTTCTTAACCGTAGCGAACGCCGCGATCGGCTCGGTTCTGGGGGGGCGACGTGACTGGGCGGTCTGGCTTTTGGGGGGGCGTGGGCTTGGCTTCGAAGCCTTGGCAAAACACACCATCGACGCGCAAGACCTCAATGGCCGGCAATGCGCGGGACTTAAAGCCCATCAAGCGGCACAAATAGGGAAAGGTAGGGTCCCAGCTCACCGCGAAGTGGCGGCACTGGTAGCAGTTGGGGCCACGGGACGAGGCACGGCTCTCATCTGGCATCACACCACTCCGCAGGGGCCGTCAAGCTCGATCAAGGCTTGCATGAGCCCTGAAGTTCATGGTTTCAAAGGTTTACTGCAACAGCTTCATCACCGTCTGCTGCGACGTGTTGGCCTGGGCCAGCACCGCAGTGGCAGCTTGCTGAATGATCTGTGTGCGTGCCAACTCCGAACTGGCCTTGGCATAGTCGGCGTCCTGGATCGTGCTGCGCGAGGCGCTGGTGTACTGCGAAACATTGGTCAA
>CANHDQ010000199.1 GCA_947459405.1 Comamonadaceae bacterium
CGAGCAGGTGCGCTCACGCATCGAGGAGCTCAAAGGCTTGCGCCGCGGCACGGTCAAGCTCATCACCAGCCAGGGACTGGCCCCGAGCTTTGTGCCGCAGGCCATTGCATCGTTTCGCCAGTTGCATCCGCAGGTCGAATTCAAGGTTCAGGTTGGCGACCATGTGCAGGCACTGGGCGCCCTCAGGGCACTGGAGACCGATCTGATCCTGGTGTTCAATCTGGACTCGGAGCCCGACTTGCATCCGATCGTGTTCCACGAGCAAAAGCTGCTGGCGGTCATGCACCGCAGCCATCGACTTGCGCAGGGATCGGCCTCGATACGCCTGGCCGACTGCGCCAGCTATCCATTGGCGTTGCCTAACCGGGATACGGCAGGCCGGCAAATGCTAGAGCGCTTCCTGCTGCGCCGCTCGATCGAGTTCAAACCCACGGTCGAGAGCAACAGCTTTGAGTTGCTGCGCGGCTGCCTCTACCACCAAAATGCGCTGACCTTTCAGTTTGAAAGTGGCGCGATGACCGACGGGGGAGAACTGGTCACGCGAGAAATTGAGGACCGCGGCTTCCCCCTGGGGCATATCTTGATGGCCAGACTCGCAAAACGGCAACTGCCGGTGATCGCACACGCTTTTGCCGAGCATGTGTTGTCGCGCTTGGAGCGCCAGACCGATTGAATGGGGCCCATGAAGTGGCCGCACGCCCGTCTTTTTGTGGTCGAATCCCTGGACCCCGAATCGGGGCCCCTGATGCAAAGGAGTTCATGCCATGGGTGACGTGTTGCCGCGCCTCAAGCTCGCTGCCGTGCAAGCCGCCTCGGCCCATCTGGACCGCCAGGCCAGTGTGGCCAAGGCCTGTGACTTGATCGCGCAAGCCGGTGCGCAAGGTGCCGACCTGATTGCTTTTCCCGAGGGTTTTATTCCGGCCCACCCCTGCTGGTTCACCGTGCGACCGGCCACCGACAAGGTCAGCCTGGGTTTGTCCGCGCGCCTGTTCCAAAACGCGGTGGTCATTCCCAGCGCGGCCACCGACGAGTTGGCCCAGGCCTGCCGCGAGGCCCGGATCACGGCGGTGGTGGGGGTTTGTGAAAAGCGTCCCGACAGCACCGGCACGATGTACAACACGCAGCTGTTTATCGGACCCCAGGGGCAGCTGCTGGGCAAGCATCAAAAGCTGATGCCGACCCTGGCCGAGAAACTGGTGCACACCGGCGGCTACGGCGACACGTTGAGCGCTTTTGAGACGGCTTTTGGGCGCATCAGCGGTCTCATCTGCGGGGAAAACGGCAACCCTCTGGCGGCCTACCACCTGCTTTTGCAGTACCCGCTGGTGCATGTGGCCTCGTGGCCTGCCTTTGTGTCACCCACGGTCAGCTTGGGCGACGTAATTCCCACCCTCACCCGGGGCTTGGCGGTGAGCATGGGCTGCTTCGTGGTCAATTCAACCGGCGTGCTCACCCAGGAGGCCATCGATGCTTACCAGGCTGGCGAGCAGGAAGTCGCGTTCATGCAGGCCCTCAAAGGAAAGGGCTATGCCAGCGTGATCGGCCCATCGGGTCAGGTGCTCACCCCGGCACTGGCCGGAGAGGGCCTTGTTTACGCCGAGGTGGACCTCAACGACATTTTGGTGCGCAAGATCGCCATGGATTTTGCTGGCCACTACAACCGCGCCGACGTGTTCGAGTTCAGGGTGCGCACCGAGGTGCCCGCGCATCCGAGCGCACCCTGACAACCACCTGGCCGCTGCGGCGGTGACCCCCGTTGACGGGCGTCACCCGGCCCCGGCGATCAGCCCTGCAGCTTGCTGCCTGGGAAGGCAAACTCCCGCGGGTGCACCACCAGCCACTTGCCGTTTTGGATCTGCTTGACCCGGTTGGAGTCGTCGCCATAGTTGTTCGGCCCGTCAAAGCGAAGCCGACCGACGATGGTGTCGACCCGGTTCTTGCGCAGCCAGTCGGCGATGCGCTTGTCGTCCAGGCTGTTCGTGCCCCTGACACCGGCTTCGAGCACCTGCCAGCCCGCGTAGCAGTTGGCAGCCTGCAGCTCGAAGGCGGTGTCCGGCAGGTTGGCCTTGGCCGCGCGGTCGTTGAAGGTCTTGAACACGTCGGCGTAGGCCGGGTTGCTGGTAAAGGGCGGGTGCTGCTCGAACGTGGTGAAGGACAGCGCGTTGGCGGCCAGCGGCGATTGGGCCATGGGGCCTGGCGTGGGGTAGAGGTGAAAGTGCAGCTTGGGCCGGTAGTCGATCTTGGCCATGGCCTCGAGCAGCTGGATGCTCTCTGGGCCAATGGAGCCGACCCACAGAAAGTCGGGGTTGGTGTCCTTGATGCGCGAGGCAATCGAGCCGAAGTCGCGGTTGCCAAACTCCCACTCGAGCCAGAGCAGCTCGCGCATGCCGCGCTTTTTGAACACTTCGCGTGCACCCTGAGACATAAAGACCACCGAGGGGAACTTGCTGGTCACCAGTGCCACGGTTTGCGGCTTCTGGCCGTTGGCTGCAAAGGCGTCAAGCAGGGTGGTCGGCGAGGTGGTGCCTGGCTCGTGGCCCATGGCATAGGCCGGGAAGTGCATGTCGTACTTGGCCAGCGAGGGGATGCCAAACGAGTTGGTGATGATGAACTTGCTGTAGCGCTGCGCCACGCCCATGGCGGCCAGCGAGGTGGCGGTGGCGTAGGGGCCCATCAGCAAATCGACCTTGTCGACCGTCATCAGCTGCTCGTACTGGGTGCGCGCCAAGTCGGGTCGCGACTGGTCGTCCTTCATGATCCACTCGATCGGGCGGCCCAGCAAGCCGCCGCGCTTGTTGAGGTTCTCGATGAAGATCTCGGCCGAAATCTTGTGAATGATGGCGGTGGCTGCCAGCGGGCCCGTCATCGACATGGTGCTGCCAACCCGGATGGGCTGGCCCTGCGCGCGCACCAGCGAGGGCATGCTGGCCAGGGCCATGGTCGATCCAAGTGCCTTGAGAAAGGGACGCTTTTGCATGACGGACTCCTTTGTGGAATGATTAGGGGGTGAAGATTGCTGAGCCGGATTATTGAAGGGCCGGACTGCCACGGGATCAGGGCTATCCCGTAGTGAGGGTTATTGTTGGGCCAGGCGCTCGAAAAGCCGTTACATTGGGCGCGCAAAATGACCCTACAGTCTTGTTAGTTTGCCTGTGATGCCGATAAAGGAGAACCCGAAATGAACGCACCGACCGAGAGCGGTCTGAAAAGCCGCTACGACGCCACCGACCTGATCACGCAGGAGGTGCTCAAGCGCTACGAGAGCACACCCGATCCGCGTCTGCGCGAGATCATGCTCTCGCTCATCCGCCACATCCACTCCTTTGCCAAGGAGGTCAAGCTGACCTCGGGCGAATGGCTTTACGCCATGAACCTGCTGGAGGAAACCGGCAAGTGGTGTGGCCCGGGGCGCAATGAGTTCATTATTTTTTCCGATGCGCTGGGCTTGTCGATGCTCACCGTTACACAGGACTACCCGCGCCCGCCGCACACCACAGAGCCCACCTTGGTCGGGCCGTTTTTGCTGGAGAACGCACCCGAATTTCCGCTCGGCGCCGATATCAGCGCGGGCGCGCAGGGCACGCCCATGTATGCGCAGGGCACGGTGCGCGACGTCGATGGCAAGCCGGTGCCGCATGCCAAGATTGACGTCTGGCATTCGGACGACCGTGGCCTGTATGACGTGCAGCAGGACCTGGAAACCAACGGGCCCTGGGCGCGCGCCTTGCTCACTGCCGATGCCAATGGCCGCTATCACTTCTGGTCGGTCATGCCGGTCGACTACCCGGTGCCGCAAGAGGGCACGGCCATCATCATGCTGAGCAACACCACCGGCCGCAGCTGGCGTCCGGCCCATCTGCATTTCCGTGTGCAGGCGCAGGGCCAAAAGCCCTTGATCACGCATATCTTTGATCGCAACAGCAAGAACCTCGATGCCGATGCGGTCTTCGGTGTGCGGCCCTCCCTGATCGCCGACTTTGTGCACCAAGGCGCCGGCACGGCGCCCGATGGCAAGGTCATGAGCCGCGATTTCTACACGCTCGACTACGACTTCGTGATGGTGCCGGCCTAAGTGCCGCCCCCGCTCAGATGATGGACGCGCTCACGGGCGCGGCCCCATCGAGCTGGAAAGTCACCCGGCTGCCGGCCTGCGGGAACTGGCTCTTGACCAGGCTGCCGGTGGTCACGATGTCGCCGCGGCGCAAGCTCAGGCCACGAGCCGTGAGGTGGTTGGCCAGCCAGGCCAGCGCGGTCAGCGGATGGCCCAGCACATCACTGCCCTTGCCGCGGCCGACTTCTGCGCCGTCGATGCTGGCTACTGCACAGATCTGGTCGAGCCGGCTGAGCTCAGCGCCCTGGATCGGCTCCCCCATGACCAGGCCCGCACTCCAGGCGTTGTCAGCCACCAGAGTCAGTATGTCCTGGCGCAAGCCGCTGTAGTCGGCTCGGCGGTCGTCCACCAACTCGAGCGCCGGCACTGCCTGGGCAATATGCTCGGCAATGTCGTGCCCCCAGGGTTGCGAGCGCGCAGGCAGATCGCCTTTCATGATGAAGGCGATTTCAAACTCCAGCGCCAGACGCCCGTAGTGACAAGCCTGGAGTGTCGCGCCGCTGGACTGAATCTGACAGGCCAGCAGTTGACCGCTGATGCTGCCTTCAAATCCCACCATGGTCTGCATCGCAACGGTGGTCAGCGCGATCTTGTAGCCGGCGGGCCGGGTGGTCAGGTGGGCGCACTTGCGGCGCACCAGCGCTTCTTGGACGGCGTAGGCACTGGCCACATCGCGCAGCGCAGTGGGCACGCTCAGTGCGGCAAAGCGTTCGCCCTCTTGGTGCTGGCGCAGCAGTTCGGCGGCCGCTTGTTCGGCCCAGGTCGGTGTCGGGCTCATGGGGTCGGCGTCTTCGGATCGGTGGGGCGGCGCTGCGTCAGCTCGCTTCGGCGGCGATCTGCCGCAGCGCTTGCTCGAACACTGCGGTGGGCTGGCCGCCCGAAATCAGGTGGCGGTCGTTGACGACGACGGCTGGCACGGCATGGATGCCCGCGTCACGGTAGCGTGCCTGGCTGTCGCGAACCTCCTGGGCATAGCGGTCGCTTGCAAGCAAGGTCGCCGCCTCGCTGCCGTCCAGCCCGGCCGCCGCGGCCGCGGCC
>CANHDQ010000200.1 GCA_947459405.1 Comamonadaceae bacterium
CCATGGGCGGTTGCATGAAAACTTGGATTGCCACGGCGCTGCGCGCCTCGCAATGACAGGGTGGAGCCGTCATTGCCCCCCGGCCTGTCATCGCGAGGCACGAAGCGATCCATCGGCGGCTGCGTGAAAGTCTGGATTGCCACGGCGCTGCGCGCCTCGCAATGACGGGGTGGAGCTGTCATTAACCCCCCGCCTGTCATCGCGAGGCACGAAGCGATCCATTGGCGGTTGCATGAAAGCCTGGATTGCCACGGCGCTGCGCGCCTCGCAATGACGGGGTGGAGCTGTCATTAACCCCCCGGCCTGTCATCGCGAGGCACGAAGCGATCCATGGGCGGTTGCATGAAAGCCTGGATTGCCATGGCGCCGCGTGCCGCGCTCTTGTATAGTCAGTCGCTACCGTCTGGATGCCGCGGGCCGCATGATGCAAGCGGGGCAGGCGGCCTGCTGATTAACCAAGGGCCTTGTGGATCACCATGGAAACTGCTGTTCAATTTGATTCGGGTGGCTTCAAGCTCGCCGGCTTGCTGCATGTGCCGCCCGACCTGCCCCCCGGCCAACGGCGCGCGGCGGTGGTGGTGCTGCATGGCTTTGGCAGCAACAAGGACGGTGGCATTTCGATGGCCGCGTCCCAGCTGTTTGCCTCTTTGGGCTACATCACCCTGCGTTTTGACATGCGCGGCTGCGGGCAGAGCCAGGGGCCCAGGGGCAAGGTCATCTGCCTGGAGCAGGTGGCCGATACGCAGGCCGCTTTGGACTTTTTGCAGAGCCGGCCCGAAGTCGATGCCAATCGGATGGGCGTCATGGGCCACAGCTTTGGTGCGGCGGTGGCGGTCTACACCGCAGGCGTCGACAAGCGCGTGGCCGCCTGCGTTTCCACCGGGGGGTGGGGCGATGGCGAAAAGAAGTTTCGCAAGCAGCATGCCTCCGATGAGGCCTGGAAGAAGTTCACCGACATGATGGCCGAGGGTCGGCGCCGTCTGGCCCGGGGTGAGTCCATGATGGTGCCGCGCTACGACATCGTGCCGATCCAGCCGGGCCTGCGCAACCACCTCGCCCCGGGGTCGATCACCGAGTTTCCTTACGAGGTGGTCGAGAGCATGTTCAATTTCAGGGCCAACGAGGTGGTCGGGCAAATTGCGCCGCGGCCTCTGCTTTTGGTGCATCCGTCCAACGACACCGTCACGCCGACCGAGCAGTCGATCGATCTGTTTGCACACGCGGGGCAGCCCACCGACCTGCATTTGTTTGCCAACACCGACCATTTCATTTTGGGCGAGGGCAATGCCATGGTGATCGATCTGGTGAGCATCTGGATGCGCAAGAATCTGCCCTTGCAAGCCTGAGCCCCTCAGATGGTTTGCAGGAGTGTTTTTTGTCATTGCGAGCCAAGCGTGGCAATCCAAAAAACGTTGATAGATCAGCGCGCTAACGGGTTTTTGCAGACTTTCTCTTCACCTTCCGAATACAGGAGCTTTTCATGCACATGAACAAACGTCATTTGTTGCGCGCCCTGGGCGCCGCTGCGGCCCTGGGTGTGACGTCTGCGGCCCTGGCCCAAAGCGGCCCCTACCCGAACCGGCCGATCCGGTTGGTCGTGCCTTTCGTGCCCGGCGGCACGCTCGATGTGGTGGCCCGGTTGATTGCACGCCAGCTGCAAGATGTGCTCAAGCAGGCGGTGGTGGTCGATAACCGCGCGGGCGCCGGCGGCGCAGTGGGCGTGGACCATGTGGCCAAGAGTGCGCCCGACGGCTACACCTTCGTGCTCAATGCGGCCACGCCCATGGTCACGGTGGTGAGCTTGCAGGCCACGCCATATGACGTGATCAAGGACCTGGCGCCGGTGGTGCAGGTCACCACTTTTGACTATGTGCTGTCGGTCAATGCCAAGTCGAGCATCACCACCATGCAAGAGCTGGTGCAGCAGGCGCGCAAGCAGCCGGGCAAGCTCAATTACGCCAGCGCCGGCACCGGTTCGGGCCAGCACATGTACATGGAGCTGGCGCGCAATGCCGCTGGGGTGCAGATCCAGCATATTCCCTACAAGGGCAATGCGCCGGCGATGCAGGCTCTGCTGGCCGGTGAGGTCGACATGATGTTTGACACCACCCTGGGCGTGTTGCCGCAGGTGCAAGGCGGCCGGTTGCGCCCCCTGATGACCAGCAGCGCCAAACCCTTGGCCGCCTTGCCGCAGGTGCCCACTATGGACAGCCTGTTTCCTGGCTCGGGCATTCAGGGCTGGCACGGCATCTTCGCGCCTGCTGCGACCCCCAAGGACGTGGTGGCCACCTTCTATGAGGCCACCCGCAAGGTGCTGGCCAGTGCGGAGACCGCGGCCAAGCTGCGCGAGCTGGGGCTGGAGCCTTCGGGCATGGGCCCGGAGCGCTTTGCCGAGGTGGTCCGCCGCGACCACGAGCGCTGGGGCAAGCTGATCCGCGACAACAACATCAAGGCCGACTAAGCCCGACCACAGCAACAAGCACCGCCCCATGTCTGTAACCTCTGCTGGCCCCCAAAGCTGTGATCTGCTCGTCACCCACATCGACTGGTTGATCACCGTCGACCCTCAGCGGCGGGTCATCCGCGACGCGGCCTTGGCCGTCAAGGACGGACGCTTTGTCGAGGTGGGCAAGACGGCCGACTTGTCGGCTCGCTGGCAGGCCAAGCAGGTAGTGCAGGCGCGCGGCAGCGTGGTCACGCCCGGCCTGATCGACAACCACCTGCACGCCTCGTTTCAGCTCTCGCGCGGACTGGCCGACGAGGCCAACGCGCAGCAGTTTTTGTTTGAGCACATGTACCCGTACGAGGCGGCCAACACCCGCGAGGACGTGCAGGTCAGCTCGGCTTTCGCGGCGCTCGAACTCATGCGCCACGGCGTGACTTGCTTTACCGATCCGGGCAACTACCACCCCGACGCCACCATCGAATCGGTGCTGGCCACCGGCATGCGCCTGGTGGCCGCTTGCTCCTGCTTTGACAAGACCAAGTCGGTGATGGGCTTGCTGCCAGCGAGCATGATCGAGTCGACCGAGGCCTGCCTGGAAAAGACCGAGGCGCTGTTTGAGCGCTACCTGGGTCACCACCACGGCCGCCTGACGCTGTCGGCATCCTTTCGCGGCATGAACAACGCCAGTGACGAGCTGATCACCGGACTGAAAGATCTGGCCAATAAGCACAGCGTCAAGCTGCAGACCCATGCCTGCTTTAGCTACCAGACCCACGACGCCAGCGTGGCCGCCAGCGGCAAGGCCGAGATCGAGCGGCTCGAAGCGCTGGGGGTGCTCGACGAAAACATGATCCTGGTGCACTCGGGCTGGCTCGAACCGCAGGAGGTGGCCTTGCTGGTCAAGCGCAAGCCCACCTTGGTGTGCAGTCCGTCCTCGTCGCTGCACAACGGCTATGGCTACATGGCCGCTGGCCACCATCCCGAGCTGATGGCCATGGGCGTCAATGTGAGCCTGGGCTCTGACCATGCGTCTTCGGGCGTGGTCGACATGCTGCAAGAGATGCGCATGGCCGCCTGCATGTACAAGGAATTGCGCATGAACCCGCGCGTCATGCCGCCCGAGCATGCGATCGAGATGGCCACACTCAATGGCGCCAAGGGCGTGGGTCTGGAGCACCGCATCGGCTCGATCGAGGTCGGCAAGGAGGCCGATTTTGTGCTCTTTGATGCGAGCCAGCCCGAATGGCAGCCGCTGTACAACCCGGTCTCCAACCTCGTCTACAGTGCCACGGGCAGCAGCGTCAAGGACGTCTTTATTGCGGGCGAACAGGTGCTCAAGGACGGTCGCCTGACCCGCATCGACCACGACGCACTCATGCGCCAAGTCGGCCAAGCCGCCGAGCGCATCGCCGCGCGGCTGGACATGAAGAAACTGCTCAAGGGCTTTTGGCCCGTCAGCTAATCGCGCAATCGCCGCGCGGGCGCGCCCCGCTGCGTGATGGCGTCTTGCGCTGCCATTACGCCCCGCCTTGTCATTGCTCCCCTGCCTTGTCATTGCGAGGAACGAAGCAATCCAGCGGCCGTTGCTCCATCAAGCGCCCCCTGTGAACGCGGCCCCTGCTGCGATGGGCGTGTTAACAGCCTACGCTGCCGTCGGCCGATCGGCGCAGCACGCGGCCGGGCAGCTGGCCGGTGTGGTGGGCCTGGTCGATCACCACCACGCCGTTGACCAGCACCGTCGTGCGACCGCCTGCTGGATAGCGGTGGGGGTCTTCGTAGGTCGAGAGGTCCAGAAAGACATCGGGCTCAAACAGCGTCACATCGGCGGCCAGGCCTGGTCGCAGCAGGCCTCGGTCGCGCAGGCGCAGGGCTCTGGCGGCGGCACCGGTCATCTTGAAGATGGCCTGCGCCAGACTGGTGACCCGTTCGCGGTGTACGTAGCGTCCCAATACGCGCGGGAAGGTGCCGTAAAAGCGCGGATGCGGCATGCCCTGGCTGACGGTGCCGTAGTCGGCCACACAGTTGCCATCTGAGCCCACCAAGGCCTCCCGTGAGCGGATCAGGGTACGCACATCGTCTTCTGAAATCGACGTCACCAGCACGCGGGTGGCGCCGCGGTCTTCAATCAGGTGGTCGCACAGTGCATCGACCGGATCAATGCCGCGTTCGCTGGCCAGCTCGGCCAGGGTCTTGCCGGCGCGCTCGGGCAGGTGCGGTGTGATGGAGATGCGCACCGCATCCCACGACGCGATGCGGCCCCAGTTGTTCAGGCCGTCCCGGGCAATGTCTTGCCGGATGCGCTCGCGCGTGGCGCTGTGGCGCAAGCGCTCAATCATGGCCTGCACACCGCCTTCTTGCACCCATTGGGGCAGGATGTTTTTCAGCGGATTGCTGCCGGCGGTGTAGGGATAGGCGTCGCAGTCGATGTTGGCGCCCGCATCGCGCGCCGCTTGCAGGCGCTCGAGCGCTAGGGTGGTTTGGCCCCAGTTGTCCATGCCCGAGCATTTGAAGTGCACCACTTGCACATGAACGCGGCAGGCGCGGGCCATCTCAATGGCCTCGTCAAGCGCGGCCAGCACGCCGTTGGATTCGTCGCGCAGGTGGGTGAAATAGGCGGCCCGGTGCGGCTCGAGTTGGCGCACCAGCTGCAGCATTTCGGCTGCTTGCGCGTAAGCGCC
>CANHDQ010000201.1 GCA_947459405.1 Comamonadaceae bacterium
ACGGTCACGCGCGTGCCCGGCAGCCCGGGCTGCAAGCTCGAAGGCTCGCGGCCCACGCGCATGTTCCACACCGCCGAAAGCAACGGCGCCATCTTCCTGTTCAACGCCACCGACCCTGCGCTCGATGCGCCGCCGCCCCTGCAACTGCCTGAGCAGCTGACCTCGCCCGAGTGGTCGTCCTTCCTGTGCTACACCGAATGGGGCGGCGACTACCGCTACGTGATCGACAACGTCATGGACCCGATGCACGGGGCCTATCTGCACAAGCAGTCGCACACCATGAGCGAGGGCGACATGACGGCCGAGTTTCAGATTCGCGATCTGCCCCAAGGCTTCATCTTCGAGAAAAAAGGCCAGCGCGATGTCAACTTCGACTGGACCGAGTGGCTCGACACCGGCATCCACCTGATGCGCCTGGAGATTCCCTACCCCAAGACTGGTGGGCCGGGTGGCAACTTCACCATCATCGGCAGCTACACGCCCATCAACGAGCGCACCGCCGGCGTGTTTCATTGGCGCTGCCGCAAAGTCAGCGGCTGGCAGCGCGATACCTGGCGCTTCCTCTACAAAAACCGCCTCGAGCAGCGCCACTGGAACGTGCTGGAGCAAGACCGGGTGGCGGTGGAGAACATGGAGCCCGACGCCAATACCCGCGAGCATCTGTATGCCCACGACGCCGGCATCGTGCGCCTGCGCCGGCATCTGCGCAAGCTCGCCGAGCGACAACTGAGCCGGCAAAGCGCTGCTGCGTGACCGCTGGGCGACAGCATCGAGCCCCCGGCAGGGCGTAAGATCGAAAGCTCGGGGCCGCCGCTGCGCGGCCCGGGTCTTTTTGCGAACCGTTTTTTCATGACCACCGACACCACCGTTCAAGCCTGGGTCCACACCCTGCGCCATGAAGCCCAAGACATCATCAGCATTGACTTGCGCCCCGCTGCGGGCGTGACCTTGCCGGCCTTTGCCCCTGGCGCCCACATCGACCTGCACCTGCCCGGCGCCCTGGTGCGCAGCTACTCCCTGTGCAACGACGCCAACGAAGCGGGTCGCTACGTGATCGGCGTGCTCAAGGACAAAGCCAGCCGGGGCGGCTCCAAAGCCGTGCACGATGGGCTGCGGGTGGGCATGGGCCTGCGCATCAGCGCGCCGCGCAACCACTTTGCGCTGGTCGAAGACGCCGCGCACACCGTCCTGGTGGCCGGCGGCATCGGCATCACGCCGCTGCTGTGCATGGCCCGGCGCCTGGCTGCCCTGGGGCGCTCCTACGAGGTGCTGTACTTTGCGCGCAGCCGCCAGGCCGCCGCCTTTGCCGATGTGCTGGGCGAGCTGGGCGCGCGCGTGCACTGGCACTTTGACGACGAGGCCGGCGGGCCGCCCGACCTGCGCGCCCTGCTGGCGGCGCGCAAGGCCGAGGGCACCCATTACTACGCATGCGGGCCCACGCCCATGCTCGATGCCTTCGAGCTTTGCTGCGCCCAATTGGGGCTGCGCCACAGCCACCTTGAACGCTTCAGCGCCAAGCCGGTGGAGGCCGCCAGCGACGCGCGTGCGAGCTACAGCGTCGAGCTGCGCAAAAGCGGGCTCAGCTTTGATGTATCAGCGGAAAAAACCTTGCACGAGATGCTGATCGAGCTCAAGGCCGATGTCGCCTGGAGCTGCGAAGAGGGCATCTGCGGCTCGTGCGAAACCCGCGTGCTTGAGGGCCAGGTCGATCACCGCGACATGGTGCTCACACCGACCGAGCAGGCCAGCAACACCGTCATGATGGTTTGCGTATCGGGCTGCAAGAGCGAGCGCCTGGTGCTCGATCTGTAAGCCCCGTCGCGTCGAGCGTGGCGATCCTGCAGCAACGAGAAATCAGGCGGCGGCGGTGGGACAGGGGCTGTCGTCACTGGCGGCAATCATGGCCCTGAGCAATTGTTCGGTCAGCTCACTGCGCAAGGCGCTGGCCGCCGGATCGGCCCATCGATTTTTCAGCTCCAGCGGGTCGGCCTTCAAGTCGTAGAGCTCACCCCAGCTTTGGCCATCGTAGAGCGTCAAGCGATGGCGCTCGGTGCGCCAGGTGCGCATGCGCAGGCGCCGGTCCAAACCGAAGTCGGCGCGCTGGCTTTCTTCCTCCATCAGCAGCCCCTGGCGCTGTGGGCCCGAACCAAACAAGTTGCGGCCTTGCATGCCGTGCACCGGCGGCAGCCCCGCCCGCGCCAGCAGGGTGGGCGCCAGGTCCAGCGTCTGCGCCAGATCGTGGCGCAAGCCGGCTTGGCGGGCCTGCGCCGTGTCGCGCCAAATGAGCGGCACGCGGGTGATCGATGTGTAATGCAGCCCGCCCTTGAACATCAGGCCTCGGTCACCGAGCAGATCGCCGTGGTCGCTGGTCATCAGCACCACGGTGTTCTCATCGAGCCCGAGCCGCTGCAGTTGGGCCATCACCCGACCGATGGCCGCATCGATGAAGGCGATGCTGCCGTAGTTCAGAGCGATCGCCTCGCGCGCCTCTTGCTCGCTCGCGGCAAAAGCGGCGTAACCGGGCCGAAAGTCGCAGGCCCCTTCGCGCTGGCGCCGCAGCACCTCGATGGCCGGTGGCGGGTCGTGCAGGCGGGCCGAAAAACTGGGCGGCAAATCGATGTCTGCCGGGTCGTACAAATTCCAGTACGACCCTGGCGGCGTGAACGGGTGATGCGGGTCGGGGAAGGAACACTGCAGAAAAAACGGCTCGTCCTGACGGGCAAAGCGGGCGAGCTGCTCGCAGCTTTGCTGAGCAATCCAACTCGTCGGATGCAGCTCCTCAGGCAGGCGGGTGCGCCAGGCCTGACCAAGCCGCCCCAGCGCCAGCTGCGCAGTGGGTAAGGCCCGGGCTGGCCCGATCAGCTGCTCGGCTTGGGCGCCCTGCCGGCGCAGCCAGCGGCGCCAGTGGCCTTGCTGATCGTCTCCGTGGCCGATGCTCAGCTGCACCTGCTCGAATCCGTAGTAGGGCAAGTCGAGATCAAAGCCCTCGTCTGCAGCCCAAGCCGCAGCCACCTCCTGCCCGTAACGGCCGGGATAAGGCCGCAGGGCGTCGTGCGGCAAGCGCTGGCCAACGGCAGGCCAGGACGGTGGCGCGGCGGTGATGTTTTGCAGATGCGCTTTGCCCACCAGGGCCGTGCGCCAGCCCGCACGGCGCAGCACATCGACAAAAGTGGTCGCGCCCAGGGACAGCTCGCGCCCATTCATCTGCACCCCGTGCAAACTGGGCAGACGGCCAGTCATCAGGCTGGCCCGGTTGGGCTGGCAAATCGGCGTGGCCACATGGCATTGCGTGAAACGCTGGCCCTGCTGCGCCAGCGCATCGATCTGCGGCGTGCGCAGCACAGCGTTGCCGTCGCAGCCCAGGTGGTCGGCCCGGTGCTGGTCGGTGATGAAGAGCACAAAGTTGGGACGCGTGCGTCCCTGAGCGCCGGTCAAGCCAGCTCCGGCCTGTTGCTCCAGGCCGGGCTGCTGGTTGCACAGCGCAAGGCCCCGTTCACGTCAATCGGCCTTGATGCCCAGCTCGCGCGCGAGCTGGCCGTAACGCTGGGTGTCGGCCTTCATGAAGTCAGCCAACACCTGCGGCGTGCCACCCAAGGGCTCAACGCCAGCGCCGAGCAGACGCTCACGCACGTCGGGCAATCGGATGACGGCATTGATCTCCTGATTGATGCGCTGCACCACCGCTGCCGGCGTGCCTGCCGGCGCAAAGACGCCGTACCAGGCATTGACTTCGACGTTGGCCACGCCCTGCTCGGTGGCCGTGGGCACATCGGGCAGCAGAGCCGATCGGGCTTTTTCGGTCAGCGCCAGCGGCACGAGCTTGCCGGCCTTGATGTGCTGCAAGGCCCCGCCCACACCGGTGTAGAGCAGCTTGACCTCACCGGCCAACGCCGCATTGAGCGAGGGTGCCACACCCCTGTAGGGCACGTGCATCATGTCAACTGCGGCCGAGCGCTTGAACATCTCGCCAGCAAAGTGCATGGGCGATCCATTGCCCGGGCTGCCATACGCCAGACCCCCTTTGCGCGCCTGCTCCAGCAGGCCCTTGAGGTTGCTGACGCCCAGGCTGGGGCTGGCCACCAGCACCAGTGGGGTGGTGGCCGGCGCGATCACGGGCAGCAAGTCGCGGTTGACATCGATGCCGCCGCCGGCACCCGGGGCCAGCACGTGCGGCGAGATCGCCATGGTGTTGGGCGTGAGCAGCAAGGTGTGGCCATCGGGCGCCGCCTTGGCCACAAAGTTCGCACCCAACAGCGCTCCCGCGCCGGGACGGTTTTCCACCACCACCGGCTGACCCAGCCGCGGCGCCAGCTTTTCAGCGATCACCCGCGCCGCCACATCCGGTCCGCCGCCAGGCGGGAACGGCACGACCAGCGTGACTTGCTTGCTGGGGAAGGACTGGGCCCAGACCGAGCCCAAGGCGCAGGTCAATCCCAGGCCGGCCAGGGCCAGGGTCAGGTGTCGTCGCGAGGCTTGTTTGAACACGGGCATGTCTGTCTCCTTGAGGTGGCTCATCAAAATCGGCCGCTTGTCTCCGGCGGCACCGCTTAGTGGATGGCCATGTTAACCGCGCCGCCGGCTGGCCGGCAGCGGGGTTTTCATGCACGGATGCACAGATGCGCCGCCCAGAAGTTTGGCTACTCGGCCACGCTGTCATCACCAGCGGACTCCAGCGCCTCGCCAATGGCTCGCAGCATTTTGAGCGCGCGATAGACCGTGACCCGCTCCTGGGGCGACATGCGCAAAATCATCGCAGCCTGCGCCTGACGCGCCTGCGGGATGACCTTGCGGTGCAAGGCCTGACCGGCCGGCGTGATCCGGCAAACAATCTGCTTCCAGCGCGGATTGCTGCCCTGGTGGTCGACCCGGACCCAGCCGCGCTCTTGCAGCAGGCGCAGCGTGCGACTGACCATGGCCTTGTCCGATACCGAGGCCACCACCAAATCGGCAAAGCTCATCTCGCGAGCCTCGGCCAGCACCGACAAAAGCCGCCACTGCGACACCGACAGGCCATGGCCGTCGGCATAGGGCACGGTGATGGAGCGGCGCAAAGCGTTGGCCGTCCTGCTGGTGACCGTGGTGATGAAATCATC
>CANHDQ010000202.1 GCA_947459405.1 Comamonadaceae bacterium
ACTCTCCGTTCTTTCAGGCCATCTATGGCGCCAAGACGCTGACCGTCAAGTCCATGGCCGACCTGGCCGGTAAGACCGTGGCCGTGACGCGCGGCGCGATTGAAGACCAGGAGCTGACCAAGGTGGCACCCGCAGGCGCTGACCTCAAGCGCTTTGAGGACAACAACGCCACTGTCTCGGCCTTCGTTTCGGGCCAGACTCAGCTTTTGGCCACGGGCGCGTCGGTTGCTGGCGTGATGATGCAGCGCAACCCCCAGCTCAATGCGGAGTACAAGCTGCTGCTCAAGGACAGCCCCAATTTCATCGGTGTGGCCAAGGGTGAGGATGCCTTGCGTACCCGCGTCAATGCCATCATTGCCGAGGCCAAGAAGTCTGGGGACATCGACAAGATGGCCCAAAAGTGGTTGGGTCGTCCGGCCGGCCAGCTGCCCGAGTGAAGGCCGCAAGGCCTGAGCGGGCATGAGCATTGAGCTCGACTTTGCCTCGGTTCTGAGCCAATGGCCCTTGCTGCTCAAGGGCGTGGCCTGGACCCTGGGGTTGACAGCGGTTTCGGCGGTGCTGGGCGTGCTGCTTGGCATCGCCTGTGCCTGGGTGCGCACCGAAGGGCCGGCCTGGAGCCGCCCGGCGGTGGCCGCTTATGTGGAGCTCATCCGCAACACGCCCTTCATCATCCAGCTGTTTTTCATCTTCTTCGGTCTGCCGGCCCTGGGTTTGCGCTTGGGCCCCGAATGGTCGTCGGTGATTGCCATGGTGATCAACCTGGGTGCCTATTCGGCCGAGATCGTGCGCGCGGGCATACAGGCCACACCGATCGGACAAATCGAGGCGGCCGTCAGTCTGGCGCTCACACGCGTGCAGACGTTTATCTGGGTGGTGCTGCCGCCTGCGCTGCAGCGGATTTGGCCCGCGCTGGTCAGCCAGATCATCATCGTCATGCTGGGCTCGGCCGTCTGCGGGCAGATCTCCACTGAGGAGCTGAGCTTTGCAGCCAACCTGATCCAGAGCCGCAACTTTCGCGCCTTCGAGGCCTTTATTGTGGCCACCGTCATCTACCTGGGGCTGTCTATGGCCACCCGAGCTGCCCTGAACTGGTTGGGCGAGCGCCTGGTGTTCGGGAGGCGCCGTGGTTGAGTTCACCGTCTGGGATATCGTCAGCAATTTGTTGCTGGCTGCGCGCTGGACCGTGGTGCTTTCGCTGATTGCGTTTTTAGGCGGCGGCCTGGTGGGACTGGCCCTGCTTGTGGCCCGCACCACGCCGAGCCGGCTGCTGCAAAAGGCGGTGGCTGGCTATGTGCAGCTGTTTCAGGGCACGCCCTTACTGATGCAGCTGTTTCTGGCTTACTTCGGCCTGGCCCTGCTGGGCATTGAGACCTCGGCCTGGACCTCTGCGGCAGTGGCGCTGACACTCTACAGCAGCGCGTTTCTCACCGAAATCTGGCACGGCTGCGTCCGCTCGGTTGCCAAGGGGCAGTGGGAGGCGGCGCAAAGCCTGGCGCTGAGCTTTGTCGAACAGCTGCGCTATGTGGTGTTTCCGCAGGCGGCCCGGATTGCGGTGGCGCCCACGGTGGGTTTTCTGGTGCAGGTGGTCAAGGGCACGGCGCTCGCATCGGTCATCGGCTTCGTTGAGCTGACCAAGGCCGGCACCATGATCACCAACGCCACCTTCAAGCCTTTTTTGGTCTACAGCTGCGTGGCCTTGCTTTATTTTTTGATCTGCTACCCGATCAGCCTGTACGCACGCTCGCTCGAAAGTCGCCTCCATGCCAAACGCTCCTGAAACACCGGCCATCGCCATCGAGGGCCTGCGCAAGTCCTTTGGCCCCAACGAGGTGCTCAAGGGCATAGACCTGACAGTCCGCGCGGGCGAGGTGATCGCCATCATCGGCAAGAGCGGGTCGGGCAAGAGCACCTTGCTGCGTTGCATCAACGGGCTCGAGACCTTTGAGCATGGCGCGTTGCGGGTGCAGGGCCAGCCTCTGGTCTATCAAGACCCGGCGGCCATGCGCGCCTTGCGCCAGCAGGTGGGCATGATCTTTCAGTCCTTCAACCTGTTTCCGCACCTGAGCGTGGGTCGCAACATCAAGTTGGCCCCTGGCTTGGTCAAGCAGCTCAGCGACGCGCAAAGCGACGAGACCGCCCGGTGTCTGCTTGCGCGGGTGGGCTTGGCCGAAAAGTTCGATGCCTACCCCGACCAGCTCTCGGGCGGCCAGCAGCAGCGCGTGGCAATTGCCCGCGCGCTGGCCATGTCACCGAGCATCTTGTTGTGCGATGAAATCACCTCGGCACTCGATCCGGAACTCGTCGGCGAGGTGCTGGCCGTGGTGGAGTCGCTCGCGCAAGAGGGCATGACCTTGCTCATGGTCACCCACGAGATGAACTTCGCCCGCAAGGTCAGCGACCGTGTGATCTTCATGCATCATGGGCTGGTGCACGAGCAGGGCGCACCCGACGACCTGTTTGCCCGGCCGCAAACGCCCGAGCTCAAGCAGTTCCTGTCGTCGCTGCACTGAACCCGCCAGCCGATGGATTGCTTCGTTCCTTGCAATGACTGAGGCGGCTCCCAGTGAGCCGGCGGGGTGGCGGTTTAGTGCCCCGCCAGTGCCAGGGCCAGGGGCAGGCTGACCAGGCCCATCAGCACGGACGCGGTGACCAAGGCGGCGACGATGGCGCCGTCGTAGCCCATGCGGGCCGCCAGCACGTAGGCGCTGGAGGCAGTGGGCAGCCCCGAGAAAGCCATCAGCACCAGCGCCTCGGTCGGCTCGAGCCCGAGCAGGCGCGTCAGGGCGTAGGCGGCCACCGGCAGCAGCAGGTGCTTGATCGCGATCAGGCTCAGCCCGAGTACTTTGGCCCGCGCCAGCGACGAAAACTGCATGCCTGCGCCAGCGGCCATCAGGCCCAGCGTCAGCGAGGCCGCACCGATTCGGCTGACCGCAGGCTCGACGCTCTCCGGCAGTCGCAGGCCCAGCAGATTGGCCAGCAAGGCGCTGGCCGTTGCAAGAATGAGCGGGTTGCGCAGCAACTCTCGGCCGAAGTGGCGCTGTGATTGCCGCGCCATGGGCCAGACCGCTGCGGTGTTGAAGATGGGCACGCAAATCCCGATGAGCACCGCAATGAGCAGCAGCCCCTGCGCGCCGGCCAGGCGTTCGGCCAGCGCCAGACCGATAAACGAGTTGAAGCGAAAGCCGATCTGCGCGCAGGCCGCATGATCGCGCCGGTCGATATGTCGGCCGATCCAGGGCAGGTGGGGCAGGGCGTAGCTCAGCCCCACGCCGATGGCCGCGAGCATCAGCCCGCCTGCGATCAGTCCCGAGGCGCTGTCCAGATCCAGCGGGCTTTTGAGGATGGAGTGAAACAGCAGGAGCGGAAACAGCAGGAAATAGACCAGGCGGTCAACCTGCTCCCACAGCGTGCGGCCAAGGGCGGTGTAGCGGCAGACCAGGTAGCCCAGTGCGATCAGCGAAAAATCGGGCAGGAGCAGTTCAAATGCGTTCACCGCCCGAGAATAACCTCTGGCCGTGCGGGGTTCTCCTGATGCGAGGGCGACCCTCGTCAATTACCATCTAGGCCACAGTCAAAAACCCAGCGCCATCTTGCGCAGAGAGGATGTTCCATCATGATTCGTCGTCGCTCGGCCCTTGCGACTTTGTCTTGCCTGTCCCTGGTCTGCCTGTCGGGCACGGCACTCGCACAGGCCTATCCGAACAAACCGATCAAGCTGCAGGTGCCCTTTGCCCCGGGCGGCACCACCGACATCATTGCCCGCGTGATTTCCGAGCCGCTGGGCCGGGCGCTGGGCCAGAGCGTGGTGGTGGAAAACCGTGCAGGCGGCGGCGGCGTGGTCGGTGCCAATGAGACGGCCAAATCGGCGCCGGATGGCTATTCGCTGGGCATGGGCACGGTGTCGACCACGGCGGCCAATCCGGCCATCAACCCCAAGATGCCCTACAACGTGTTGACGGACTTCACGCCCATCATCAACATCGCGGCCACGCCCAACATCATCGCAGTCCATCCGAGCTTTCCGGCCAAGGACTACAAGAGTTTTCTGGCCGAGCTCAAAAGGAGCCCAGGCAAGTACTCCTATTCGTCTTCAGGCACGGGTGGCATTGGCCATCTGCAGACCGAGTTGTTCAAGAGCCTGACCGGCACCTTCATCACCCACATCCCTTACCGTGGGGCTGGCCCGGCGCTCAACGATACCGTGGCCGGTCAGGTGCAGATTATTTTTGACAACCTGCCCTCGGCTTTGCCCTTCATCCAGCAGGGCCGACTGGTGCCCATCGTGGTGGCAGCGCCGCAGCGTCTGTCCGTGCTGCCCAATGTGCCGACCTTCAAAGAAGTGGGACTCGAGCCGGTCAATCGCATGGCCTATTACGGCATCGTGGGACCCCGGGGGCTGCCTAAAGACGTGGTCGACAAGATCCATGCTGCCACCAAGAAAGCCCTCGAAGATCCGGCTACGCGCAAGCGCATCGAAGACACCGGATCGCTCATCGTTGGCAACACGCCCGAGCAGTTCTCCGAGCAGATCAAGGCCGAGTTCGAGGTCTACAAGAAGGTCGTTGAGACCGCCAAGCTGCGGCTCGAGTGAGCGCGCGCGGATGATGCGGGGAGCCGCTGCCATCGATTGGATGCAGCGGCTTTTTCATGTCTGAGGTTCTCAAGCGCGGTTCGTCGGCCCAGGGTCTGGTCGATGCCTTTATCGATGCGCTCTGGCTTGAAGACGGTTTGTCGGCCAACACGCTGGCCGCTTACCGGCGCGACCTCGGCGCCTACGCTGGCTGGTTGGCTGGCCGCAGCCTGGCGATCGAGGCCAGCACCGAGGCCGACCTTAATGCTTACTTTGCGGCCAGGCACGCCAGCACGCGTGCCTCTTCGTCCAATCGGCGCCTGACCGTCTTCAAACGATTTTTTCGCTGGGCCTTGCGCGAGGGCCGGGTGAGCCGGGACCCTACGCTGCGCATGCTGGCCGCGCACCAACCCTTGCGCCTGCCCAAGGCATTGAGCGAGGCGCAGGTCGACCAGTTGCTGGCCGCGCCGGACCTGAACACAGCGCTGGGCCTGCGCGACAAGG
>CANHDQ010000203.1 GCA_947459405.1 Comamonadaceae bacterium
GCACATGACGGGCCTCTTTGTCGGCCTCGGAGTAGACGGCAACCGTGGCAATGCCCATCTTGCGGGCGGTGGCGATCACGCGGCAGGCAATTTCGCCGCGGTTGGCAATCAGGATTTTCTTGAACATCGTCTTGTCCTGGAAGAAAGGAAATGGGCCGCTTGATGCCTAGGACAGCACCGAGAACGGGTGGTCTGGGCGTTTTGCGCAGGTAAAGGAGGAGCGCGAAGCGCGGGGGACACGGAGCAAAACGCCCAGTCCACCCGATCCAGCGCCATCAAAGAACACCGGTGTCGACCTGGTCGTCACAGCGGAATGTTCCCGTGCTTGCGCCAGGGGTTCTCGACCTTCTTGTCCTTGAGCATTACCAGCGAGCGGCAGATGCGCTTGCGGGTCTCGTGCGGCAAGATCACGTCGTCAATAAAGCCGCGGGCACCGGCCACAAAGGGGTTGGCAAAGCGGGCCTTGTACTCGGCCTCGCGGGCGGCAAGCTTTTGCGGGTCTTTCTTCTCCTCGCGAAAAATGATCTCCACCGCACCCTTTGCCCCCATCACCGCGATCTCGGCATTGGGCCAGGCAAAGTTCACATCGCCGCGCAAATGCTTGGACGCCATCACATCGTAGGCACCGCCATAGGCCTTGCGGGTGATGACGGTCACCTTGGGCACGGTGCATTCGGCGTAGGCGTAGAGCAGCTTGGCGCCGTGCTTGATGATGCCACCGTACTCCTGGCTGGTGCCGGGCATGAAGCCAGGGACATCGACGAACGTGATCACGGGGATGTGAAAGGCATCGCAAAAGCGCACGAACCGTGCAGCCTTGATCGAGCTCTTGATGTCCAGGCAGCCGGCCAGCACCAGGGGCTGGTTGGCGACGATGCCCACCGTCTGGCCGTCCATACGGGCAAAGCCGACGATGATGTTCTTGGCATAGTCCGGGGCGATTTCGAAGAAGTCACCATCGTCGACCGTCTTGAGCACAAGCTCCTTCATGTCGTAGGGCTTGTTCGGGTTGTCGGGCACCAAGGTGTCCAGGCTCAGATCGGCCCGATCGATCGGATCGCCGCTGGGGCGAACCGGCGACTTCTCGCGGTTGCTCAGCGGCAGGTAGTTGTAGAGCCGGCGCAGCATGAGCAAGGCCTCGACATCGTTGTCGAAAGCACCGTCGGCCACGCCGCTCTTGGTGGTGTGCGTGATGGCCCCGCCAAGCTCCTCGGCGGTCACTTCCTCGTGCGTCACCGTCTTGACCACCTCGGGGCCCGTGACAAACATGTAGGAGCTGTCTTTGACCATGAAGATGAAGTCGGTCATCGCTGGCGAGTAGACCGCCCCGCCGGCGCTCGGACCCATGATCAGGCTGATCTGCGGAATCACGCCTGAGGCCAGCACATTGCGCTGAAACACCTCGGCATAGCCACCAAGCGAAGCCACGCCCTCCTGGATGCGGGCGCCGCCCGAGTCATTGAGGCCTATGACCGGCGCACCGACCTTCATGGCCTGGTCCATCACCTTGCAAATCTTTTCGGCGTGCGACTCCGACAACGCGCCGCCAAAGACGGTGAAATCCTGGCTGTAGACGAAAACCAGGCGGCCGTTGATCATGCCGTAGCCGGTGACCACGCCGTCGCCGGGAATCTTGTTGTCCTCCATGCCGAAATCGGTGCAGCGGTGCTCCACGAACATGTCCCACTCTTCAAAAGTGCCCTCATCGAGCAGCACCTCGAGCCTTTCGCGCGCCGTCAGCTTGCCCTTGGCATGCTGGGCCTCGATGCGCTTGGCACTGCCACCCAAACGGGCTGCAGCGCGCTTTTTTTCGAGTTGTTCAAGAATGTCTTGCATGAGAGTCCTTCAGTAAAAGGCTGGGAAATGACGGGGCGAATCAGCGGGCATGGGCCGCGAGCAGTTGACGAGCGGCGGTCGAGGCCGGCAGCCGGCCCTGCAGCACCTCACCGATGAGTTCGGGCAGCAACCGGCTGACGGCGGGATCCTGACGAAAGGCGAGCTTGAGGCCCGCCTCCACGCGCTCCCACATCCATGAAAGCGACTGCTGCTGGCGGCGCTGGTGAAGGCGTCCGTTGTCGCTTTGCAATTGGCGAAAGCGGCTCACCGCTTGCCAGAAGTGGTCCACACCTTGGGCATGCAGGGCGCTGATCTGGATCACCTGCGGATGCCACAGCGCCTCGTTGTGGTGCGCATGGTCAGGGTTGCCATGCATGCCCAGCAGACGCAGCGCGCTGGTGATCTGGGCCTGGGCGCGCATCGCGGCATCAGCGTCGAGGTCGGCCTTGTTGATCACGACCAGATCGGCCAGCTCCATCACGCCCTTCTTGATCGCCTGCAGATCGTCGCCCGCATTGGGCAGTTGCATCAGCACGAACATATCGGTCATCGCGGAGACAGCCGTTTCGCTCTGGCCGACACCCACGGTCTCAACGATGACGACGTCGTAGCCGGCCGCTTCGCATACCAGAATGGCTTCACGGGTTTTCTCGGCCACACCGCCGAGCGTGCCGCTCGAAGGACTGGGTCGGATGTAGGCCTTCTCATGAACCGACAGATGCTCCATGCGCGTCTTGTCGCCCAAGATGGAGCCGCCCGAGACGGTCGAAGATGGGTCTATGGTCAGCACCGCCACGCGGTGGCCTTGGTCAATAAGGTACAGCCCGAGGGCTTCGATGAAGGTTGACTTGCCGACACCGGGTACGCCGCTGATCCCCAAGCGAAAGCTCTTGCCCGTGTGCGGCAAGATGGCAGTAAGCAGCTCGTCACCCTGGGCGCGGTGGTCAGCGCGCGTGGATTCGAGCAGCGTGATCGCCTTGGCCATGGCACGGCGCTGCACCGCGGCCGGCCCCTCAAGCAGGCCTTGCACGATGGCCTCTGGCCTCATGCGCGCTCCCCTGCCGAAGGCGCGCGCACCGCGGGTGCCAAGTGCCCGCTGCAGGTGGCACGGCCAACGGCCAGTCGCAAGTGCCAGGGTTTCACGTGCGGCTTTCAATGAATGAAAGAAGACCGCCCGTCGAGGAGATCGGGCAGGTCGGGCACTCCAGATTTGCAATACCGTATTGCTGCATCAGGATTTTCAAGCCAATGCTTTCTTGATCTGCTCGAGCACGTCCTTGGCGCTGGCCGGAATTGGTGTGCCCGGGCCGTAGACCCCTTTGACGCCCGCCTCGTAGAGGAAGTCGTAGTCCTGGCGCGGGATGACGCCGCCGACGAAGACAATGATGTCGTCGGCACCCTGCTTGCGCAGCTCGGCAATGATGGCCGGCACCAGGGTCTTGTGGCCGGCGGCAAGCGTCGACACGCCCACGGCGTGCACATCGTTCTCGATGGCCTGGCGTGCGCATTCCTCGGGTGTCTGAAACAGCGGGCCCATGTCCACATCAAAGCCCAGGTCGGCGAAAGCCGTGGCCACCACCTTGGCCCCGCGGTCGTGGCCGTCCTGACCGAGCTTGGCGATCATCACGCGCGGTCGGCGTCCCTGCTGCTGCGCAAAGTCGCTGATTTCCTTCTTCAGGTTTTCCCAGCCCTCGGCCGAGTCGTAGGCAGCTGCGTACACACCGGTCACCTTTTGCGTGTCGGCGCGGTGGCGCCCATAGACTTTTTCCAGTGCATCGCTGACCTCGCCGACGGTGGCGCGCAGACGGATGGCCTGGATGGACAGATCGAGCAAATTGCCCTGCCCGCTTTGAGCCGCGGCGGTCAGGGCCTCGAGTGCTTTGTGCACGGCCGCCGCATCGCGGCTGGCTCGGATTTTCTGCAGGCGCGCGATCTGGCCCTCGCGGACCTTGACGTTGTCCACCTCAAGGATGTCGATGGCATCTTCTTGCTTGAGCTTGTATTTGTTGACGCCCACGATGACGTCCTTGCCCGAATCGATGCGGGCCTGCTTCTCGGCGGCGGCCGCCTCGATCTTGAGCTTGGCCCAGCCGCTGTCGACTGCGCGGGTCATGCCGCCCATGGCCTGGACCTCTTCGATGATGGCCCAGGCCGCATCGGCCATGTCTTGGGTGAGCTTTTCCATCATGTAGCTGCCGGCCCAGGGGTCAATCACGCTGGTGATGTGCGTCTCTTCCTGGATGATCAGCTGCGTGTTGCGTGCAATGCGGGCCGAGAACTCGGTTGGCAAGGCGATCGCCTCGTCAAAGCTGTTGGTGTGCAGCGACTGCGTGCCGCCAAAGACGGCGGCCATGGCCTCGATCGTGGTGCGCACGATGTTGTTGTAAGGGTCCTGCTCCGTCAGCGACCAGCCCGAGGTCTGACTGTGGGTGCGCAGCATCAGGCTCTTGGGGTTCTTCGCCCCGAAGCCCTTCATGATGCGGCACCACAGGAGGCGCGCGGCCCGCATTTTGGCCACCTCCAGGTAAAAGTTCATGCCCACCGCCCAGAAAAAGGACAGGCGCCCGGCAAAGTCGTCGACGTCCAAGCCCTTGGCGATAGCGGTCTTCACATACTCCTTGCCGTCGGCCAGGGTGAACGCCAATTCGAGCGCCTGGTTGGCCCCGGCCTCCTGCATGTGATAGCCCGAGATCGAGATGGAGTTGAACTTGGGCATGTTCTGGCTCGTGTACTCGATGATGTCGCCGATGATCTTCATCGACGGCTCGGGCGGGTAGATGTAGGTGTTGCGCACCATGAACTCTTTGAGAATGTCGTTCTGAATCGTCCCGGACAGCTTGTCCTGGCTGACACCCTGCTCCTCAGCGGCCACCACATAGCCGGCCAGCACCGGCAGCACCGCACCGTTCATCGTCATGGAGACGCTGACCTTGTCGAGTGGAATCTCGTTGAAAAGGATCTTCATGTCCTCCACCGAGTCGATGGCCACGCCCGCCTTGCCCGCATCGCCCGTGACGCGCGGATGGTCGGAGTCATAGCCTCGGTGCGTAGCCAAGTCAAAGGCCACACTGAC
>CANHDQ010000204.1 GCA_947459405.1 Comamonadaceae bacterium
ATTGCGGCTAATCTTCGCGTCAATAGCTCGACCAATCAGGCAAGTCTTACCGTTAGGGCTGCTGCATTAGGGTCCACCGATTCGGGCATTTTTATCAATGGGGTAGATACCGGGGTGGCAAAGCCTAATGTTCAGGTCAAGGGTGGCACTAGGAGCGGTATCTTGACCTTGCAAGACGGGGATGCGCCGTCAAATCTCGCCACGCCAGCAGGTACCAGTATCACGATCTCAGGCAGCGGGGGCGGCACGGCTGCCACGGTGTTTCAGACCACCACCAATGCGAATACCACTTCAGTCACGACAGCGGTAGGAACGAATGCAAGCTACGCTGGCGGCAGCACCGCAACACTCCAGGCCGGGTCTACGAATGCAGTGACGGTCAATTCTGGAAATGCTGGAGTCACCCCCGGAGTTTCGATCAACGGTGTCGTGGGAACGGGAAGTACCTCTACGACAGGCGTGCTGATCACCGGCAGTGGACAAAATTCACAGCCCTACACGACAGCCGATCGGACCAATGGCGTCACCCCAACCTGGGCAGATGTGGCGATTCAATCCAAAAGCTATGGACTCGGCAACCCCACCCTGGGCGCCGCGATTCTAATTACTGACTATGGTGTACAGATGATTTCACCGCAGCCGATAGCCGGTCAGCAGATCATCAACAATACCGGCATTAATAATTCCACCGGAAGCATTGTTAATAACAATGGTATGAACACCAGTTCCGGTTCGGTCATCAACAATACCGGTGGCAATAGCGGAAGCGGTAGCGCAACCAATAACTTCGGCATGAACGGCAGTACATCCGGCGGTACTGTGGCTAATAACATTGGTGGTACCAGCGGTAATGGAAATGTGACTAACACGATCGGTCAAAACAACGGAACGGGTATCGCCACCAATGGTTTTGGCACGGGCTCGGGCGTGACAAATAACTTCATCGGCAACAATAATTCGGGTTCTACCGTGCAGCTCGATGGAGGCTCAAGCCGTATGACCTTAAATGGAAACGGCGCGACTTTCAGCAATCCTACTACTGGTGGCCCGATCCAGGTACACGGCGTAGCCGACGGAAGCTCGCCACATGATGCGGTGAATGTCCGTCAGCTTTTCAGTGGGATTGCAGCCAGTATGGCCACTGCCCCAACGGTGACCAATATGAAGCCCGGTGATGCGGGTGTTGGCGTGGGGTTTGGTCAGTATGGTGGATATAGCGCCATGGGTATTAACCTGACCTACTACGCCAGAAATGAGGCCCAACTGAATCTCGGCATTGCTCGCAGCATGCAAAGCGGTGCGCAAACGGCCGTCAGGGCTAGTGTGGGGTTTAAGTTCTAAATCGCCCCCGTGACGACATGAGCGTGGTTCAAGTGCCGAGAAATCCTACCATTGAGAGGTAAAGAATTGGGGTCAGGGTCAGTTTTCAGGGCCGTTGTCACAGCGGATCACGAACGGCTTACCCCGCCAGGCGATGATCTGCTTGAGGGCCGGGATCACTCGCTCGGATGGCAAGGAAAAGTCAATCTCAATGCCCAGTGCCTCTCGGTTGCATTTATCGATCACATTGAAGAGCCTCAAACCCCCTCCGAGGCATCTGCTCTAGCAGATGGACTTGTGTAGAAGCCGCCGGGTCAATAGAGCTGATCCGCCGCTCAATCGGCCACAAAAGGGTTGGTCTTGCGCTCGCGCCCAAAGCTGCTTTCGGGGCCGTGGCCTGGGATGAACACGGTGTCGTTGCCCATGGGCCAGAGGCGGGTTTTGATGCTGTCAATCAGCTGGTCAAAGTTGCCTTGCGGGAAGTCGGTGCGGCCGATGCTGCCGGCAAACAGCACGTCGCCGACAAAGGCGCGCTTGAGCTCGGGCGAATAAAACACCACATGGCCGGGTGTGTGGCCGGGGCAGTGGCGCACCTGCAGAGTGTGAGAGCCCAGCGTGACGGTGTCCCCATCGTGCAGCCAGCGGGTGGGCGTAAACGTCTGGGCCTGGGGGAAACCGAACATCACGCTTTGCTGGGGCAGACCATCGATCCAGAACTGATCGCCCGGGTGCGGTCCGATGATGGGCAGCTTGAGCCTGTGCGCCAGCTCCCCGGTGCCACCAGCGTGATCGATATGGGCATGCGTGAGCCAGATTTGCTCGAGCTTGAGGCCGAGCTCGTCGACCTGCGCAAGCAGCCGATCGAGATCGCCACCGGGATCGATGACGGCGGCCTGCCTGCTGCCCTGGTCCCAGATCAGGGAGCAGTTTTGCTGGAAGGGCGTGACGGGGATGGTGAGGTAGGTGAGCACGGCGGGGCGGGTGAGGTGGGGCTTTGGAGGGCGCAACCCCCGCATCTTAGTGGGCGCGGCGGCCCGCCTTCGTTCGGGCCTGCCTGCCGATGCCGTAGGCTCAGTGATCGCGCCTGGACGACAGCCGGGCGCGTTCGACCCACTCCAGGCCTTCGCGTTGAGCCTGGACCTTCTCCATGGCGCAGCGCACCTGCTCCGGGCTGGGATTGCCCAAAACGAGGGGCTCGCCGTAGGAGCCGTCGGGCCGCTCGGGGAAAAAGATGGTCCACTTGACGCCGTCTATGAATTCGCCGTCTTCCACCCGTTCGCGCAACGCGGTCAGCTGCGCGACCAGGCGCTGCTGCTGCTGTTCGTCGGTGAGGTAGACCACCTCCATGTGGACGTCGCCTTCGCTCCAGACAATGCTGTAGCGGGCCACGCGCTCGCCCGGCTCGTGCAGCGCGCGCAGCAAAGCATCCGTGAAGTGTCGGGGTAGCCGGTTTGTCGGCATGCCATCTCTCCTGCCCTTTGTCGGCGCCGTGGCTCTTGGGCCCAGCGCTCCTTGTGTTTTTGGAGATCTAAGCCCAAACTCTACAACGATCGCCGCTTCAGCGCCAGAGGGGATGCCTGGTGAAATTCTCGGACAGGCGGTGCTGTCAACCCCAGGACCCGTTTGTCAGTGCAGATGGGCCAGTGCCGCCTTGAGATGGCCCACGGTGCGTTCGACGTGGTGCCACTTCTCGAGTCCGAACAGTCCGATGCGGAAGGTGCGAAAGTCGGCCGGTTCGTCGCACTGCAAGGGCACGCCGGCGGCAGTTTGCAGGCCGGCGGCGATGAATTTTTTGCTCGACTGGATGTCCGAGTCGGTGGTGTAGCTCACCACGACGCCCGGCGCTTCAAAGCCTGCTGCCGCCACGCTCGGGTAGCCCGATTGCTGCAGCAGCGCGCGAACTTGGCGTCCGAGCTCGATTTGCTCCTGGCGCACCTTGGCAAAGCCATAGGCTTCGGTCTCGAGCATCACCTCGCGCAGGCGCACCAGCGCATCGGTGGGCAAGGTGGTGTGGTAAACGTGGCCGCCGGCCTCGTAGGTCTCCATCACCTGCAGCCACTTGCGCAGATCCATCGCAAAGGTGGTGCTTTGGCTTTGGTCGATGGCCTGGCGGGCGTGCTGGCTGAGCATGACCATGGCACAGCAGGGCGAACTGCTCCAGCCCTTTTGAGGCGCAGAAATCAACACATCGACGCCTGTGGCGCGCATGTCGACCCACATCGCTCCCGAGGCGATGCAGTCGAGCACCAGCAGCCCGCCGTAGGCATGCACTGCGTCGGCGAGGGCACGCAGGTAGCTGTCGGGCAGCATCATGCCGGCCGAGGTCTCCACGTGTGGCGCGAACACCAGGGCGGGTTTTTCGCGGGCGATGGCGGCGCACACCTCTTCAATCGGCGCCGGCGCCCAGGGCGCCTGGGAGCCGTCGGTGGTGCGGCGCGCTTTCATGACGGTGTGACTGGCCGGGATGGCGCCCATGTCGAAGATCTGGGTCCAGTGGTAGCTGAACCAGCCGTTGCGCACCACCATGACGTGCTTGCCGCTGGCAAATTGACGGGCCACCGCTTCCATGCCGAAGGTTCCGCTGCCGGGCACCAGGGCTACCGAATGGGCCTGGTAGACCTCTTTGAGCATGCGCGAGATGTCGCGCATCACGCCTTGGAAGCGCTTGGACATGTGGTTGAGCGACCGGTCGGTGTACACCACCGAGAACTCCAGCAGTCCATCGGGGTCGATCAGGGGCAAAAGGCCGGGCATGGGTTCTCCTTGTTTGTGCCAGGGGCGCAGCTTAGCCGATGTGCGGCAAGTCTGTTCGCTCGGGGCTTGCGGCGGCTTGCCCGCAGCGGCGTGTTTTGCATCCAGACACCGCGTGGTAAAACCACGGCCTTGCCGATGAGCCGATGCCCTGCGCCGGGATGCCAGGGCCGGCTGTGGGCCTCAAGGAGTTGCCGTGCGCCGTTTGTCCCGACTTCAGATCCGAAACCTTGTTCACCAGGTGCTGCAGGCCCGTGTCGGCTTGCTGCTCGGTCAGACCACCTTCGCCCAGCTGATGCCACTGCAGGAGCGGGTCTCGCTGGAGTTGGCCCGTGGCGCCGTGCTCTGGCATGCCAAGCAGCCGCAAGAGGGGGCGCAGGCGATGGCGCAGGCGATGGTCGACGCCCTGGGGCTCGATCCTCTGTTTTATTCAGCCAGCAGCCTCGATTTTCTGGTCTCCGAGGGTTTGACCAGCGCGTCGCTGGCGCTGGCCGACGCCGTTCGGGGCCACGAACACGACAGCGTGCAGCAGTGGCAGCAGGAGGTGGTGCCGCAGCTCGACCGGATTGCCAACTTTGTGGTGTCGGTGTTCGATGGGCGCTGGCCGATCGATCAGGCAGGCATGAGCCTGACGCAGGCTCTGGCGCAGGCTCGGCGCTGAGCCGAACTGACCTCAAGGCAAGCGGGTGCCACGGTATTCGTCAACCTGGTGGCCACTCATGGCGTAGCCACTGACCCCCCAGTCGGTGGTCTTGCCTTGTACGCTGA
>CANHDQ010000205.1 GCA_947459405.1 Comamonadaceae bacterium
CTCGACGGGCAGTTTGACAGCGTCTACCTCGACGGCTTCGCACCCGAGCGTAACCCGCAAATGTGGAGCCCCGAGCTGCTGCGTGCAGTCGGCCGCCGCTGCCGACGCGGCAGCCTTCTGGCAAGCTGGTGCGTGGCGCGCAGCGTGGTCGACGTGCTGGCCGAAAGCGGCTTTGAGGTGCGCAAGGTCGAGGGCCTGGCGCCCAAGCGCCATCAGCTGCGGGCCAGCTACCAGCCCACCTGGCAGCCGCGCCAGAGCGCCCGCAGCCGGCCTGCAGCGCGTGCAGCCGGGCGCGCCCTGGTCATCGGTGCCGGGCTGGCCGGATCGGCCGTGGCCGCAAGCCTTGGGCGCAGAGGCTGGCAAATCAGCCTGCTTGAAGCCGATCGGCCATCAGCCGGTGCCTCGGGCCTGCCGGTTGGGCTGCTTGGCCCGCATGTCTCGCCCGATGACGGGATCCTGTCACGCTGGAGCCGAGCCGGTGTGCGCAGCACCTGGTCCGAGGCCCTGCGACTGCTGCGCCCCGATGCCGACTACAGCGCCTGCGGCGTGCTGCAAAAACGGTGGGATTCCACCGGCGCCCTGCCCCCGGCCTGGCCCGAGGCCGGCCACTTCTGGAGCCAGGTGGCGGGGCCATTGCAGGACCTGCTGCCGCCAACCGAGCACAGCGCCATCTGGCATGCCAGCGGCGGCTGGATACGGCCTGCGGCGCTGGTCGGGGCCTGGCTCAGGCAAGCGGGCCTGGGGCCGCGGTCAATTGGCGCAGCGCGGGTCGAGCAACTGCAGCGCCGAGACGGGCAATGGCTCGCGCTGGACGCCAACGGGGGAGAACTGGCCCGCGGCGATTTGCTGGTATTGGCCAACGCCGGCGACTGCGCACGCCTGCTGGCCTCGCACGGCCTCTTGCTCGACGGCTGGCAGATCCTGCGCGGGCAGGTGTCTTGGGCGCCGGTGCAAGAGGGCGATGTGCTGCCTGCAGTGCCGGTCAACGGCCACGGCCATCTGGTGCCACGCTTTGCCAACGACCAAGGCCAGGTGTGCTGGCAATTGGGCGCAAGCTTCGAGCGCGACCAAACCGGACTGCAGCCAAGCGCCCAAAGCCACGCCGAGAACCTGCGCAAGCTTCAGCAGCTGCTGCCCGCCACCGCTCAGAGCCTGGCCAGCCGCCAGGCGCAGACATGGGTGGGCTTGCGCCTGGCCTACAAAGACCACCTGCCCCTGATCGGCCCGCTCGACGAGAGCCGTTGGCCCGGCCTGTGGCTGAGCACCGCCTACGGCTCGCGTGGTCTGAGCGGCACCGCCCTGGCAGCCGAACTGATCGCTGCCTGGCTGCACGACGAACCTTTGCCGATAGAGGGCCGCTTGGCGCAGGCGGTATCGGCGGGGCGGGCGCTCAAGGGTTGAGACGAGCAGTGGCCCCAGCGCACCGGCGCGGGCACCGTTTTACAGCAGGCCCGCAGCAGTTGAAGCGTTAGAGGACAAGCGTCATGAAGACGCTGTGCGGATCGGGCTTGTAGTCGGCAAACGCTGCGCAGTGTTTGAACCCAAAGCTCTCATACAAGCATCGCGCAGGGCGAAAAGCTTCCATCGGCCCTGTCTCCAGGCTCAAGCGCTGGTAGCCACGGCGGCGAGCCTCGTCAATGATGTGCGCCAGCACTGCCCGCCCTGCCCCGCGACGCCGCAGCGACTGAGGCGTTCGCATCGACTTGACTTCGCCATGCGAGCGGTCGAGCTCCTTGAGGGCGCCACAGCCCAGGAGCTGGCCTTCTTCGCGAACCGACCAAAAAGTGATCTCGGGCCTCTGAAGCGCCGAAACATCCAGAGCATGAACGCTCTCCGGTGGAGACAGCTCGTGCATATGGCGCAGGTGCTCCTCCAAAAGAGCCAGTACATCGGGGCGGCAGGGATGGTCGGGTTCGATATTCATAGTCTGAACTCCAATCGGCGCAAGAGTGCCTAGGAGCGGTTCATCAAACAAGGCCGTCGTCAAAGGAGGGGCTGCTCAATAGCGACTCAAGCTATCCCCGCCTTTGCTGCGCACCCACCCACGTGGCCCACATTTTGCGCACGGCCGATTGCATATTGCGGGCATAGACATTGATATCCCAGGCGGGCAAGGCCAGTAAACGTTGGCGCAGACCTCGTTTGAGTTGGAGCAAAGCTTTGCGGTCTTGCGACAGCGCCACCGCGCGGCGAACCAAGTCGGCGTCATCGCTGGCCACCCACTCGGGCAAGCCAGCCGCTTGCATGAAGCTCGCGCCCATGCGCGAGACAAAATGGCCGCCCGCAACCGTGAGCACCGGCACGCCCATCCACAAGGCTTGCAAACTGGTGGTGCCGCCGTTGTAGGGCGCGGGGTCCAAGGCAATGTCCACATCGGCGTACTCGGCCATCATGTCGGTCAAGCCAGAAGGCCCCCGAAACTCGATGCGCTCCATGGCCACGCCCAAGTCTTGGAACCGCGCGCCAAACAGCCGCTTGGCCGCCTCGTCCTTGAAGCTGGGCGCTTTGAGCAACAAGCGGGCTTGCGGCAAGGCTTTGAGCACCTGCGCCCACATCGACAAGGTGCGCGGCGTGAGCTTGGAGACGTTGTTGAACGACGCGAAGGTCAAAGGACGGCTGGCGGTTTCTGCAGGGAATGCGGGCAAGGGATAGTCAGCCTCGGGCGAAAAGCAAAACACCGCATGCGGCAAGCGCATGACCTGCTCGGAAAACAAAGCTTCGCTGCCCTCGGGTGCGACCACGTGGTCGGCCAAGATCCAGTCGATATTGGGCACACCCGTAGAGCCGGGGTAACCCAAAAACGTCGCTTGCACCGGCGCAGCCCTCTGGGCAAACAGGGGCATGCGCTGCTGGCCGGTATGGCCTGCCAAGTCCAGCAACACGTCGATGCCATCGTCTTCAATGCGCCGGGCCAACTGCGCATCGTTTAAGGTCGTCACTTCGACCCAACGGCTGACGCGCCGCTGGGCCAGCAAGGTTTGATCGTCGTAACTGACGCCGGTGAAGTACACCATGATCTCGATGTCCTCGGGACTCCAGCGGGCCAGCACCGGTTGCATGAAGATGTTGACCGGGTGCTGGTGGTGAAAATCTGCCGTGACCAGGCCCAAGCGCAAACGCTTGCGGGGGTCGCGTGCATTGGCAAAGCTCTCGGGCTTGCGCGCGCCTTCGCCCAAGGGCGCAAACAACTCACGGTGTAACGTGGCCACGGCTTGGGGCGTGAGCCGATCGCTGTAAAGCGATGCCATGGCGGCACTGGAGCGCATCTTGGACAAAGGCCCTTCGTGCCGGGCCAACTCGGTGTAGATGGCCAGCGCCTTGTCGATTTCGCCTAACCGGCCCGCCACCGATGCCCGCAAAGAACGCGCACCCGGTTGCGGGGCAATCGCCTCGGCACGCGCCAAGGTGGACAGGGCCAAGTCCAGCTCCCAGGTTTCGGCATAACCGTGGGCGAGGTTCCAAAGGGCCGAGGCACTGCTCGGGTGCAGCTGCGCATTGCGCTTTAACACCGCTTGCGACTCTTGCCAGAGGTTGAAGCGAAACGAAGTTTCGGCCAAACGCACCAAGGTGGCCTCGGCGGTGGCCTGCGCGGCTTCGGTGAGCACTTGCAGGGCGTCTTCACGCGCACCGATGCGCAGCAGCAACTCGCCCAAGTCGATCCGCATCTCGCAGCGCTCGTCCAAGGACAAAGGTGGTTGCAAAACTTCGGCCGCCAACAGGGCTTGGCGCATGCTGTCGAGCGCTGCGGGCACATCGCCACGCTCCTGGCGAAACTTGGCCATGCGCTGGTGCAAGAAGTGTCGTTTTTCAAGAGGGACCAACGTGCTGGCCCGGTGGTACTGAGCCGCGCCCTCTTCGCGCCGGCCCAACTCTTCGAGCAAACGCGCAGCGCTCAAGGGCGCCTCGTATCGCGTCGGCGCGACCGCCATGGCGCGCTGGTAGCTGACCAGTGCTTGCTCAAACGCACTTTGCTTCCGGCACAAATGGCCGGCTTCCAGCCAGCCACTGAAGTCGTCAGGATAAGCCTTGAGCAGCGAGGCAAACCGTTCCCGGGCCACAAGCCCCTGCCCCAATTGAACCGCACAGCGCGCCCACTGCAAGGCGCCCCATTGGTGCTGCGGCTCGGCTTGCAAGAGCGCAGCGTAGGCGGCTTGAGCGGTCGAAAACTGCTTGAGCTGAAAAAACCGATCGGCCGCAGCGCTTGAAGATGTGGGACGGGAGCTCAAAGGGCGCAGGTCCGTTGGATGGGGTAGGCATTATCTGGCAGCCTTGACCCAACGCAGCAGCCTGGCCCGTCTGCGGGTCAAAACGCGATTGCACGACCGCCAGCAGGGGCGGTGTGAATCGCGGCGACCCCGGGTTTGTCTAGAGATCGGCCAGCTTCAGTGGCACTCCATCAGATTGCCAAACCCGGCCACTTTGTCGGTGATGCCTTGGGTGCGCAGCGCGTGCCAGTAGGTTGCGGTGTTGATCGCGATCACTGGTTTGCCCAGGAAGATTTCGGCCGCAGCGGCCAGGCGGATCATCGACAGGTTGGTGCCGACTTGCACAATGGCGTCCACATCGTCGCCGTCGAGCTTTCTGAGCGTCTGGCGGCACATTTCGTCGGTGGTGTGGGCGATCTGCACCGGGCTGGGCCGCTCCAGACAGATGTCGCGCACAACGGTGAAGCCGCAATCGCTGTAGAAGCGCCGCACTTCCTTGTTGGCCACCTCGAAGTACGGGGAGAGGAAGGCGATCCGTTTGGCCTTGTAGAGGTTGAGCGCCGCCTCAGTGCCAAAGGAGCCACAGCTGACCTTGACCTGGGCGCGATCTTCC
>CANHDQ010000206.1 GCA_947459405.1 Comamonadaceae bacterium
GCAGTAAGCCGGCGCTCGTTTCGCAAGAAGCGCCTCGGGCCGAGCTTGGGCCCGAGTTTGGAGCCGCCTAGACCGCGCGCGAGCGCCAGCGCCGCACCTGCTCCAAGGTCGGCATGGCGGCTACGGCGCCGCGGCCTTGGGTCGACAGCGCGGCAGCGGCATTGGCGCTGGCCAGTGCCTGGGGCCAATCTTCCTGGCGCGTCAGGGCCGCGGCCAGGGCGCCGGTGAAGGTGTCGCCCGCGCCGATGGTGTCAACCACCTGCACCGCATGACCGGCCACGGCCACAGGCGCATGGCCGGCTCGGTAGAGCCGGCAGCCGCGGGCGCCCAGGGTGACCACCAGCGCGCCCACGCCGCGGGCCAGCAGCGCGGCGGCGGCGCGGTCGGTGTCGCGATCGGTGTCACTTTGGCCCGCGAGCTGGTACAGCTCGCCCTCGTTGGGCGTGAGCACGTCAATCAGGGGCCACAGCGCATCGGGCAAGGCCGTGGCAGGAGCCGGGTTGAGCAGGGTGCGCACGCCGTGGGCGCGGGCCAGGGCAAAGGCGGCCTGCGTGGCCGCCAGCGGCACTTCGCAGGAGGCCATGACGAGCCGGGCGCTGGCAATCATGCTGCGGGCCTGCTCGACCTGCTCGGCATCGAGTTGGCTGCCGGCGCCCGGGTAGATCGCGATCGAGTTGTCGCCATCGGGGTAGACCAAAATCAGCGCAGTGCCGTTGACCTCGCCCTGCGCACGCCGCACGTGGCCGCTGTCGATGCCCTCACGCGCCCACAAGTCCAGCCCCATCTGCCCGAAGTCGTCGCCGCCGATGCGCGCCACCAGGCCCACGCGGGCGCCCTGGCGCGCCGCGGCAACGGCGGCATTGCTGCCCTTGCCGCCGGGCAGGCGCTCGAGCGTACTGGCCAGCTGGGTCTGGCCGCGCAACAAGGGCGAGCCGATCTGTGCGATCAGGTCCACATTCCAGCTGGCGATGCACACCACCTCAGGGGTCACTATCCCCCCTTGAGCCCGTAACCCATGGTCTGCGGCAGCCACAGCACGATCTGCGGAAAGACGGTAATGGCCACCAACAAGCCGATGAGCAGCAGCAAGAAGGGCCAGCCCTCTTTCATCATCTCGCCGATCGGAATGCCGGTCAGTGCCTTGATCACAAACAGCAGCATGCCAAAGGGCGGATGAATCAGCCCGATCATCATGTTGAGCACCACCAGCACGCCAAAGTGCACCAAATCAACGCCCAGCATCTTGGCCGCCGGTAGCAGCATGGGCACGAACACCAGCAGCAGCACCGAGACATCGAGGAAGCAGCCCAAGATCAGAAACAGGGCGTTGACCATGAACAGAAACTGCAGGCGGCTCAGTTGCAGGCTGTCGACCCAGGCGGCCATGGCCTGCGGCACACCCTCGGCCGTGAAGGCGTAATTGAGCATGAAGGAGCCGGCCAAGATGATGGTGATGACCGCGCTGGCCCGCGTCGATTCGAGCACCACGCCCCAAAACGAGCGCCAGTTCAGGGCCCGAAACACAAAAGCGGCCAGAATCAGCGCATGCAGCGCCGCCACCGCTGCGGCCTCGGTGGGCGTGAACGCGCCCGAGTAGATGCCGCCGAGCAGCACGATGGGCATGGACAGCGGCAACGCCCCCCTGAAAATGATGCCGGGCCACTGCTTGAGCGGAATCGGATCTTCACGCGGCATGTTGCGCTTGCGCGCGATCCAGGCCACCACCGCCATCATGATGAGGGTCATGCACACACCGGGCATGACACCGCCCAGAAACAGCGCGCCGACCGAGGCGCCCGAGACGAGGGCGTAAATCACCATCGGAATCGAGGGCGGGATGATGGGGCCCAGCGTGGCGCTGGCCACCACCACCGCACCCGCAAAGCCGCGCGAGTACTCGGGCTTCCTGAGCATCTGGCGAATCGTCACCAGCCCGGGGCCGGCGGCATCGGCAATCGCGCTGCCGCTCATGCCCGAGAAGATGACGCTGACCAAGATATCGACCTGCGCCAGGCCGCCGCGCATGCGCCCGACCAAAATGCGGCAAAAGTCAAAGATGCGCTCGCTGACCGTCCCCGCGTTCATGATGTTGGCGGCAAACACAAACAGCGGCACCGCCAGCAGCACGTAGCTGTTGTACAGGCCGTTGCTCACCTGCTCGGCCACCAGACCCAGGTCCTGGCCCTTGACCAGCAGGTAGGCCACGCCCGCCATCAGCATCGAAAAGCCAATCGGCATGCGCAGCAGCATGCCCGCCACCACGACACCCGCCAGGGCCCACAGTGCGGCGCTCATGAGGGCAGGCCCTGGTCTTGCAGGCCTTGGCCGCGCAGTGCCTGCCAGATGCCCCAGACGCTGCGCACCACCAGAGAGGCCAGCAGCAGCACGAAGGGCATGAACACCCACTGGAAGGACACCCCCAGCACCGGGGAGCCTTCGCGCGCCATGAAGCGCACATAGTCCCAACTCGCCGGAATGGCCACAGCCGCCAGGCCGCCGATCATGAGGTGGCCCACGATGCGCATGGCGCGCCGCGCCCGCTGACCCACGCTGTTCCACACCAGGTCAAACACCACATGCTCGCGCTCACTGACCATAAAGGCCGAGGCCCAGAGGATGACCCACAGGTAAAGAATCACCGCAAGTTCGTCCGTCCAGGGCAGCGGCCGGTTGAAACCGAAGCGCGCTGCAATCTGGATCAGAAAGACCGCAAACAGGCACAAAAAGAGCAAGCCGCCCAAGCCATGGGCGGCGCGGCGCAGCCAGGGCATGGATCAACGGGTGTTGTTGATGCGATCGAGCAGGCCAGCGGGCCAGACCTTGGCGTAGTCGGACTTGGCGTAGGTGTCCTGCACCGCCTTGCGGAAGGCATCGACATCGGGCGTGGTCACCTGCAAGCCCTGCTGCCTGAAGAAGTCGACGATCTGGCCCTCTTCCTTGATGCGGTTTTCATTGTTGTACTGCGCCGCCGCCTGGGCTGCTGCCCGCACGCTCTGCTTTTGCGCGGCGCTCAGGGCGTTCCAGGTCTTGTTGGAGATGGCAATGAAGATGCCGTCGACCAGGTGGTTGGTCAGCACCAGTTGCTTGGTGACCTCGAAAAACTTGGCCGCCCGCACGGTGGGCAGCGGATTGTCCTGGCCGTCGATGGTGCCCGTCTTCAGGCCCAGGTAGACCTCGCCAAAGGCCAGCGGCGTGGCGGTGGCGCCCAGCGCCTCGCCCAGGAACAGCCACTCCTTGGAGCCGGGCATGCGCAGCTTGACGCCCTTGAGGTCGGTGGGCGTGCGCACATTGCGCGCCTCGCGCAGATTGACCTGGCGCGTGCCCAGGTAGATGGTCGAGAGCACCGTCACATCCATCTTGTCAGAGACGGTCTTGAACAGCTGCTCGCCGATCGGGCCGTTGAACACCTTTTGCTGATGCTGCGGGTCGCGCACCACATAGCCTGCGGTGAAGATCGAGAACTCGGGCACCATCTTGGCGATGTCGAAGGCCGAGATGGACGACAACTCCAGGTTGCCGCGGGCCATGGCTGCCGGCTCGGTGCCCTGCTTGAACAGCGAGGCGTTCAGATTGATCTGCACATCGAACTGGTTGGGATTGGACTTGTCCAGCGCCTCCTTGAACACGGTCCACATCTTGGCGTGCCAGTCGTCGGGCACGGCCGGGGTGGAGATGCGCATCGGGATCTTGGCCTGGGCCAGGGCCTGGCCGGCCATGCCGCACAGGGCCAGGGCCGAGACGCTGGCGGCGATCAGGCCGCGGCGCAGGGTGAAAGTTGAGGTCATGACGGTCTCCTTGTCAGTGTTGCGAGAGGGAATGTGCGAGATTGCGGGGTGAGAACTTATTCGCGCGCACGGTCGATGCCAAAGGCCTCAATCGTCGCAGAAAACTCGGCATGCGCCTGCGCGCTCAGGGGCATCAAGGGCGCGCGCACGCGCAGCCAACCGGGGTCTTGGTACAAAGTGGCCATCACGCTCTTGAGCGCGGGCATGAGTGAATGGGGCTTGAGCAGATCGAGCATGGCATCGACGCGCTGCGCATCGCGCGCCGTGCCCGGTGCATCGGGCTCGAGGACCATGCGCGTGACCACACGGCCGAAGAAATTGGCCAGGCCGCTGATCGCACCGGTGCTGCCCAGCCGGCCCAGCGTGGGCAGGTCAGGCTCGTAGCCGACATACACGCTGATCGGTGGCATGAAGGCCTGGGCCAGCCCAACCGAGTGGGCGCGGTCACATGCGCTGTCCTTGATGCCGGCAATCACCCGATGGCGCTCGATCAATCGGCCAATGACCGCATGCGACAAGCCGACGGCCGCCACCTGGGGGATGTGATAAAGGTAAAGACGCCAGCCCTGCGCGGGCATGCCGGCCAGCACCTGCTCGTAGCACGCCAAAATGCCCTCATCGCTCACGCCTTTGAGGAAAAACGGTGGCAGCATCAGGCAGCCGTGCACACCGGCATCGACCGCGTGACGGGTCAGCTCAAGCGTCTCGGGCAGCGCGGCGCAGCTGGTCGAGACCATGATGCGCTCGGCCGGCACACCACGCGCGATCATCATGGTCAGCGCCTCGCGCCGCTCGGCCAAGGAAAAAGAAGGGCCCTCGCCGGTGGTGCCAAACAGCGTGACGCCCATGCAGCCGTTGGCCAGGCGCTCCTTGGCATGGGCGGCAAACTTGTCGTGGTCGATGCGCAGCTGGGCATCGAGCGGGGTCAGCAAGGCCGGCCAGGCGCCCCGAAAGGCGTTGCGGTCGTTGAGATGAGAAGCGGTCACGGCAGCTCCGATGGGTCAGGATGAAAAAACC
>CANHDQ010000207.1 GCA_947459405.1 Comamonadaceae bacterium
AGACACAGGGCGCCAGCGTACGCTTTGGCGTGCCCTTTACCGAAAGCGACACGGTCTACTTTGGCGTCGGCGCCGAGAGTTGGACCATCTCGCCGGGTAGCAATCCAGGTCTGGTCGACTTCACGCAGCAGTACGGCTCCAAGGCCCAGTCCTTCCCGATCACGCTGGGCTGGCAGCGCGACGAGCGTGACAGCGCCCTGGTGCCGACCAAGGGCTGGTACCAGCGCGCATATGCCGACTGGGGCGCCGCCGGCGATGTGAAATACCTGCGTGCGGTCTATCAACTCCAAACCTACATGCCGATCAACCGCCAGTTCACCGTCGGTCTCAATGGCGAACTTGGCTGGGGTACGGGCTTGGGCGGGCAGCCTTTTCCAGTTTTGAAGAATTTCTATTCCGGCGGCCTGGGCTCGGTGCGTGGGTTCGAACAAGGCTCGCTCGGCCCGCGCTACGCCAACGGTGCTGCGCGTGGCGGCGCCAAGAAGATTACGCTCAATGGCGAGGTGATTGCGCCTTTCCCGGGCGCCGGCAACGACCGCACCTTGCGGCTCTTTGGCTTTGTAGACGCCGGAATGGTTTACGGTGAAAACAGCCCCGTGCGTCTGCAGGACATGCGCTTGTCCACCGGTATGGGGATGAGCTGGATTTCGCCCGTTGGCCCGCTGCGCCTGGCCCTGGCAAAACCCTTGCGACGCGAGGCTAGCGATAGAATACAGTCCTTCCAATTTCAGATCGGCACCGCATTCTGATGATCAAATCCTTTGGTCCCCTTGTCCTGGCCGCAGGGCTTGCACTGGCATCCTTGGCTGCCAGTGCGCAGGAATTCAAGATCGGCATCGTCAATCTTGACCGTATCGTGCGTGAGTCCGGGCCGGCCAAGGCCGCGCAGACCAAGCTCGAGCAGGAGTTTGCGAAGCGGGAAAAAGAAATCAACGATTTGGGTAACCAGATCAAGAATCTCTCAGACCGGCTCGAGCGCGACGCACCGACCCTGGCAGAAAGCCAGCGTGCGGCGCGTCAGAAGCAGCTGGTCGATCAGGACCGTGATTTCCAACGCAAGCGCCGCGAGTTCCAGGAAGACCTCAACGCCCGCAAGAACGAGGAATTGCAGTTGATCATTGATCGCGCCAACCGGGCCGTCAAGGCGCTGGCCGAGAGCGAAAAATTCGACCTCATCATCCAGGAAGCGGTCTACATCAACCCCAAGCATGACATCACGGATCGGGTGATCAAGTCACTCAACGCACCCGGTTCGCGTTGAGCCGGGGCACGGTCGAACGCAGGCCCCCCGATGCTGCTGCTCGGCCAAATTGTTCAAGCTCTGGCCGCTGACTTTCAGGCCCATCTGATCGGCCCGGCCGATCTCGAAATCACGGCTCTGGCGCCAATCGAGACGGCCGCAGCAGGCCAGCTCAGCTTCGTGGCCCATCCCAAGTACCAGAGCAAGTTGGCCCAGTCCAGGGCAGGCTGCGTGGTCGTCAGTCCCGCTTTGCAGGCACTGGCCCTTGAGCGCGGGGCGGCCATCGTGGTCGATCAGCCATATTTGTATTTTGCCCGCGTCACGCAGCTTTGGAAGCAGCGGCACGCCCGCCCGACTCTGGCGGGCATACACCCCACAGCCATCGTGCACGAGCGCGCCCGCCTGGCTGCGGGCGTGGCGGTCGGCCCTTACGCGGTCATCGAGGAGGATGCGCAAGTCGGTGAGGGCGCGAGCATTGGCGCGCACAGCGTGGTCGGCGCCGGTGCGGTTGTTGGGGCGCGCACGCAGCTTGCGGTGCGCGTCAGCGTAGGCCAGGGCTGCCGCATCGGCCAGCGCTGCATCGTGCACCCGGGGGTGGTGATCGGGGCCGACGGCTTTGGCTTTGCGCCCGCCGACGGCCGCTGGGAAAAGATCGAGCAATTGGGTGCGGTGCAGATCGGCGACGACGTCGAGATCGGCGCCAACACCTGTATCGATCGGGGCGCTCTGGGTGACACCGTGCTTGAAAATGGCGTCAAGCTCGACAACCTGATTCAGATTGGTCACAACGTGCATGTGGGCGCCCATACGGCCATGGCCGGCTGCGTCGGCGTGGCCGGCAGCGCGCGCATCGGTGCGCACTGCACCGTCGGGGGCGGTGCAGTGATTTTGGGCCATCTGAGCCTGGCAAACGGCGTGCATGTCTCGGCCAGCTCGGTGGTGACCCGCTCGATCAGCAAGCCAGGCCTGTACAGCGGTCTGTTTCCCATCGACGACAATGCGAGCTGGGAAAAAAATGCGGCAACCCTCAAGCAACTGCATGGACTGCGCGAGCGCATCAAGCAGTTGGAGGCGCGGTTGCGCCCACACGACCAGGCATCATGATGGACATTCACCAGATACTCAAGAAGCTCCCCCACCGCTATCCTTTCCTGATGATCGATAGGGTGCTTGAAATTGAAAAGGGCAAGCGCATCAAGGCGCTCAAGAACGTGACGATCAATGAGCCGTTTTTCACGGGTCACTTCCCGCACCGACCGGTCATGCCTGGCGTGCTCATGCTCGAGGCCATGGCCCAGGCGGCGGCTTTGCTGGCTTTCGATGCGACCGGCGTCGAGCTCGACGACAAGACGGTTTACTATTTTGCTGGCATCGATGCGGCGCGTTTCAAGCGGCCAGTTGAGCCGGGTGATCAGTTGGTCATGGAAGTGCTGCTCGAGCGTTCGCGTGCGGGCATCTTCAAGTTCAACGGGGTCATCCGGGTCGACCAAGACGTGGCTTGCGAGGCCGACCTGATGTGCACCATGCGCACTGTGGCCTGAGCGGGCTGCGGCACCTGAATATGGCCACGATTCATCCCACTGCCATCGTCGATCCGCAGGCCCGGCTCGGGCACAGCGTAAGCATCGGCGCCTACACCACGGTCGGTGCGCATGTGAGCATTGACGAGGGCACCAGCATCGGCCCACACTGCGTGATTGAGGGACGGACGACGATCGGCCGCGACAACCGGATCTTTCAGTTCAACTCGATCGGTGCGATTCCTCAGGATAAGAAATACCACGATGAGCCTTGCGAGTTGCACATCGGTGCGCGCAACACCATCCGTGAGTTTTGCACGTTCAACATCGGCTCTCCCGGCGGTGGCGGCCTGACCCGCTTGGGTGACGACAACTGGATCATGGCCTATGTTCATGTGGCGCATGACTGCCATGTGGGTCACCACACCATCATTGCCAACGCCACGCAGCTCGGTGGCCATGTGCATATTGGCGACTGGGTGGTGCTCGGTGGCCTAACGGGCGTGCACCAGTTCGTGCGAGTCGGTGCCCACGCCATGGCCGGATTTCAGACCCGGCTGTCGCAGGACGTGCCGCCGTTTGTCAATGCCGTGGGCAATCCGGCGCAGGCGCAGGGCATCAACGCCGAGGGCCTGCGCCGACGCGGCTACAGCGATGAGCGCATCACCCAAATCAAACGCATGTATCGGGCACTTTACCGGCAGGGTCTGAGTCTGGCCGATGCCAAGGCGGCTTTGCAGGCCATGCGCGGTGCATCGCCAGATACCGACGGCGATCTCGATCTGGTCTTGACTTTTCTGGACGCTGCCGAGCGCGGCATCGTGCGCTAGAGCGATCATGGCCCAGGACGCACCGCGATTGGCCATGGTCGCTGGTGAAGCGTCGGGCGATTTGCTGGCTGCCGCCATGCTTTCAGCCTGCCGCGGCCGCTGGCCCGGTTTGCAAGCGATGGGCATCGGGGGGCCGGCCATGTTGGCGCAAGGCTTTGAGGCCTGGTGGCCTCAGAGCCGTCTGGCCGTTCGCGGCTATGTGGAGGTGCTGCCTCGCCTGCGCGAACTGCTGGCCATGCGCCGCGCGCTCGCGCAGCGGCTGCTGGCACAGCCGCCCGATGTCTTCATGGGTGTCGATGCACCGGACTTCAACCTCGATCTGGAGGTGGCGCTGCGCGAGCGAGGTGTGCCGACGGTGCATTTTGTCAGCCCTTCGTTTTGGGCCTGGCGCGCCGGCAAGATTGACAAGCTACGGCGGGCAGCTGGCCATGTGCTGTGTATTTTCCCCTTCGAGCCCGAATTGCTGCAGGCCCAAGGGGTGCCGGCCACCTATGTGGGCCATCCCCTGGCACAGGTGATCCCGATGCAGCCCGACCGCGTTGCGGCACGCCGAGTCCTGGGGCTGCCAGAGCAGGCCAGGGTGCTGGCCTTGCTGCCAGGCAGCCGGACTTCAGAGCTCAAGTACATCGCGCCGCGGTTTCTGCAGGCGGCCCGCCTGCTGCTGGCCGAACGCCCTGAGCTGCAGTTGGTGCTGCCGGCCTTGCCCGCATTGCGCGAGGCGGCCCAAGCTCTGGTGGCCGCAGCCGGCTTGCAAGGACGGGTGATGGTCACGCAGGGGCAGTCGCACCAGGTGCTGGCTGCCTGCGATGTCACGCTGATCGCCAGTGGCACGGCCACGCTGGAGGCGGCGCTTTTCAAGCGCCCCATGGTCATCGCTTACCACATGAATTGGCTGTCCTGGCAGATCATGCGTCGCAAGAAGCTGCAGCCCTGGGTCGGCCTGCCCAATATCCTGTGCCAGGATTTTGTGGTCCCCGAATTGCTGCAGGAAGCGGCCACGCCCCATGCGCTGGCTGCCGCTGTGGCGCAGTGGCTCGACGACCTCGACCGCGCGCCCCAGCGAATCGCCCAGCTGCACACTCGCTTTACGGCGCTGCACCACGAGCTGCAGCGCGACACCGCCACCTTGGCCAGCGATGCGATCGCGCAAGTTCTTCGAGGCTGAGCAGGTGCCACTGGCCTGGGACGCCCCCGGTCTG
>CANHDQ010000208.1 GCA_947459405.1 Comamonadaceae bacterium
CGGGTGAAAGTGCAGCCGCAAGGCTGCGCAGGCGGTGAATCGGTGCGTGTTGCCAAGGCGTGGTCGGTCATGCGCGTTTCCTCGCTCTTGGCGCGGCCTGGGTGGCGGGCTGCGTTTGGGCATCAGTATCAAATAGTGCGCGGCTGGCCAGCAAGTAGCCCCGCACCCGGTCGCGTACCAGCGATTCGTTGAATCGCTCAGGTGCTGCGTCGCTGGCCACGCCCTGAGCGTAGATCCATCGGCGCATCGGAATGTAGAAGAAGCCGCCGTGCAGCCCCATCAGCAACTCGGTTTCGCGCTCGCTGGGGCGCGCGCGGCTGCTCACCCCGCGATAGCGCCGCGTTTCGCGAATCAGCCGGGTGAACAGGCGCTGACGCAGCAGCGAGAAGAAACGGTCGGTGATGGTGTGATCGGTCAGTCCCGAGAACACCAAAATACGCACAAATTCGCGGGTCAGCGCGGCGTCAACGTACTCGGCATAAAAGGCGGTCAGTTTGTCCTCTGGCGAGCGCTCCGGGTCGTCAAGCAGTGTCTCCCACTCGGGTTGCCAACGCCCTTCGAAGACCTCGAGGTAGACGCGATCAATCAGCGCCTGCTTGGTCGGGAAGTAGTGGTAGAGCAGCGCGTGCGTCACGCCAATGCTGCTGGCCAGATCGCGCAGCTGCCCGTCGAGCCCCTTGTCGGCAAAAAACTGGATCGCACCGTCCAGAATCTGCCGCTCACGCTCGGCCACGCCCAGCCTGCGCCGAGGCCGCGGCTCAGCGTCGACCGCTCGGGCCGCGCTTTGAGGGCGATCAGGGTTTTTCTGGATGGGCACGCTATTTACCGGACGGTCAATTTTGCCTACGATTGTTGACCTCCTGGTAAACAAAAACACCCGTGAAAACCCCAACCCCCCATGCAGTGCCAGCCGGACCGGTGCGCGCTGCAGGAAGACCTGCATGGAACTGACTGGCGACATCGTCATTGGCGCGCCCCGCGTGCGGGTGTGGGCCGCCCTCAACGACCCCGACGTCTTGGCCGCCTGCATCCCCGGCTGTGAGGCCGTCGAGGTGGTGGGCCCGCTTGAGAAAACCGCTCGCGTGATGGTCAAGGTCGGGCCGGTCCGTGCGCGCTTTGCCGGCCGCATCTTGTTAAGTGACGTGATCGAGACCGAGAGCTGCGCCATGAGCTTCGAAGGCTCGGGGGGCGCCGCCGGCATGGCCCGTGGCCAGTCTCAGGTTCAACTGTCTGACGAAAGCATGCCCGAAGGTCTGCACACCCGCCTGCGCTACACGGTGCAAGCGTCGGTAGCTGGCAAGCTCGGACAGGTCGGTGGTCGCATGATCGATGCCGCAGCCAAGCAGATGGCCGATCAGTTCTTCGGTGCTTTCCAGGCGCATGTGGCACCTGCCGCGGCCCCCGTGCCTGATGCGACAGCCGATACAAGGCCTCAGACGCCCTTGCCTGCCGATACGGTCGCCCAGCCGTCTGCCGCCCCTGCGCCCCTCCGCGCGGCCGACAGCGCATCGGCGCCGCCTGCTGCCTTGCCCGCTTCCACCGAATGGCTGCGCGTCAAATGGTTTGCGCTCGGCGCACTGGCTACCGCCTTGGGCGTGTGGGTCGGTGCACGCCTGTGATCGAACCTGCCTTTCCCCCGATGAGGAGTCCGCATTGAAATCGCCCCAATTCGACTACTGCAAGCCCGCTTCGCTGGACGAGGTGTTTACGCTGCTCGCGCAGCACGGCGACGACGCCCGCATCCTGGCGGGCGGCCAGACGCTCATGGCTACGCTCAACATGCGCCTGTCTGAGCCGGTGCTGCTGATCGACATCACCGGACTGAAGGCCATGCGCGGCATTCGCGTGCAGGGCGATCGCCTGTATATCGGGGCGCTGACCACCCACACTGACATCGAGAGCAGCGCGTTGGTGGCCCAGCATGCGCCTTTGCTGGCCCAGGCGGCGCCGCATATTGCGCACCGCGCCATCCGGAACTCGGGGACGTGGGGCGGCTCCATTGCCTACGGCGATCCGGCCGCCGAGTGGCCGTGCTGCCTGAGCGCGCTCGATGGCACGGTGCACCTGCAAGGTGCCAAAGGTGCGCGCAAGGTCAGTGCCACCGATTTTTTTCAGGATCTCTACACCACGGCCTTGCAGCCTGGAGAGATTGTCGTTGGCGCTGACGTGCCGCTGGCCAGCACGGTCGACTGGGTGGGCTTTGACGAGCTTGCGCGGCGTCATGGCGATTACGCGGTGGCAGGCTTGGCCGTGGCCGCGCGCTTTGAGCGCACACTGGTGCAGCGCGTCAACCTGAGTTTTTTAGGCATTGGGGCGATACCGATCCGCGCGCGCCGCACCGAGGCGCTGCTGGCTGGCAAGACGCTCGATGCGGGCACGATCGAGATCGCGGTGGCCTCTCTCAAGGCCGAGCTCGATCCGCTGCCCGACCTCACCCACCACGCCGGCACCAAGCGCCACCTGGCCACTGTTTTGGCTCGGCGATTGCTGCAGGCCGCCCACGCCAGCCGCAGCGCCATTGCGGCCTGAACGCATCTGAACCGACGGAGACTGTCATGGCACCGCTTCACACCCTTCATGTCGAGGTCAATGGCCAGCTGCAGCAGTGCAGCGTGCAGCCGCGCCAGCATCTGGTGGACTTCATTCGCAATGACCTGGGCCTCAAGGGCTCCCACCTGGGGTGCGAGCACGGCGTTTGCGGCGCCTGCACCGTCGAGGTCGACGGTCGGATCGTGCGAGGCTGCTTGACCCTGGCGGTGCAAACGCAGGGTTGCAAGGTGCGCACCATCGAAGGCCTGAGCCACGACGGCGATGTGCGCGACCTTCAGGAGGCCTTCATCCGGCACAACGCGTTGCAATGCGGGTTTTGTACCCCGGGCATGGTCATGGCCGCCAAGGAACTGCTCGAGGTCAAGCCCGATGCCTCGCGAGAAGAAGTTCGCGAATGGATGAGCGGCAACTTTTGCCGCTGCACGGGCTACCACGCCATCGTCGACGCGATCTGCGACACCCTGGCCGAGCGGGCCCGCAAAGGTCAGAAGGTGGGCGCATGAGTACGGGCACCCTCAATTCTTTGGTCGAGACCATGATCTTCAACCCTCCCCATGCTGGCCCCGCGGTCGAGGAGCGCCCCGCAGTCCACCCCGCAGACCCGAGCGACAAGCCGCTGCACCCGCTTACGGAAGACCCGCGCTACATCGGCAAGAGCGTGGAACGCCCGAGCGCGCGCAAACTGGTTCAGGGTCAAGGCACCTACGTCGACGACATCGAGCTGCCGCGCATGGCGCACGTGGTGTACTGGCGCAGCCCTGTGGCGCATTGCCGCATCAAGCGCATCGACGCATCGGCCGCGCGCAGCATGCCCGGCGTGATCTTGGTGGCCGATGGCCATGACATTGCCAAGATCTGCAAGCCCTGGGTGGCGGTGCTCGGCCATTTGGCGGGCATGAAGTCGGCGCCGCAGTATCCGCTGGCGATCGAGCGCGCCTGTTGGCAGGGCGAGCCTGTGGTGGCCATTGTTGCCCAGACGCGTGAGCAGGCTGAAGACGCGCTGCAGGTCTTGCAGGTCGATATCGAAGAGCTCGAGCCGGTGGTCGACATGGAGACCGCGCTCGACGCCTCGACCCCGCTGATCCATCCCGAGCTCGGCGACAACCTTTGCTTCACCCGTAGCCTGAATGTGGGCGAAGTCGATGAGGCTTTTGCCAGGGCCGATGCGGTGGTTGAGACGGTCTTTGAGTTTGGCCGCCACACCGGCGTCACGCTCGAGCCTCGTTGCCAGATCGCCGAGTGGAACTCCGCCGATCAGAAGCTGACCGTCTACCATTCGTTTCAGGCACCGCACATGATGCAGGACCTTTACGCACGTCAATTTGACCTGCCCGAGTCCAGCGTGCGAGTGATCTGCAAGGACGTCGGTGGCTCCTTTGGTATCAAGGTGCACGCCTACCCCGATGACTTCGCCACCGTGGCGCTGTCGATTATGTGCCGACGGCCGGTCAAGTTTGTGGCCGACCGCATCGAGAGCTTCATCAGCGACATCCATGCGCGGCATCACCGCGTCAAGGCACGGATTGCCGCCAGCAAATCGGGTGAGATTCTGGCTTTCGACATGCACGACCTGACCGGTATCGGCCCGTATTCCATGTTCCCGCGCACCAGCGCGATCGAGGGCAACCAGGTGGTCAATCTGGTGGGCGGCCCCTACAAGCACAAGAACTACCGGGCCCAGTTGCAGGTGGTGTTCCAAAACAAGACGCCCACCTGCCAGTACCGAGGGGTGGGGCATCCGATTGCCTGCGCCGTGACCGAGGGCCTGGTTGATCAGGCTGCGCGCGCCATCGGCATGGATCCACTGGAGTTGCGCAAGAAAAACGTCATTCCTGACGACGCTTATCCGGCCACCGGTGCCAGCGGCATCAAGCTCGAGGTGTTGTCGCACGAGGCGTGCCTGCGCAAGATCGAGCAGATGATGGACTACCCCAAGCTCAAGGCCGAGATCGAAGGTCTGCGCCAGCGGGGTATTTACCGCGGTATTGGCTTTGCTGCCTTGATTGAGCTGACCAACCCCAGCGCCGCGTTTTACGGTGTGGGCGGCGCACGCATCGCCTCCCAGGACGGTTGCACGATGCGCCTGGACCCCAGCGGCGCCATCAGCGTCAGCGTCAGCGTCGGCGAGCAAGGGCAGGGCAACGATGGCATCTACCGCCAGATCGCCGCCGATGCGGTGGGCGTGGACCTGGAGAAGGTTCGTCTGGTGCTCAGCGA
>CANHDQ010000209.1 GCA_947459405.1 Comamonadaceae bacterium
AGCAAGCGCTCGTAGTCGGCCTGCAGCGCCGCCTGAGGCGGCGGCAGCACTGCTTTTTGCGGGTTGTAGACCAGATGCAGTTGCAAGTGCGAGCCGCTTTGGCCGTAGCCCAGCGCATTGAGCGCTTGCAGGGCGCGGATGCTCTTCTCAAAAACGCCCTCGCCCCTTTGCTGGTCGACGTTTTCCTGCGAATAGCAGGGCAAGGAGGCCACCACCTCGACGCCCTGCTCGGCCAGAAAGCCAGCCAGATCCTCCTGGCCCGGCTCGAACAGCACCGACAGGTTGCAACGATCGATCACCCGCACGCCCAGCGCGCGCGCACCGACCACCAGGCGGCGAAAGTGCGCATTGAGCTCGGGCGCGCCACCGGTCAGATCAAGCGTCTGCACACGAGCGCCGGCCAGCACTTCAAGCACCAGATCGGCGGTGGCGCTGTCCATCTGCTCGGTGCGGTTCGGCCCGGCGTTGACATGGCAGTGCACACAGCTTTGGTTGCACAAGTAACCCAGATTGACCTGCAAGGTCTGCAGCGACGCACGGCGCAAAGCGGGAAAGTCGGTCTTGCGCAGCAGGGGCAAGGTGGCGTGCATGGGGGTCATCCTTTCAGGGCAGCCCACAGCATAATCGAGGCCATGACCCGTCCCGAAAGTCCCTCCGCTGCATCCCGCCACCAAGAGCCGGTGGAAATCGCCGTCATCGGCGGCAGCGGCCTGTACAGCATGGCGGGCCTGCAGGAGGTCAGCGAGCTGCAGGTGGACACGCCCTACGGGGCCACGTCGGACGCGATCGCCGTAGGCCGGCTCGGCCAGGCACGGGTCGCGTTTATTGCCCGCCATGCCCGGGGCCACAAGTTGCTGCCCGCGGAAATTCCTTTTCTGGCCAACATCTGGGCGCTCAAAAGCCTGGGCGTGCGTTACCTGCTGTCGGTCTCTGCGGTGGGCTCGCTGATCGAGCAAGCCGCACCGCTCGATCTGGTGCTGCCCGATCAGTTCATCGACCACACGCGCGGGCGTCCACGCAGCTTTTTTGGCGACGGCGCGGTGGCCCATGTCTCTCTGGCCGAGCCCATCTGCCTGGCTTTGCAGGGCCTGGTCTGGCAGGTCGCTCAAGAGAACGGCTTCGGCCGGGGCCGCATTCACCGCGGCGGCACCTATGTGTGCATCGACGGGCCCCAGTTTTCAACCCGCGCCGAAAGCCTGATGTACCGCCAGTGGGGCGCCAGCGTGATCGGCATGACCAATCTGCCCGAGGCCCGGCTGGCGCGAGAGGCCGAAATCGCCTATGCCACTTTGGCCCTGGTGACCGACTACGACTGCTGGCGCGAACGCACCGAGGCGGTGACGGCCAGCATGGCCATGGCCAACTTGATGGAAAACGCGGCCAATGCCCAAGCCCTGGTGGCCGCCGTGATCGAGCGGCTGCACGGCCAAAGGCCGGTCAGCGCCGCGCACGAGGCCTTGAGCAGCGCGCTGGTCACGCCGGTGGCCGCGATGGACAACCGCGTGCGCCAGCGTCTGGAGCCTTTGCTCAGGCGCCTGGTTTGAGGCGGGCGCAGCCCAACAAAAAAGCCGCCCAAAGGCGGCTTTTTCTATGGTGCCCACAGTGGGGGCTCAACCCATGTGCAGGCCGCCATTGACCGAGAAGTCGGCGCCGGTGGCGTAACCGCCCTCTTCGCTGGCCAGCCAGGCCACGATGGAGGCGATCTCGCTGGGCTCGCCCAGGCGCTTGACCGGTACGGTGGCCACGATTTTCTCGAGCACATCGGGCCGGATGGCCTTGACCATGTCAGTGCCGATATAGCCGGGGCTCACGGTGTTGACCGTCACGCCCTTGGTCGCCATCTCCTGGGCCAGGGCCATCGAGAAACCGTGCATGCCGGCCTTGGCCGCCGAGTAGTTGGTCTGACCGGCCTGACCCTTCTCGCCATTGACCGAAGAGATCTGGATGATGCGGCCCCAGCCACGCTCGACCATGTCGGGCACGACCTGCTTGGTCACGTTGAACATGGAGTTGAGGTTGGTGTCGATCACCGCGTCCCAGTCCTCGCGCGTCATCTTGACGAACATGCGGTCGCGCGTGATACCCGCGTTGTTGACCAGCACGTCGATCGGGCCATGCTCGGCCTTGGACTTGCTGAAGGCGTCGACCGTCGACTGCCAGTCGGCCACATTGCCCACCGACGCGTAAAAGCTGTAGCCCAGGGCCTTTTGCTCGTCGAGCCACTTGTTGAAGTCGCGTGTCGGGCCGCAGCCGGCGATCACCTTGAAGCCATCCTTGGCCAATCGCTGGCAAATGGCGGTTCCGATGCCGCCCATGCCCCCGGTCACATAAGCTACTTTTTGCGTCATGTCTGCTCCTTGGTATAAAAATCCATCACCAGCGGCCGCTGACGGCGCGGCCCGCTGGCTCCTTGCAAAAACGTTCAGCGCTCGAGCGTCAGGGCCACGCCCATGCCGCCGCCAATACACAGCGCAGCCAGCCCCTTGCTGACCTTGCGCCGCTGCATTTCATGGAGCAACGTCACCAGCACCCGGCAGCCTGAGGCGCCAATCGGGTGGCCGATGGCAATCGCACCGCCATTGACGTTGACCCGCGCCGGATCGATGTCCAGGGCCAGGTTGACCGCACACGCCTGCGCGGCGAAGGCTTCGTTGAGTTCGAACAGGTCCACGTCGGAGGCCTTCCAACCGGCGCGGCTCAGGGCTTTTTGCGAGGCCGGCACCGGGCCCATGCCCATGGTGGCCGGGTCGAGCCCCGACGTGCCAAAAGACGCAATACGGGCCAGGGGCGTCAGCCCCAAGCTGGCCGCCTTCTTGGCGCTCATGACCATCACGGCAGCAGCGCCATCATTGATGCCCGAGGCGTTGCCAGCCGTGACCGTGCCGGCCTTGTCAAAAGCCGGCCGCAGCCCGGCCAGGGCATCGGCGTTGGTCTTCTTGTTGATGTATTCGTCATCGGCAAAGACGATGGGGTCGCCCTTTTTCTGCGCGATCGAAAAAGGCACGATCTCGTCCTTGAAGCGCCCTGCCTCCTGCGCGGCGGCCGCCTTTTGCTGACTGGCCAGCGCCAAGGCATCTTGCATCTGGCGCGTGATACCGTGCGCCTTGGCCACGTTTTCGGCCGTGATGCCCATGTGGTACTGGTTGTAGACGTCCCACAAGCCGTCCACGATCATGGTGTCGACCATCTTCCAGTCGCCCATGCGCTGGCCATCGCGCGAGGCAGGCAGCACATGCGGCGAAGCGCTCATATTTTCCTGGCCACCGGCGATCACGACCTCGCTGTCGCCCCAGGCCACTGCCTGCGCGGCCAGCATCACGGCCTTCAGGCCCGAGCCGCACACCGCATTGATGGTCAGGCCCGGCACTTCCTTGGGCAGGCCGGCTTTCATCAAGGCCTGCCGGGCCGGGTTCTGGCCGCTGCCAGCAGCCAGGACCTGGCCCATGATGACCTCGCCCACTTGCTCAGGCGACAGGCCCGCGCGGGCCAACACGGCCGAAATGACCGCCGCGCCCAATTCGGTGGCGGGTGTCTTGGCCAGAGTGCCGCCGAAGCGTCCGACTGCGGTGCGTGCCGCAGAAACAATCACGATGTCTTGCATGGTCTTCCTCGATGGATAAAAACAGGGGGGTCAGGCCTTGACCTTGACATAGCGCCCCGGCGCCGGCTCGATGGCCTTGTATTTTCGGGCGCCATAGCCTTTGGGGGCCGCGATTTGCTTGCCCGCCTGCGCCCTGAGCCAGTCGCTCCAGTCCGGCCACCAGGAGCCGGCATGCTCCTGCGCGCCCTTGAGCCACTGCTCATGGCTGGCCGGCAGCTTGTCGCAGGTCCAGTAAGAGCGCTTCTTCTTGGCCGGCGGATTGATCACACCGGCAATATGACCGGAAGCGCCCATCACAAAGCGCTTCTTGCCAGGCAGCAGCTGAGTGGTGGCATAGGCGCCGGCAACCGGCACGATGTGGTCTTCGCGCGAGCCGTAGATGTAAACCGGCATATCGAGCTTGCGCAGGTCGATCTTCTGGCCACAGACCACGGCCTTGCCGGGTTGGGCCAGGTTGTTCTCGTGGTAGGTGTTGCGCAGATACCAGGCATAAAAAGGACCCGGCAGATTGGTCGAGTCGCTGTTCCAGTAAAGCAGATCGAAGGCGGGCGGCTTTTCACCTTTGAGATAGTTGTCGACGACGTAGTTCCAGACCAGGTCGTTGGGACGCAGAAAACTGAAGGTCGAGGCCAGGTCCTGACCGCGCAGCAGACCTTTGCTGCCCATCTGCGCCTCGCGCAGACGCACCGCGTGCTCGTCAATAAAGACGTCAAGCACGCCGGTGTCGCGAAAATCGAGCAAGGCGGTCAGGAAGGTGGCGCTGTGGACCGGCTTTTGACCGCGGGCGGCCAGCACGGCCAGCGCCGTTCCCAAGATGGTGCCACCGACGCAAAAACCCAGGGCGTTGATCGTCGGTGCGCCAGAGATCTCGCGCACGACCTCGATGGCCTTGATGGCCGCATTCTCGATGTAGTCGTCCCAGGTTTTGTCCTTCATCGACTCGTCGGGGTTGCGCCAGCTGACCACAAAGGTCCGATGGCCCTGCTCGACGACGTAGCGAATCAGCGAGTTTTCGGGCTGCAGATCCAGGATGTAGTATTTGTTGATGCAAGGCGGCACGAACAGGAAGGGCCGCTCATGCACCTTGGCCGTCAGCGGCTTGTATTCAAGCAGC
>CANHDQ010000210.1 GCA_947459405.1 Comamonadaceae bacterium
CATGGCAGGCACGACAAAGTGCGCATCTTCAAGCTGCGCCGTCGCAAGCACTACCAAAAGCGCCAGGGTCACCGGCAAAACTACACCGAGCTGCAAATCGGCGCGATTGCCGGTTAAAGCCCAACAGGAGTTCACAACATGGCACAGAAAAAAGGCGGCGGCTCTACGCGTAACGGGCGCGATTCCAAGCCCAAGATGCTCGGTGTGAAGGCCTTCGGCGGCCAGACCATCAGCGCCGGCAGCATCATCGTGCGCCAGCGCGGCACCAAGTTCCATGCTGGCACCAATGTCGGCGTGGGCAAGGACCACACCCTGTTTGCCCTGGTCGATGGCCAGGTGAGCTTTGCTGTCAAGGGCGAGCTCAACAAGCAGACGGTCAACGTGACGCCAGCCTGAGCCACAGCGCCAGCGCCGATGGCCAAAAGCCCCGCTCGGCGGGGCTTTTTCATTGCACCCGCCCCGGCCCCGGGCAACGGTTGCCGGCCGCTTCCGGTGTTTAAACTCCAAGTTCGGCCGCCGCAGGCCGGTCCACCATGAAATTCGTTGACGAAGCCTACATCGATATCGCCGCTGGCGACGGGGGAAGCGGCTGCGTCTCGTTCCGGCACGAAAAGTACAAGGAATTCGGTGGCCCCAACGGCGGTGACGGCGGGCGCGGCGGGCATGTCTACGCGCTGGCCGATCCCAACCTCAACACCCTGGTCGACTACCGGTTCTCGCGGCGCCACGAGGCGCGCAACGGCGAGCACGGCAAGGGCTCGGACATGTTCGGCGCCAAGGGAGACGATGTCGTGCTCAAGATGCCGGTGGGCACCATCTTGAGCGATGCCGAAACCGGCGAGGTGCTGCTCGAGCTGCTCACGCCGGGCGAGCAGGTGCTCATTGCCAAGGGCGGCGACGGTGGCTTTGGCAACCTGCGCTTTAAAAGCTCGACCAACCGGGCGCCACGCACCAAGACACCAGGCTGGCCGGGTGAGCGCAAAAGCCTCAAGCTCGAGCTCAAGGTGCTGGCCGACGTGGGGCTGTTGGGCATGCCCAATGCCGGCAAGTCCACGCTGATCACCGCCGTCTCCAACGCCAGGCCACGCATTGCCGACTATCCTTTCACCACCTTGCACCCCAATTTGGGCGTGGTGCGCGTAGGCCCCGAGCAAAGCTTCGTGATCGCCGATCTGCCCGGCCTGATCGAAGGCGCCAGCGAAGGCGCCGGCCTGGGCCACCTCTTCCTGCGCCACCTGCAACGCACCCGGTTGCTGCTGCATGTGGTGGACCTGGCCCCATTTGATGAGGGCGTCGATCCGGTGGCACAGGCCAAGGCCATCGTGGCCGAGCTCAAGAAGTACGACGTCGACCTCTACAACAAGCCACGCTGGCTGGTGCTCAACAAGCTCGATATGCTCGATGGCGAACAACGCGCCCAAGCGGTCAAGGACTTTCTCAAGCGCTCGCGCTGGAAAATGCCGGTGTTCGAGATTTCAGCGCTCACCCGCGAGGGCTGCGAGCCGCTGATCCGCGCGATCTATCCCTTTATCGAACAGGTGCGTCTGGCCGCGCAGCCGGCCGCCGAGGTCGATCCGCGCTTTGCGGCCGGTGAGCCCCAAGCGCCGCAAGCCGAAGCCTGAAATCCGCACCTAGACCCGCACCCCGATCCCCACCCTGATCCGCCCCCTCGCTCCACCATGCCCAGCAAGCTCACCGCCGACGTGCTTCTTTCGGCCCGCCGCATCGTCATCAAGGTCGGCTCGAGCCTGGTCACCGATGAGGGGCGCGGCCTCGACGCGCAAGCCATCGGGCTGTGGTGCGAGCAAATGGCGCAGCTGCGCGAACAAGGCCGCGAGATCATCATGGTCAGCAGCGGCGCGATTGCCGAGGGCATGAAACGGCTGGGCTGGAGCAGCCGCCCGAGCGCCATCCATGAATTGCAGGCGGCCGCTGCTGTCGGACAGATGGGCCTGGTGCAGGTCTACGAAAGCAAGCTGCGCGCCCTGGGCGTGGCCAGCGCCCAGGTGCTGCTCACCCATGCCGATCTGGCCGATCGCGAGCGTTACCTCAACGCTCGCTCAACCCTGCTGACGCTGCTGCAGCTGGGCGTGGTGCCGGTGATCAACGAAAACGACACCGTGGTCAACGACGAGATCAAGTTCGGCGACAACGACACGCTCGGCGCCCTGGTGGCCAACCTGGTCGAGGCCGATCTGCTGATCATCCTGACCGACCAAAAAGGCTTGTATTCGGCCGACCCGCGCAAGGACCCAGGCGCCACGTTTGTGGACGAGGCGCAGGCAGGCGATCCCGCGCTTGAGGCCATGGCCGGCGGCGCCGGCTCCAGCATCGGCAGGGGCGGCATGATCACCAAGATTCTGGCGGCCAAACGGGCGGCAGGCTCGGGCGCCTCGACGGTGATCGCCTGGGGGCGCGAACCTCAGGCGCTGCTGCGCCTGTGCCAGGGCGAGCTCATTGGCACCGCACTGCTGGCTCAGACGGCCAAAAACCAGGCCCGCAAGCAATGGATGGTCGACCACCTTCAATTGCGCGGCTCGGTGACGGTCGACGAGGGCGCGGTGATCAAGCTGCGCGATGAGGGCAAGAGTTTGCTGCCCATCGGCATGACCGCGGTGCAGGGCGACTTTGCCCGCGGTGACGTGATCGCCGTGCGCGACGAACAGGGCCGTGAGATCGCCCGCGGTCTGGCCAACTACGCCAGCGCCGAGGCCCGCCTGATCTGCCGCAAGGCCTCGGGGGAGTTCGAGCGGCTGCTGGGCTACACCGGCGAGCCGGAGATGGTGCACCGCACCAACCTCGTGCTCTCGCGCTGAGCGCGGGCCGCGTCAGCGCACCGAGGCCTGCCCGGTCTGCCTGAGCGCGCGCAAGATGTCATCGGACCTCAGGGGCGTGCCGGAGTTGTCGCAGCCGCCCTGGCGAGCCAGTTGCAGCGCATGACGCGAGGGCCGACTGGCCATGTCCTGCCACTGCGGATCGCTGAGCTTGATCCAGCGCCCTTCACTGTAGCGGGCATAGGTCTTGACCTGACCGGCCGGGCAGCGGATGCCCTCGTAGAACACATTGCGCACGCCACCAGGGCTGCTGGCCACGATCACATAGCGCACCACCCGGTCCTGCGGCGAAATGCTCAGGGTCTGCGGATCGATGGCATAGACCAGGCTCGAGTTTGGATTGACCTCAAAGCGCAGCAAGCGCTCGAGACTGAAGGCCGGCGGCTCGGGCACCTCGGCTTCCTGCCAGGCTGCGTCGCCCAAGAGCTGCGCTTGCGCCTGCGCACCCAAGGCCAGGCCAGCCACGCACAGCACCCGGACGATCACTTGCCTCAACCCGGAAATCTTTGATCGCCTCATGACTTGGAGGCCGATCTGCCCAGCAACTCGTTTTGCGGATCGGGGTCAAAGCTGGCCCCCGGGGGCAACTCCAGCGCGGCCGACTCGGCCAGGGGCGCCAAATCGTGCGCAGAGACAAGCGAGGCTGGGCCATCTCGGCGCATGGAGCCGCGCATGTAACGGCTGCGCGAGTCTGCGCGGGCGTCGGTACGCGGCACATAGCGCGACAATTCATTGAGCGCCATCTCGTAGACCCCGCGCTTGAATTCGACCACCACGTCCAGCGGCACCCAGTAGTCGTTCCAGCGCCAGGCGTCGAACTCGGGATGGTCGGTGGCGCGCAGGTTCAGGTCCCAGTCGTGGCCGATGAGCTGGAGCAAAAACCAGATCTGCTTTTGGCCCTTGTAGTGGCCCCGCGCATCACGGCGGATATAACGGTCGGGCACCTCATAGCGCAACCAGTCGCGGGTCCGGGCCAGCACCTGCACATGATGCGGGTGCAAGCCCACCTCCTCGTGCAGTTCCCGAAACATGGCCTGCTCGGGGTTTTCACCCCGGTCGATGCCGCCCTGCGGAAACTGCCAGGAGTGGGTGCGAATACGCTTGCCCCAAAAGACCTGGCTTTTCTGGTTGAGCAAGATGATGCCGACGTTGGGCCGAAAGCCGTCTCGGTCGAGCATAATCGAACCTCAAAATTCAAAAACTTGAGACCATTATGCACAGCCATGGCCGGCAAGCCAAGCCGGCCGAGGGCCTTTTTTGAGTCTCCCCCACCCCTCGATTTCCCGCATGAAAGCGTCACAGTTCCACATTGCCACGCTCAAGGAAGCGCCCGCCGATGCCGAAGTCGTCAGCCATCAACTGATGATGCGCGCCGGCCTGATCAAAAAACTCGGCGCCGGCATCTACAACTACATGCCCATGGGCCTGCGCGTGATTCGCAAGGTCGAGGCCATCGTGCGCGAGGAGATGAACCGGGCCGGCGCGATCGAGCTGACCATGCCCGTGATCCAGCCGGCCGAGCTGTGGCAGGAAACGGGGCGCTTCGACAAGATGGGGCCGGAGCTGCTGCGCATCCGTGACCGGCACGAGCGCGACTACGTGGTGCAGCCCACCAGCGAAGAGGTCGTGACCGATATCGCGCGACAGGAAGTGCGCAGCTACAAGCAGCTGCCCAAGAATTTCTACCAGATTCAGACCAAGTTCCGCGACGAGCGCCGGCCGCGCTTTGGCCTGATGCGCGGGCGCGAGTTCATCATGAAGGACGCCTACAGCTTTGACCGCGACGGCGCCTCGGCCCAGCGCAGCTACCAGGCCATGGCGCAGGCCTACCGCGCCATCTTCGACCG
>CANHDQ010000211.1 GCA_947459405.1 Comamonadaceae bacterium
GCAATCGCGCAGACGCGGACCATGCGCTCGCCCTGCGTGCCCAGCTTGTTGTGATAGACCACCTTGGACAGGCCGTCGACGCGCGATTGGAGCGTCTTCTTGCGGTCCTGGTCGAAGAAAAACTTGGCATCGGCCAGACGCGGGCGCACCACCCGCTCGTTGCCTTCAATCACGGCAGACGCATCATCGGGCGTGATGTTGCTCACCACCAGAAACTGGTGGGTCAACCGGCCGGTAGCATCGAGCAGCGGAAAGTACTTTTGGTTGGCCTTCATCGTCAGGATGAGGCATTCCTGGGGCACGCCCAGGAAGTCTTTATCGAAGGCACACACCAGCACATTGGGCCGCTCAACCAGGGCGGTGACTTCGTCGAGCAGCGCATCGTCCTCGATCGGCCGCACGCCGCCCCCGACCCGGCTTGCCGCGGCCTGCAATTGGCGCTCGATCTCGGCACGGCGCTCGGCAAAGCTGGCGATCACCGCGCCGTCGGTCCTGAGCGCTTGGGCGTAATGGTCGGCATGAGTGAGCACCACCGGATTGACCGGCGCCTCGAAACGATGGCCCTGGGTGCTGTTGCCCGCCCTCAAGCCCAAGGCCTTGACCGGCACCACGGCGCTGCCATGCAGGGCGATCAGGCTGTGCGCGGGCCGCACAAAGTTCACGCTGCTCCAGCCCGGCAGCTCGCAATCGGTTTCGAGCTGGTACTGCATCACCTTCGGGATGGGCAGCTTGGCCAGCGCTTCGTCGAGCGCCTTTTGCAGGCCAGCGGCCAGGCTCGCACCCTTGACCAAGCTGTCATAAAACAAGGCCTGCGCCTTGCCATCGGGCGCCTGCTTGAGCGCGGACACGGCTGCTGCCGGATCGCTCACGTCGGCGCCAAGCGCTTGCAGCTTCTTGAGCAGGGCGGGCGTGGCCTGGCCGCTGGCGTCCAGGCCCACGCTCACCGGCATGAGCTTTTGCTGCAAGGCCTTGTCGGCCGCCTGCGCGAGCACGGCCGTCACATGCGCGGCCAGCCGGCGCGGCGAGGCATAGGCGGTGACGGTCGCATCCGCAGCAGCCAGCCCCTGGGACTTGAGCTGCTCGCACAGCACGCCGGCAAAAGCCTCGCCGAGCTTCTTGAGCGCCTTGGGCGGCAGCTCTTCGACAAAGAGTTCGACCAAAAGGTTTTGGGTGCTCATGGTTCAGGCCGCTTTCTTGGCCAGTTGCGCCACCCATTCGCGCGGGGCCATGGGAAAGCCCAGGCGCTCACGCGACTCGTAATAACTCTGCGCCACGCTTCTGGCCAGGTTGCGGATGCGGCCGATGTAGGCGGCGCGCTCGGTCACGCTGATGGCCCCGCGCGCGTCGAGCAAATTGAAGGTGTGCGCTGCCTTGAGCACCTGCTCGTAAGCGGGCAAGGCCAGTTGCTGCTCCATCAGATGCTTGGCTTGCTTTTCGTGGGCACCAAAGGCAGTGAAGAGGAACTCGGCGTCGCTGTGCTCAAAGTTATAGGCCGACTGCTCCTGCTCGTTTTGCAAGTAAACATCGCCATAGCTCATGGTGTCGGTCCACTGCAGCTTGTAGACGTTGTCCACCCCTTGCAAATACATGGCCAGGCGCTCCAGGCCGTAGGTGATCTCGCCGGTGATGGGCTTGCAGTCGATGCCGCCGACTTGCTGGAAGTAGGTGAACTGCGTGACCTCCATGCCATTGAGCCAGACCTCCCAGCCCAGGCCCCAGGCGCCCAGCGTGGGGTTTTCCCAATCGTCCTCGACAAAACGGATGTCGTTCTTTTTTAGATCAAAACCCAGGGCCTCCAGCGAGCCCAGGTAGAGCTCCAAAATATTGCTGGGGGCCGGCTTGAGCACCACCTGGTACTGATAGTAGTGCTGCAGGCGGTTGGGGTTCTCGCCGTAGCGCCCGTCCTTGGGGCGGCGGCTGGGCTGCACATAGGCCGCTTTCCACGGCTCGGGGCCCAAAGCCCGCAAAAAGGTGGCGGTGTGGCTGGTGCCGGCGCCCACCTCCATGTCGTAGGGCTGCAAAAGGGCGCAGCCCTGGGCGTCCCAGTAGGACTGCAGCTTGAGGATGATCTGCTGGAAAGTGAGCATGGTGGGGAGTAAGGGCCGCGTGCGGCCATGGCGCGCCGGGCCGGCGCAGCGTAGGGCGTCATTCTAATGAGCGGGCTCCTGTGGCGCCCGGGAACCCCTAGGGAGGGTCTGCACCAGTGTGTTTTGTCATTGCGAGCGAAGCGTGGCAATCCAAAAAACGTCGATCAATCAGAGGCTTTTGGATCGCCACGTCGCTGCGCTCCTCGCGATGACGAGGTTTTGCAGATCTTCCCTAGGTCGATTTGTCAAGGTTTTCAGATATTCTTGGGGCCCTCGCAACTACCGATCGCCCTCTGGTGTCCGACTCCCCCCCCAGGCCTGCGCGGCCTGAAGACAAACGCGGCTTGCTGCAACGGCTGGCCGAAATGCTCCACCCCGGCCCCGACTCCAAGGCCGAACTGATCGAAACCCTGGTCGAAGCGCAAGACAAGGACGTCATCGGCGCGCAAAGCCGGGAGATGCTCGAAGGCGTGATCCGCATGTCGGACATGACCGCCGGCGATGTCATGGTGGCCGCGCCACGCATGGACCTGATCGATATCGATGCACCCTATGACGAGCTGCTGCACGTCATCATCGAAACCGCGCACTCGCGCTTTCCGGTCTACGAGGGCGAGAAGGAAAACATCATCGGCATCTTGCTGGCCAAAGACCTGCTCAAGCTGCAGCGCGCGCCCGAGCTCAATTTGCGCGCCTTGCTGCGCCCGGCCGTGTTTGTCCCCGAGAGCAAGGGGCTCAACGACCTGCTGCGCGACTTTCGGGGCAACCGCAACCACCTGGCCATCGTGATCGACGAGTTCGGCAGGGTGGCGGGGCTGATCACGATTGAGGACGTGCTCGAGCAGATCGTGGGCGAAATCGAAGACGAGTTTGACGGCGCCGACAACGAGGGCGACATCTTCGCGCTGCCCGATCGCAGCTACCGCATCAATGGCGATACCGCGATCGAGCGAATCAACGAGGCGTTTGGCGTGCAACTGCCGCACGGCGAGTTCGACACCATCGGCGGGCTGATCGCGCACCAGATGGGGCATGTGCCCAAGCGGGGCGAGGCCCACACGCTGGCCGACCTGACCTTTGTGGTGCAGCTGGCCCGAGGCGGCGCCGTGCGCTGGTTCAAGGTCCATCGCAGCAGCTGAGCGCTGCGCGCCAGCCGGCAGCCGCCAGCGCACCCATGTCCAGCGCCCCCCATCGCGCCGCTGCCGGTCGGCTCGCCCGCTTCTGGCTTTGGCTGGCCGTGCCCGCCGGGCTGGCCCACGCGCTGAGCATGGCCTGGCCCTTCGCGCTAGGCTGGCCGCAGGGCCAGCCCGTTGCGGCGCTGCAAGTGGCCTCGCTGGTGGCGCTGGTGGCCTTGCTCGAGCGCTGCAGCAGCGGCCGGCAGGCCGGCCTGCTGGCTTGGCTGTTTGCCACCGCCATGCTCGCCGGCACCTTCTGGTGGCTGTTCATCTCCATGCATGTCTACGGCGGCCTGCCCGCCGTGCTGGCGGTGCTGGCGGTGCTCGCGCTGGCAGCGGCGCTGGGGCTTTACTACGCGCTGGCCGGCGCGCTCTACTGGCGCTGGCGCAGTGGCGGCGCCGCCCGCCGCGTGCTGCTGTGGGCCGGGCTGTGGCTGCTGGCCGAGCTGGCGCGGGTGGTGCTGTTTACCGGTTTTCCCTGGGGGCAGTCGGGCTATGCCCACATCGACGGCTGGGCGCGTCCGCTGGCCGGATGGATCGGCGTGCACGGGCTGAGCTGGCTGTCGGCGGCAGTGGCGGGCGCTTTGGCGCTGTGGCTGCTGCCAGCGCCAGGCCAGCTGCGGCGACTGCGGCCGGCGCTGCTCCTGCTGGCCGGTGCAATCGCCCTGGCCTGGGCGCCCATTGCGCCCCAGACCCAGGCACCGCGGCCGGCCCTGTCGCTGACCCTGGTGCAAGGCAACATCGCGCAAGACGAAAAATTCATACCGGGCCGGGGGCTGGAGCAGGCGCTGCGCTTTTATGCACAGGAGCTCAAGGCGGCGCAGACCTCGCTGGTGGTGCTGCCCGAAACCGCCATCCCGCTGCTGCCGGCGCAGCTCGATGCGGCCTACTGGCAAGATCTGCGCGATCACTTCGCCAAGGGCGAGCAAGCGGCGCTGCTGGGCATGCCGATGGGCTCGTTCGAGCAGGGCTACACCAACTCGGTGCTGGGTCTGCAGGCCGGCTTGGCCGCGCCCTACCGCTATGACAAACACCATCTGGTGCCTTTCGGAGAATTCATCCCGCCCCTGTTCAAGTGGTTCGTGCGAATGATGAACATCCCGCTGGGCGACTTCAACCGGGGCGCCATCGGCCAGCCCTCCTTTGTCTGGCAAGGCGAGCGGCTGGCGCCCAACATCTGCTACGAAGACCTGTTTGGCGAAGAGCTCGGCGCACGCTTTGCCGACCCGCAACAGGCGCCCACCATCATGGTCAATGTGAGCAACATCGCCTGGTTCGGCGATACGGTGGCGATCGATCAGCACCTGCACATCTCGCGCATGCGCACGCTCGAGCTGAGCCGGCCCATGGTGCGGGCGACCAACAC
>CANHDQ010000212.1 GCA_947459405.1 Comamonadaceae bacterium
GCAAATGCGAGTTTTTCAGCCAGCGCCTGGCCCAGCAAGGACAAGACGGACTGCCCGATCACCTGCCCAATGCCGAAGTCGCCCACGACGCCTCGCGCTACCGTCTGGCGATGATCTCGCCGCCAGCGCGCAACTTCCTGAACTCGACCTTCGTCAACGTCAAGAGCCTGCGCGACCTCGAAAGCGAGCCCGTGCTCGAAATTCACCCCGAAGATGCGCTGAGCCGGCATATCGCCGACGGTGCAACCGTGCGTGTCTACAACGACCGGGGCAGCTACCACTGCAAGGCCCGCGTGAGCGATCGCGCCCGCCCTGGACTGGTCGTCGGTCTGGGAATCTGGTGGCGCAAGATGGGCCTGCGCGGCACCAATGTCAACGAATTGACCAGTCAACGCCTGACCGATCTGGGCCGGGCGCCCACCTTCTACGACTGCCTGGTCGAAGTCGAGGCAGCCAGCGCATGAGGCGTGCGTGGCGGTGGGCAGCTGTGTGCTTGTTGCTGCCGCTGCTCGGTGGCTGCACGGCCATGGGCTACTACTGGCAATCGGTCAGCGGGCACCTGAGCCTGATGCAGGCGGCCAAACCCATCGAGCAGTGGCTTGAAGACTCGAGCACGGCCGAGCCGCTCAAAGACAAGCTGCGCCTGGCCGGCCGCATCCGCGCCTTCGCGGCGCAGCAGCTGCATCTGCCGGACAACGCCAGCTACCTGAGCTACGCCGACCTGGGCCGCCCGGCCGTGGTGTGGAACGTGGTGGCAGCGCCCGAGTGGTCGCTCGAGCCCGAGCAATGGTGCTTCCCAGTGGCCGGCTGCGTCAGCTACAAGGGCTATTTCGACGAAACGGCAGCCCAGCGCGAGGCACAGCGAATCGCGGGACTGGGCCTGGAAACCACGGTCCAACCGGTGCCTGCCTATTCCACGCTGGGCTGGCTGAACTGGGCCGGGGGCGATCCGCTCTTGAGCACGTTTATCGGCTACCCGGAGGGCGAGTTGGCCCGGCTGATTTTTCACGAGCTCGCGCACCAAGTGGTCTATGTGGCAGGTGACACCGCCTTCAACGAATCGTTTGCCACGGCAGTCGAGCGCCTGGGCGTGCAGCTGTGGCTCGAACAGGCCAGCGCCAATGCTCGCCAGCAGTACGCCGCACTCGATGCGCGCCGCAGACAATGGCGCGACCTGGCCCTGCAACTGCGGCGCGATCTGATGGTGCTGTACGCCACAGCAGGACCGCCGGGGCCCCAGCAACTCCAGGCCAAGCAAGAGCTGATGGACAGCTTCGCCCGGCAATACGCCAAGCTGCGCAGCAGCTGGGGCGATTGGCCCGGCTACGACCGATGGGTGGCGCGGGTCAACAACGCTTCGCTGGCGGTGCTGGCCGAGTACGAAGACCTGGCCCCGGCTTTTGAGCACCTGTATCGGCGCCAAAGCAGCTGGCCGGCTTTTTACGAAGAGGTGCGCCGCCTGGCAAGGCTGCCCCGGGCCGAACGCCACCGGCAGCTGCGGCAGTTGTTGAGGCCCTGAGGCGACACTCAGGCGACCCTAAGGCGGCCCTAAGGCGGCCCTAAGGCTGCCTTGATGCGACCCAGCATCTGGCAGCGAGGCAAAATGCGGTGTTTTGACCCCCACACTGGCTCGCCCAGTTGCATCACAAAGCCCAGACATGGCTCAGATCCTGATTGAACGACCTCACCAGATGGGCCTGGAGCAGGCCCGACGCACCGCCCAGCAATGGATGGACGAAGCACGCAGCCAGTTCGACCTGCGCTGCGAAGTCGTCACGGGCACCGAGCTTGACGAGGTGCGCTTTTCGCGCGCGGGCCTGACCGGAACGCTCGAAGTCAGCGGCCAGCACTTTCGGATGCAGGCGCAGCTGGGCTTTGTGCTCAGCGCCTTCAAGCAGCGCATTGAAAGCGAGATCGAAAAGAACCTGGATCGCCTGATCGGCGAGCACAAACGAGCATGAGCGAGTCCACTGCCCACACCGCCGCGCCAAGCGGTCCCTTGAAGGGACTCAAGGTCATTGAACTGGGCCAACTGATTGCTGGGCCTTTTGCGGCCAAGACCCTGGGCGATTTTGGCGCCGATGTGATCAAGATCGAGCCGCCCGACGGGGGCGATCCGCTGCGTCAATGGCGACTGCTCAAGGACGGCACGTCGGTGTGGTGGCAGGTGCAGTCGCGCAACAAGCGCTCGGTTGCGCTGGACCTCAAGACGCCCGAGGCCCAAGACGTGGTGCGGCAGCTGGCCAGCCAGGCCGATGTGCTGATCGAGAACTTTAGACCCGGTGCCATGGAAGGCTGGGGCTTGGGGCCCGATGTGCTGATGGCACTCAACCCGCGTCTGATCATGCTGCGCATCAGCGGCTACGGCCAGAGCGGCCCCTACCGCGACCGTCCCGGCTTTGGCGTGGTGGCCGAGGCCATGAGCGGGCTGCGCCATCTCACCGCCGAACCCGGCCGGGTGCCGGTTCGGGTGGGCGTGAGCATCGGTGACACGTTGGCCTCCTTGCACGGCGTGATTGGGATTTTGATGGCGCTGCACCACCGCCACCTCAGCGGGCAGGGTCAGGTGATCGATGTGGCCCTCTACGAGGCCGTGTTCAACTGCATGGAAAGCCTGCTGCCCGAGTACAGCGCCTTCGGTGCGGTGCGCGGCCCTGCGGGCAGCGCGCTGCCAGGCATCGCTCCGACCAACGCCTATCGCTGCCGCGACGACGGCTACGCCCTGGTCGCTGGCAACGGTGACAGCATTTTCAAGCGACTCATGACATGCATCGGCAGAACCGACCTGGCCGAAGACCCCGCCTTGGCCAAGAACGCCGGTCGGGTGCAGCGGGTCGAGGAAATCGACGCGGCGATCGGCCAATGGACGGCCGAGCGATCGGTCGACGAAGTGCTGGCGGCACTGGCAAGGGCGCAAGTGCCCGCGGGCAAGATCTACACGATTGCCGACATCGCGGCCGATGCCCACTACGCTGCCCGCGGCATGCTCGAATCGATCACCCTTGGCGACGGCAGCCCCCTGGCCGTGCCCGGCTTTGTGCCCAAGCTCTCACTGACGCCGGGCGGCCACAGACGCAACGCCCCCGCGCTCGGCCAAGACAGCGACGAGGTGCTGCGCGAACTGGGCTTGACCGACGCGCAGATCGAGGCGATGCGAGCGCGCGGCATCTTGGCCTGAGCGCGCAAGCGCATCACTCCAGGCCGGCGATCAGGTCGATGTACTGACGCATGGCCTGCTCGCGGGGCAGCCCCTTGAGCGCCGTCCAGGCATCCCATTTGGCGCGCGCCACCATCTCGCTAAAGGGCGGTCTGGGCTGGTCGTTGTCGCCCTGGCTGCCTTGCTTGTAGAGGGCATAGAGCTTGAGCAAGGTGGCGTTGTCCGGGCGCTCGGTCAGTTCGGTCGAAGCCTGACGGGCTTGTTCGAAGGCGTGCTGGAGATCTTGTGAATCGTTCATGGGCCGATGCTAGCAAGCGGCGGGGCGATGCCCCAGCTCAAGCACAGCCAAGTCCGCATCCCTATCATGGACACCGCTCCGGTCAGGGGCCAAGCCGCAAGTTGCGCACCGATCAAATCACACGCCCCAGATGACGCCACCCTCCACCACGCCCCCTTCACGAACTGCAAGCGATGAGCCCCCGCAGGCGTGCGGCGCGGCTGTCGTGATCGGGCCGGGGGGCATCGGGTCGGCCGTGGCCCAAGAACTGCAGCAACAGGGCCGACACGGGCCCATTTTGTGCCTGGGTCGGCGCACCGAGCCGGAGCTGGACTATGCCCAAGAGGACAGCATCGCCAACTCGGCCGCCTGGGTGAGCGATCAATGCGCGCACGCAGGCGTGCCGCTGAGCCTGCTGGTGGTGGCCACCGGCTATCTGCATGGCGCCCAGGGTCAGCCCGAGCGGTCCTGGAGCCATTTGCAAGCCGACCAGCTGGCGCACAGCTTTTGGGTCAACAGCATCGGCCCGGCCCTGATCATGAAGCATTTTTTGCCACTGCTGCCCCGGCAGGGACCGTGCGCCGCCGTCTTCCTCTCGGCCAAGGTCGGCAGCATCGCAGACAACCAACTCGGCGGCTGGTACGCCTATCGCGCCGCCAAGGCCGCGCTCAACCAATTGGTCAAGACCGCCAGCATCGAGCAGGCGCGCCGCAACCGGCAAGCTGTCGTGGTGGCGCTGCACCCGGGGACGGTCGACACGGCACTGTCGGCGCCGTTTTCAAAGCAGGGTCTCAATGTGCGCTCAAGCCAGGAGGCTGCCCGGCAGATCGTGCAGGTGACCTCAACCCTCGATGCCAGCCGCAACGGCTGCTTTATCGACTACCAGGGCCAGGAACTGCCCTGGTAAGCCGGCCTCAGGCGCTCGCGCGTGCAGATGCGGCCGCCCGGCCCAACGGCGGGGCAGCCGGCGTGCCAAGCGGCAGCGCCGTAGAATCTCGGGTTTTCGACTTTTTCAATCCACCTGCCCCCTGGAGTTCACCATGGCCAAGAAAATCCGCGTTGAAGCCGACCGCTGCGCGCCCAAACCCGTCCTCGCCCCCGGCATGACCCGCACCAATCACCGCGGCCAAAAGAGCAGCCA
>CANHDQ010000213.1 GCA_947459405.1 Comamonadaceae bacterium
GCCAACCCCTCGGGCTACATTGCCCAGCCGACCCTGACGCTTTCGACTTGCCCGACCTATGTGGACAGCGGCATCGCGCCACGCCACATCGATTTGCGGCCTTTCGTGCTCAGTGGCAAGCAGGTGCAGATGGTGCCTGGCGGGCTGACCCGGGTGGCGCTCAAGGAGGGCTCGCTGGTGGTCAATTCCTCACAGGGCGGCGGCACCAAGGACACCTGGATCCTCGAATCAAACGACGCGCCGCCCCAGGGCGCCGGTGCCGGCCAAAGCCGGTTTGAAGCCCAGTGGCTGCGGGCGATGGCCGGCGGCCTGGCTTGAGCCAGCGACCCACACGCTGAAAGATGCCCCATGCTCTCCCGCACTGCTGACCACCTCTTTTGGATGTCGCGCTACACCGAGCGCGCGGAGAACACCGCGCGCATGCTCGACGTCAATTACCAGACCTCCTTGCTGCCGCAGTCGGCCGCCGCGGCGCAGGCCGGCTGGATGGGCATGCTGTCGATCAGCGAGCTCAAACAGGCTTATGCCCTCAAGCACGGTGAGCGATTGCAGCCGCGCGAGGTGATGGACTTCATGGTCAGGGACGAGAACAACCCCTCGAGCATCATCTCGTGCCTGCGTGCGGCGCGAGAAAACGCGCGGGCGGTGCGGGGCACCTTGACCACGGAAGTCTGGGAGACGCAGAACCAGACCTATCTGGAGGTGGTGCGCATGCTGGCCGGGGGCGCGCTCGAACGCGATCCGGCGGCTTTTTTTGAATGGGTCAAGTTCCGCTCGCACCTCTCGCGTGGGGTGACCGTGGGCACCATGCTGCAAGACGAGGCGCTCAATTTCATCCGGCTGGGCACTTTTCTCGAACGCGCCGACAACACCGCGCGCCTGGTCGACGTCAAGTTTCATGCGGTCGAGAGCGATTTTTTCGGCCAAGGCACCGAAAAAGACCAGGAGCTCGATTTCTATCACTGGAGCGCGATCTTGCGCAGCGTCTCCGGATTCGAGATCTATCGCAAGGTCTACCGCGACGTGATCAAGCCCGAGCGCGTGGCCGAGCTGCTGATTCTGCGCGCCGACATGCCCCGCTCGCTGCTGGGCTGCATGAACGAGGTGATGGTCAATCTGGGCCTGGTCACCTCCCGGGCGGACAGCGAAAGCCTGCGCCGGGCCGGCAAGCTGCGAGCCGACCTGCAGTTCGCCCGGATCGATGAAATCCTGGCCACCGGTCTGCACGCCTTCCTGACCCAATTTCTCGATCGGGTCAATGAGCTGGGCAGCCACATCAGCCGAGAGTTTTTGGTGCCGACTTGAGGCCGCGCATCCGGGCGACCAGGGCTCTGAGCGGGTTCGGGTTTTCCTGGGCTTTGCGCGCGATCTGAAATTGTGTTTTTCACGTCCGGCTGGCCGCCATGCGTGTCCTCCCTATTGTGGTGGGCGGCGCTTGCTGCGAACCTTGCGCCCGAGCAGGCCCGCGGGACCTGCGTTCGGCGGTCTTTCGGGGCCGTCTGTCATCGGAACCATCCCAAGGAACATCCATGAAGATACTCAAAATCTCTTTGACGCTGGCCTGTGCCGGCCTGCTGACCGCCTGCGCCAGCCTCAATGCGCCGCCTGCCGCCCCTGCTGTCAAGCAGGAGCTGCGGGTCAACGTTTTTCCTGGCGGCTTTAACTGGCCGATCTGGGTCGGCCAGGAGCAAGGCTTTTTTGGCCGCAACGGGGTCGAGGTCAAAACCATCAACACACCCAACTCGCGCGAGCAACTCACCGGCCTGATCAAGGGCCAATTTGAAATCGGCATGACCGCGGTTGACAACCTGCTGGCGTACCGCGAAGGGCAGGGCGCCGTGCCGATCGACGGCAGCAACCTGATTGCCGTGATGGGCGCCGACAATGGTTTCTTGCGCGTGGGCGCCATTCCGAGTATCAAGACCTTCGCCCAGCTCAAGGGCACAACCTTGTCGGTCGACGCCCTGACCACAGGTTACGCCTTCGTGCTGCTCGAGGTGCTCGAGCGCAACGGCCTGGTGCTCGATCGCGACTACAAAACCGTCTCGGCCGGCGGCGTGCTCAGCCGCTACGAGGCGCTCTTGCAGGGCAAGCATTCAGCCACCATGCTGATTTCACCCTTTGAGATCCTGGCCAAGGAAAAGGGCGTCAATGTCTTGGCCGACGCATCAGCGGCATTGGGCGCCTATCAAGGTCTGGTGGCCGGTGTGCGCAAGACCTGGGCCGACAACAACCGCCCCGCACTGGTCGGCTACATCCGCGGCTACCGTCAGTCCCTCGACTGGCTCTATGACCCCAAGAACAAGGAAGCCGCGCTGGCGATCTTCATGAAGAACGTCAATGGCGCGACCCGCCAGAGCGCCGAAACCAGCTACGGCGTGCTGCTCGACGCCAAGAATGGCTTCACCCGCGACGCCGCGATCAATGTTGCCGGTGTGCGCACCGCGGTGCAGTTGCGCGAGAAGTATGGCAAGCCGCAAAAGAAAATGCAGCCGGTCGAGAGCTATATCGACACGAGCTTTCACCAAGAGGCCAGCCGCCGTTAAGGTTCGACTGAACCGGCAAGCCCCCGTCGATCCGACCCCCACAGGGGTGGTCGATGGGGGTCGGGTCAGGAAGCCGGTTTGCTGCGCCGCGCAGCAATTTCCTGGCCCAAATCAATCACCGCCATTGCGTAGTAGCTGCTCCAGTTGTAGCGGGTGATCGCGTAGAAGTTTTCGGTGCCGGCCACATAGCTGGGCGTCTGGCCTCCGTTGAGCAGTTCGATCAGGGCCAGCGGCCCCTTGTGCTGCAGGGCAGGGCCTTGCAGGACTGCCCCTTTTTCCTGGAAGCTGGCCACGGTGAAGGTCGGCAAGATGTCCGGTGCCAGCAGGCTGGGCATGTCGGCGTTGTCCGCAAAGGTCACCGGGTAGTGGGTGGGCATGTCGCTGCGCCAGCCAAAAGCTTGCAGATAGCGGGCCACCGATCCGATTGCATCACTGGCGCTGCTGCGCAGGTCGATGCGTCCGTCGCCGTCAAAGTCGACCGCAAAGGAGGCGATAGAAGAGGGCATGAACTGCGGCAGGCCGCTCGCGCCGGCATAGCTGCCTAGGGCCTCGAGGGGATCGGCCTGGAGCTGGTTTTGAGCCACCAAGAACTGCTCGAGCTCCTTGCGAAAGTAGTCGCTGCGCTCAGCCGCCCGGGGGTGCTGGGCCGGAAAGTCGAAGGCCAGTGTGGTCAATGCATCGATGATCCGAAAGCGACCCGTTTCGCGTCCGTAGAGGGTTTCCACCCCGATCACGCCCACGATGATCTGTGCCGGCACACCATAAGTCGATTGCGCACGCTGCAGATCAGCCTGGTGCGCCTGCCAAAAGCGCAGGCCCCCCTGAATACGCACTTCGTCGATGAAGCGGCTGCGGTAGACCTGCCAGTTCTTCACAAAGCTCTTCGGTGGCGGCTGCATCAGCGCTATGACCGCCGGGGACTGACGTGCCTGGCCGATCGCTCGCCGAACCCAATCGGGCGAGAGCTGGCGTCGCTCGGCCAATTCGTTGGCAAATTGCATGGCCGGCGCCCGTTCGGCATAGGCCGCTCCGGTGCCAATTAGCGCGGCGGCCGCGGCCGCCTTGCCTTTTTTGGCTGGCTCAACGCTCTTGGCGTTTTTCTGGCGATTGGATTTGGCCTTGGGCTTGGCCTTGGGTTTGGGCTTGGCTTTGCTTGGCGGCTTGGCCTGGCGCTCGGCTGGCGCTGCCTGTGCCGCTGGCTGGGCTGCCGGCTGCGCGGTGCTGGCCGGATTGGCCTGCACGGGCACGCAGCCCAGCAGCAGGGCCAGGGCGGCTGCCCATGAGGCCGGCTGGCGCCGCGGCTGCGTCAAAACGGGCCAAGAAGGCGTGTTAAGCTGCTTTGAGAGTTTCTTGAGGGTGTCAGTCATGGCGAGCTGGGCATTGAAGCCGACACCATAACCGAAGTTGGGCTGCGGTTTGCAAAAGCGGCGGCGAGCCGAGTATGCGAGCGACCGGATACTACACACACGCGCTGTGCGCCAAGCACGACATGGGCGAGGGCCACCCAGAATGCCCCGAGCGGCTGGGCGCCATCTGGGACCGGCTGATTGCCAGTGGCGTGGCCGATGCGCTGCAGCTGCACGAGGCGCCAGAGGCGGCCGAGCGCGACTTGGTGCGCGCGCACGACAGATTGCTGCTGGCGTCCGTGCAGGCCCTGTGCCAGCAGGTGGCCGATGGCAGCGAGACAGGCGGTCCAGCTCGCCTGGCCATCGATGCCGACACCTCGGTCAATGCGTTTACTTGGCAGGCCGCCGTGCGCGCGGCCGGCGCCGTGGTGGCGGCCACCGACGCGGTGCTCGACGGCCGGCTCGAGAACGCTTTTTGCGCGGTCCGCCCGCCCGGTCATCACGCCTGCCGCTCGCAAGCCATGGGCTTTTGCGTCATCAACAACGTCGCAGTGGCGGCGCTGCACGCGCTTGAGGTGCGCGGGCTCGAGCGGGTGGCGATCGTCGATTTTGACGTGCACCACGGCAACGGCACGCAGGAC
>CANHDQ010000214.1 GCA_947459405.1 Comamonadaceae bacterium
AGCCTGGCTGCTCTACATGGGCCTGGCTTTTGTCCTGGTGCTGCTGCTGATGCCAGGCGGCATTGCCGGCGGATGGCCAGCGATGGTGCGCGGCGCCCTAAATCGGCCCCTGGGGACCCTGGCCCTGGCTCTGGGCGTGTTGTCCGCCGGTGCGCTGGTGGAGATGGCCTACCAGTTGCGACTGGCCAGCACCCTGGGGCCTGAGGTGGGCTATCTGGGCTTGCGGCTCGATGCCCATGCGATTGGCCACTGGGGTTGCGGGCTGGCCTTGCTCGGTCTGGGGATTGCGGGATGGCGGCTTGCGCAGCGCAAGCCGGCCAGGAGCGCGCCATGACAGCGCCCTTGCTTGAGGTGCAAGGTCTGCACCGCAGCTTCGGTCCGAGCGCCGTCTTGTGCGGCGTCGACCTGACGCTGCAAGCTGGGCAGTGCATGGCGCTGATCGGACCCAATGGCGCTGGCAAGTCGACCCTGTTTAATGTCATCAGCGGCAGCTTGAGCCCCACGGCGGGCGATGTCCGATTGGCCGGCGTGTCGATCTCGGGGCAGGCGCCTCACGAGATCGCCCGCCGTGGCCTGGCGCGTAGCTTTCAGATCAGCCAGCTGTTTGCGCGCCTGTCTGTGCGCGACCATTTGCGCTGCGCCTGCCTGCGCGAGCTCGGGCCTCACGCAGGCGGCTGGCGCGGGCTGTGGGGTTCGATGAACGCCAAGCCGGCGGTGCGCGAGCGCGTCGATCACCTCCTGTACACCCTGGGCTTGCAGGCCTGCGCCGACACCCTGGCCGCGCAGCTGAGCTATGCCCAGCAGCGCCTGCTCGAGCTGGGTATGGTGCTGGCCGGCTCACCGAAGGTGGTTTTGCTCGACGAACCCACGGCGGGCATGAGCCGCAGCGAAACCGAGGCCTTCGTGCGCAAGCTGCGCGAGCTCACGGCCGGCCTGACGTTGCTGCTCGTTGAACACGACATGCAGGTGGTCTTCGAGCTGGCCGACCAGGTGGCCGTGCTGCACGAGGGCCGTGTGCTGGCCTGCGACACCCCGGCGAAGGTGAGGGCGAGTCAGGAAGTGCGCCGCATCTATCTTGGCGCCCTTGATCGGGGCAGCTCATGCTGAAGGTCGAGCAGTTGAGCGTCAACTACGGTGCGGTGCGCGCGCTCGACGGCGTCGATTTCACGCTGGAGCCCGGGCAGGTGCTGGCCGTTCTTGGGCGCAACGGCTCGGGGCGCTCGACGCTGGCGCGCGCGCTCATGGGGTTGGTGCCTGGCCAGGGCCGGGTCCAGTGGCGCGGACGGGATCTGCTCGGCCTGCCGCCCCACACGATTGCCCGCTGCGGCGTGGGCTATGTGCCCGAGACGCGCGATGTGTTTGCCCTGCTGACCGTTGAGCAGAACCTGCAACTGGGCTTGGCCGACCGCCACCGCATCGAATGGGCCTACGCCACCTTCAGCCAGCTCAAGCTGCGCCAGCACACCCTGGCGGGCCTGCTTTCTGGCGGTGAGCAGCAGATGCTCAGTCTGGCGCGCAGCCTGATGGCGCAGCCCGACTTGCTCATCGTCGACGAGCCCACTGAGGGTCTGGCGCCGCGTTGGGTGGAAACGGTCGGCCAGGTGCTGCGCGAGCAGACCAGCAGGGGCGCAGCCATTGTGCTCATGGAGCAAAAGCTCGATCTGGCACCGGCGCTGGCCGACCGATTGATGGTGCTCGGTCGCGGTCAGGTGGTCTTTGCGGGCACGCTCGCGGCCTTGCAGGGCGATCCGGCGCTGCAGCAGACCTGGCTGGGTTTGGATTGAGGGCGGTGCGCCCTCCGTGTAAACCCCAGGGCACAGGCCTGACTAGGGTTTGCGCCCTGAGTTAGCATCGCGCACGCTCGGTCTAAACGGCCACTGCTTGGGCCACCGGGCCACTTCTGTTTCCAAACGCGCTTGAGAAAGGCAGCTTCCATGAGCTCTGTGTCCCTCACCCTCAACGGCAAGCCCACCACGGTCAACGTGGATCCGGCCACGCCGCTGCTGTGGCTGATAAGAGAACACCAGCAACTGACTGGCACCAAGTTCGGTTGCGGCATCGCCCAGTGCGGCGCCTGCACCGTGCATGTCGATGGCGAGGCCACGCGTTCGTGCGTGATGCCGGTCTCGGCGGTGGCGGGCAAATCGGTCACCACCATCGAAGGCCTGTCGCCCGATGGCAGCCACAAGCTGCAAAAGGCTTGGGTGGCCGAGCAGGTGCCCCAGTGCGGCTATTGCCAGTCCGGACAGATCATGCAGGCGGCCAGCCTGCTGGCCAAGAACAAGAGGCCCAGCCGCGACGAGATCGTGCAGCACATGAACGGCAACATCTGCCGCTGCGGCACCTACCAGCGCATCGTCAAAGCCGTGCAGCGTGCGGCGCAGGAGGTCTGAGCCATGAACCAAGTAAATGACAAGGCCGTTGGTAAGGCTGGGATGAACCGACGCGGCTTTCTGGCCACCTCCGGCGGGCTGACATTCTCAGTGGCCATTGGCGTTGGCCTGGGTGCCAGCTCGCAACCGGCGCAAGGCCAGAGCGCACTCAAGCCCAACGTGTGGGTGACCATCGGCGTTGACGACTCCGTGGTGGTGATGACGCCCACCGGTGAGATGGGGCAGGGCACCACCACCGCGCTGCCCATGATCCTGGCCGAAGAGCTCGATGCCGACTGGTCAAAAGTGCGCATCGAATACGCGCCGCCCAATCCGCGCGTGTACGGCAACACCCATCCCTTGCTCAACGGCGGGCAGGCTTCGCTGGCCAGCATCGCGATCCCTGGCTACTTCAATCCGCTGCGCATCGCTGGCGCCCAGGCCCGGCGGGTGCTCATCAATGCGGCGGCGGCCCGTTTGGGTGTCGATGCGTCGACGCTGTCCACCGATTCCGGCGTGGTGATTCATGCGGCCAGCGGACGGCGCCTGCGCTATGGCGAGATCGCTGCCTTCGCCACGGTGCCGGCCGAGCTGCCGGCGATCACGGTGGCCGATCTCAAGAAGCCCGAGCAGTACAAGCTGATTGGCCGGGCCGATCTGGGCCGCAAGGATGTGCTCGAGAAGGTCACCGGGCAGGCCAAGTTTGGCATCGATGCCATGGTGCCCGGCATGGTCTATGCCACGGTGCTCGAGTCGCCCATGGACGGTGCACGCCCGGACTTCGTGAACACCGCGGAGGCCATGGCCGTGCCCGGCGTGATCCAGGTCATGGCCATGCCGTTTGGCGTGGCAGTGCTGGCGAGCACGGCCGAGGCCACCCTCACCGCGCGCAATGTGCTCAAGGCCAAGGTCACCTGGAACACCTCGGAGACGCGCCTGAACGCGGTCCGGTTCGACTCGGACGCGGCCAAAGAAGAATACGCCCGCCATGCCAAGTCGCCCGATGCCAAGCCCGTGACCGCCTACAAAAAGGGCGAGGCCGATCAGGCGCTGGCATCTGCGGCACGCGTGATGGAAGCCACTTACTGGTCTGAGCACACCTCCCACGCCCAGATGGAGCCCATGAACTGCGTGGCGCGCGTGGCCCCCGATGGCCAGTCGGCCGAGTTGTGGGTCGGCACGCAAGCTCCGGTGCTGGCAGTTGGAGCGGCCGCCGGCGTGCTCAAGACCACACCGGACAAGATCCGCCTGAACCAAATGCTGCTCGGTGGCGGCTTTGGCCGGCGCATCACGCCCGACATCATTGCCCAGACGGTAGCCATTGCCAACGCCAGCAAGAAGACGGTCAAGCTCATCCTGACACGCGAGGACGATATGGCCGCATCGCGGCCCCGTCCGATGACGCACCATGTCATGCGCGCAGGTCTGGACGCGCAGGGCAAGCTGGTCGGGTGGAAGCACCGTATCGTGGCCGAAAACGTCGACGCCGTGGCCGCGCCACCGCGCTTTGCGGCCACCGGCGGCAAGGACTACATCGGCTGGCAGGGATCGGACCTGCCGTACTACGGTATCGACCACTGGACGTCCGAGGGCTTGCGAGAGTTGCGGGGCATGCGCGTCCATGCGTTTCGCGGCATCGGCGCTGGTCACAACAAGTTTGCGATTGAGTGTTTCCTCGATGAAGTGGCGCAGGCGCGCAACATGGACCCTCTGGCCATGCGCCTGGAGCTCACCGCAGGCAGCCCGCGCGCGCGTGCGGTGATTCAGGCCGTGGCCGACATGTCCGACTGGAAGCGCAAGCGTGCAGGCCGCGCTTTGGGCCTGGCCTTTGCCGACTACCACGGCACGGTGGCTGCCGGCGTGGCCGAGGTCTCGCTTGATGCGCAAAGCGGCAAGATCACCGTGCACCAGTACTGGACCGCAGCCGATCCCGGCTTGGTGATCCAGCCCGAGAGCGTGCTCGGACAGCTCGAAGGCGGCGCAGTCTATGGTTTGTCGGTGGCCTTGCTCGAAGAGCTGACCATCAAGGGCGGCGCGGTGCAGCAGACCAATTACAACGACTACCCGGTGCTGCGCATGGCCG
>CANHDQ010000215.1 GCA_947459405.1 Comamonadaceae bacterium
ACTGGCGGCCACGCCCGCACCCGATTGAATGCAGACACTGTGCCCCTGGGCGATGAATTTCTTGGCCGTCTCGGGGGTAACGGCAACCCGCGTCTCGCCCGCCAGGGTCTCTGCGGGGACTCCAATGAGCATATCGCTCTCCTTTTTGTGGTGGGCCAGGACTGCGCCTGCCTGATTTTTGGCCGGCGCAAAGCTTAACCGAGTTTTCCCTAATGGCCACAGCGCCGCCGTTGAGCCAGAGCGCCCTGCTCAACTGATCGAAACCATCAGGGCAAGGCCAGGCCTTACTTGGATGTGGGCATGACGAATTCGGCGCCCTTGGCAATGCTCTCGGGCCAGCGCTGCATGATGGACTTTTGCTTGGTGTAAAAGCGCACGCCCTCCTCGCCATAGGCGTGCATGTCACCAAACAGCGAGCGCTTCCAGCCGCCAAAGCCGTGCCAGGCCATGGGCACCGGAATCGGCACGTTGATGCCGACCATGCCCACCTGGATGCGGCGCGAAAACTCACGCGCCACGTTGCCGTCTCGGGTAAAGCAGCTCACGCCGTTGCCAAACTCGTGGTCGTTGATGATCTGCACCGCCTGGGCAAAGTCGGGCACGCGCACGCAAGACAGCACCGGGCCAAAGATCTCTTCCTTGTAGATCTTCATGTCGGTGCGGACTTGGTCAAACAAGGTGCCGCCGAGCCAGAAACCGTTGTCGCAGCCCGCGCCGGCCTGCGCGCCGCTGAACTGCCGGCCGTCGACCAGCAGCTTGGCGCCTTCGGCCACGCCGGCATCGATGTAGCCGCGGATGCGTTGGCGGGCAGCCTCGGTGACGATGGGGCCCATCTCGGCGGCCAGGTTTTCACCATCGAGCACCTTGAGCGCGCGGGTGCGCTCGATCAGCTTGGGCATGAGCTTGTCGCCGACATCGCCCACCAGCACTGCCACCGAAATGGCCATGCAGCGCTCGCCAGCCGAGCCGTAGGCGCTGCCAATGAGCGCATCGACCACCTGGTCGAGGTCGGCATCGGGCATGACCACCATGTGGTTCTTGGCGCCGCCCAGGGCCTGCACCCGCTTGCCATGGTGGGCGCCGGTTTCGTAAATGTAGTTGGCAATCGGCGTGGAGCCGACAAAGCTGATCGCCTTCACATCGGGGTGGACGAGCAGCGCATCAACCGCCTCTTTATCGCCCTGCACCACGTTGAAAACGCCATCGGGCAGGCCCGCCTGCTTGAGCAGCTCGGCCATGAACAGCGAGGGCGAAGGGTCGATCGGGCTGGGCTTGAGCACAAAGGTGTTGCCCGCGGCAATGGCCACGGGGAACATCCACATCGGCACCATCACCGGAAAGTTAAACGGCGTGATGCCTGCCACCACGCCCAGGGGCTGGCGCATCGTCCAGTTGTCGATGCCAGTGGAAACCTGCTCGGTGTAGTCACCCTTGAGCAGCTGAGGGATGCCGGTGGCAAATTCAACGATCTCGATGCCGCGCGTGACCTCGCCCTGCGCATCGGTGAACACCTTGCCGTGCTCGGCGGTGATCATGTGGGCCAGGGTGTCTTTGTGCTGGTTGAGCAGTTCGAGAAACTTGAACATCACGCGCGCGCGGCGCAGCGGCGGCGTGTCGGCCCAGGCCGGAAAGGCCGCCTGCGCGGCAGCCACGGCACGCGCCACCTCGGCGCTGCTGGCCAGGGGCACCTGGCCGGTGACCGCGCCGGTGGCCGGGTTGGTGACGCTTTGCTCGCGGCCCGAAGTGCCTGCCAGGCGCTGGCCTGCAATGTAGTGGTCGATGGATGGGGCGCTCATGAAAACTCCATAAAAGCGCTGCGCCCGCACACCAAGGCCCGGGCCAGCACGGCAGATTAGACAGGGAAGGCCGCAGTCTAAGGAGGCCACCTGCGACCCACAAGCCCCGTACACTGAATTGATTGTTCAATTTGGTGAACAATTGGCCCATGGAAAACCAAAAAATCAACGCCCTCTGGGCCCATCTGCACTGGCTGGGCGTGCTGGCTCAGCAAGGCAGTTACACCGCCGCGGCCGCCCGGCTGGGCGTGAGCAAGGCCGCCATGAGCCAGCGCATCGCCGAGCTCGAGCGCGCCGCCAAGGTGCCGCTGGTGCAGCGCACCACGCGCAGCGTGCGCCTGACCGAGGCCGGGCAGAAGCTGGTCGACGACACGCGCAGCGCCTTCGAACAGATCGAAGACAGCTTTGCCCAGGTGCGCGACATGGCCGAGCAGCCCAGCGGGCTGATTCGCCTAACGGCGCCCGTGGCCCTGGCCCGTCAGCAACTCGTGCCGCTGCTGGCCGAGTTCTTGCGCCAGCACCCCGACGTGCGCATCGAGCTCGACCTGTCGGACCGGCTCAGCTCGCTGGCTACAGAAGGGTTTGACCTGGCCATCCGCCACACCGAGCGCGCGCCCGACACGCATGTGGCCTGGGCGCTGTGCAGCACCCAATCGGTGCTGGTGGCCGCGCGCAGCTACTTGCGCAGGCGAGGCGAGCCGCGCGCGCCGCTGGAGCTGCAAAGCCACAACTGCCTGCACTACCCCCGCTCGCACGAAAGCCCGGCCTGGACCTTCGAGCGCGTGGGCCGCAGCAGGTCTGGCGAGCGCGTGACCGTGCCGGTATCGGGCACCTTTGCGGCCAACAACAGCGAAGCGCTGCGCGAGGCAGCACTGAGCGGCGCCGGCATCGCCCTCATGCCCGACTTCAGCGCGCAGACCGCGGTGCAGCAAGGCAAGCTGGTGCGCGTGCTGCCGCAGTGGAAGGCCGTGGGCGCCTTCGCCGAAACCATCTACGCCATTCGCCCCTACACCCCGCACGTGCCACGGGCGGTGGCGGCGCTGGTAGAGGCACTGCGGCGGGGCCTGGCCAAGGGGTTTGGTGGGTAAGGGGTTGGTGGGTAAGGGGCGAGCCCGATCGCGTCATTGCGAGGCGCGCAGCGCCACGGCAATCCATGTGGCTGTGTCAGGGCCGATGGATTGCTTCGTTCCTCGCAATGACAGGGCCAGGACGCATGACAGGGCCAGGACGCACGACAGGGCCGGGGCGCGATGACCGCCTATTCGGTCATTGCGAGGCGCGCAGCGCCGTGGCAATCCATGTAAGCTCGCCGCCATGAACCCGCCTGATCCCAGCCAGTTTGCCCTGCTGCGCCAGCGGCGCTTTGCGCCGTTTTTCTGGACGCAGTTTGCGGGCGCGGCCAACGACAACCTGTTCAAGTTCGCCTTCACCGTCATGGTGACTTACCAGCTGCAGGTCAGCTGGCTGCCGCCAGCGCTGGCCGGCCTGGTGATTGGGGCGCTGTTCATCGCGCCCTTCGTGCTGTTTTCGGCCACCGCCGGACAGTGGTGCGACCGCTCGGAGAAGACGCGCATCATCCGCCTGGTCAAGAACCTGGAGATTGCCATCATGGCGCTGGGCGCCGTCGGCTTTTTAATCGACGCGCCTTCGCTGCAAGCGGGCTTGCTGCTGGTGTGCACCTTTCTGATGGGCCTGCATTCGACGCTGTTTGGCCCGGTCAAGTACGCGCTGCTGCCGCAGGTGCTGCACGAGCGCGAGCTGACCGGTGGCAATGCGCTGGTGGAGTCGGGCACCTTTGTGGCCATCTTGCTGGGCAATCTGGTCGGCGGCTTGCTCATTGCGCTGCCGGAGATCGGGCGCGAGGCGGTGGCGATCGGCTGCCTGCTGCTGGCGGTGCTGGGGCGCTGGAGCGCGCAGCGCATCGAGCCCCTGGCGGCCACCGACCCGCAGCTGCAAATCAACTGGAACCCCTTTAGCGAAACCCGGCGCAATTTGCGCTTGGCGCGCGAAGACGCGGTGACCTGGTACATGCTGCTGGGCATCAGCTGGCTGTGGTTTTTTGGCGCCGTGTTTCTCAGCCAGTTCCCGGTGCTGGCCAAGGAGGTGCTGCGCGGCAGCGAGCACGTGGCGTCGCTGCTGCTGGTGGTGTTTTCCATCGGCATTGGCGTGGGTTCGCTGCTGTGCGAGCGCCTGAGCCGAGGCACAGTGGAGATCGGCTTGGTGCCGCTGGGCGCGCTGGGCATGAGCGTCTTTACCCTGGACTTCTGGCTGGCCACGCGCGGCCTGCCGGCGTCTGACTTAATGGACCTGAGCGCCTTTCTGGCCCAGCCGGCGCATTGGCGGGTACTGCTCGATTTGGGGCTGCTCAGCCTGAGCGCGGGCCTCTTTAGCGTGCCGATGTACGCGCTGATTCAGGTGCGCAGCCGCATCACGCACCGCTCGCGCATCATCGCGGCCAACAACATCCTTAACGCCCTGTTCATGGTGGCCAGTGCGCTCATCAGCGCCGCCCTGCTGATGGCCGGGCTCTCACTGTCCCAGCTGTTTTTGTGCCTGGGCCTGGGCAACTTGCTGATGCTGGTCTGGCTGTGCGTGCGCGTGCCGGAGCTGCCACGCAAAGCCATGGCGCTGCTGCGTGGCCGGGTGGGCTGAGCCGC
>CANHDQ010000216.1 GCA_947459405.1 Comamonadaceae bacterium
CAAGAGCTGGGAGGGCGCCATAGGCGGTGCTGCGGCCGTGCTGGTGGTGGGTCTGCTGTGGTCCAGTCTGGAGGCACCGCTTGCGCTGTCGGCAGCGCCGAGCCTGCACGCTCAGATGCGCGCCGGCCATGGCGTGGGGCTGCTGGTGGCTGCATTGCTGTTCTTGACGGCCATGAGCGTGGTCGGTGATCTCACCGAGTCACTGCTCAAGCGCAGTGCCGGCGTGAAGGATTCGAGCGCCTTGCTCCCGGGCCACGGTGGTGTGCTCGATCGCATCGATGCGCTGTTGCCAGTGCTGCCGCTGGCCATGATGCTGTGGAGCTTTTCGAGGTGACGGCCATGAAACAACAGATCACCATCTTGGGTTCAACCGGATCGATCGGCGTGAACACGCTCGACGTGGTGGCGCGGCACCGGCAACGCTTTGAGGTGTTTGCGCTCAGTGCGGCCACGCGGGTGGACCTTTTGCTCGAGCAGTGCCTGCGCTTCGAGCCGGTTCATGCGGTGATGACCCAGGCGGCAGCGGCCGCCGACCTGGCCGATCGGCTCAAGCAGGCCGGCTCTCGCACCCGCGTGCTCACGGGCCCCGATGCGCTCGAGCGCATCGCCGAGGATGAGCGGGTGCAGGTGGTGATGGCCGCCATCGTGGGGGCCGCCGGTTTGCCGGCCTGCCTGGCTGCAGCGCGCGCTGGCAAGCGATTGCTGTTGGCCAACAAGGAAGCTTTGGTGGTCGGGGGCGACGTGTTTTTGCAGGCGGTGCGCGAGGGCGCAGCCCGCTTGCTGCCCATAGACAGCGAGCATTCGGCCATCTTTCAGTCCCTGCCCGAAGATCCGGCGAGTTGGCCCGAGCGCGTAGAAAAAATCATCCTGACCGCCTCGGGCGGCCCCTTCCTGGAGCGCGATCCGGATAGCTTTCACCTGGTCACGCCTGAGCAGGCTTGCAAGCATCCGAACTGGGTCATGGGGCGCAAGATTTCGGTCGACTCGGCCACCATGATGAACAAGGCGCTGGAGGTGATTGAGGCGCGCTACCTGTTTGGCATGCGGCCCGATCAGATCGAGGTCGTGATCCATCCGCAGAGCATTGTTCATTCCCTGGTGCAGTACCGCGACACCTCGGTGGTGGCGCAACTGGGCACCCCCGACATGCGGGTGCCAATTGCCTACGGCCTGTCGTGGCCTGAGCGGGTCGAGTCAGGCGCCCGGCCGCTGGACTTCAAGGCCCTGCCCACCATGACCTTTCTGGCGCCCGATGCGCGGCGCTTTCCTGGGTTGGCTCTGGCCTGGGAGGTGCTGGCTGGGCCGACGGGCAGCGCCGCTGTGCTCAACGCAGCCAACGAGGTGGCGGTGCAGGCCTTTTTGGATGGTGCCATTGGCTTCGATCAGATCCACCAGGTCAACCGCGGCACGCTCGATGCCTGGTCTGCGCCGGCGGTGACCGAGCTGGAGGACCTGCTGGCCATCGATCAGCAGGCGCGGGTGCGCGCCGCCGATTGGGTGCGTCGATTGGGCGCTCGATGACCACGGTGCTGGCCTTTGTTCTTGCACTGGGCCTGCTCATTGCGATTCATGAGTATGGCCATTACCGCGTGGCGGTTGCCTGTGGCATCAAGGTGCTGCGCTTTTCCATCGGTTTTGGCCGGCCGGTGCTGCGCTGGCGGCTGCGCGGCAACCCCACCGAGTTCGTGATCGGGCTGCTGCCCCTGGGCGGCTATGTCCGGATGCTCGATGAGCGCGAGGCGCCGGTCGAGGCCAGCGAGCGGCATTTGGCCTTCAATACCCAGCCGCTGCGCGCGCGCGTGGCGGTGGTGGCGGCGGGGCCGCTGGCCAATTTGCTCCTGGCTGCCGTCCTGTACGCCGCCGTCAGCTGGATTGGGGTTGAAGAGCCGCAGGCCATTGTCTCGACGCCGGCTGCGGGCTCGGCTGCAGAGCGGGGCGGTTTGCGATCGGGCGATTGGGTGCTGCAAGCGGCCGCGCAGGATGAACAGCCCGAGCCGGTGCGCTCTTTTGACGACTTGCGCTGGCGCCTGGCGCGGGCGGCGTTCGACGGCCAGCGCTTGTTGCTGGTGGTGCAGGGCCAAACTCAGCGCGGCCAGGGCGGCACCCGAGAGGTTTGGCTCGACCTCGGTGGATTCGAGCGGGCCGAGGCCAATGCCCAGTTGTTTCGCGACATTGGCGTGGTGACGCCTTGGAGCCGCCCGGTGATGGGCCAGATTCAAGCCGGCGGTGCGGCCGACAAGGCCGGCTTGCAGGCGGGCGATCTGGTGCTGAGGGTCGACGGACGGCGCATCGACGATGCGGCCGGTCTGCGCGAAATGGTGCGCCAATCGAGCCGGTCGGCGGTGCAGCTGTGGCAGGTCGATCGCAAGGGCCAGTCGCTTGAGCTGCCTGTGCAGCCCCAGGCGGTCGACGACGGGGGCGGACGCATCGGCCGCATTGGTGCCTTCATCGGCGAGCCGGCGCAGAAAACTTTGGTGCGACAAGATTTCCTTCAGGCCTGTTGGGAGGGCGTGGCCAAGACCTGGGAAGTCAGCGCCTTGACGCTGCGCATGATGGGCAGGATGCTGATCGGCGAGGCTTCGCTGAAAAACCTCAGTGGCCCCTTGACGATAGCCGACTACGCCGGCAAGTCAGCGGGCCTGGGCTTGACCGCTTACCTGCTGTTTTTGGCCATGATCAGCGTCAGCCTCGGGGTGCTCAATCTGCTGCCTCTGCCCATGCTCGATGGTGGGCACCTGATGTATTATCTTTGGGAGGGCATTACGGGGCGCGGCGTGACCGAGGTCTGGATGGAGCGCCTGCAGCGCGTCGGCATGGCCGCCTTGCTGCTGCTGATGTCCATTGCCCTGTTCAATGACGTCATGCGCTTGTTGGGGTGACGCGTTTTCTATCGCATGCGACGGCTGCAATTTCCTATGATCCAAGCGCTTCAAGGTTTCAGGCTGCGGTTTATCGTTTTACTCGTGACGGCATGGACGGCCTGTACGCTGTCTTTGGCCATCGAGCCCTTCGTGATCAAGGAGATCCGCGTTGAGGGTCTGCAGCGGGTTGAGCCGGGAACGGTCTTTGCATCGATTCCCCTGCGCGTCAACGAGACGTTCAATGACGAAAAGGGCTCGGCCGCCATTCGCGCGCTTTTCGGCTTGGGCCTGTTCAAGGATGTGCGACTCGAAGTTGAAGGCACGGTCCTGATCGTGGTGGTGGAGGAGCGGCCTTCCGTCGCGGAGGTCGACTTCGTGGGCATCAAGGAATTTGACAAGGAAGTTTTGCGCAAGGCGCTGCGCGAATCGGGCATCTACGAGGGTCAGCCTTTCGACCGGGCGTTGGCTGACAAGGCCGAGCAGGAACTCAAGCGCCAGTACATCAACCGCAGTCTTTATGGCGCGCAGGTGCTCACAACGGTCACCCCAATCGAGCGCAATCGGGTCAACCTGACCTTTACCGTCACCGAGGGGCAAGTCGCCAAGATCAAGGAGATGCGCATTGTCGGCGCGCAGGCGTTCAAGGAAAGCACCCTGCGTAATCTTTTCGATCTTGATACGGGTGGCTGGCTGAGTTGGTACACCAAGTCCGACCGGTACTCGCGCATCAAGCTCAACGCCGATCTGGAGAGCCTGCGCTCTTACTATTTGGCGCGGGGCTATCTGGACTTTCGCATCGACTCCACCCAGGTCGCAATCTCTCCCGACAAGCAGCAGATTTCTGTGACCATCAACATCACCGAAGGTCAGCGCTTCGTGGTCTCGGGCGTGCGCCTCGAAGGCAACTACCTGGGCCGAGAGCAGGAGTTCAAGACCCTGGTGACCATCAAGCCGGGGCAGCCCTACAACGCCGACCATGTCGCCCAGACCAGCAAGGCCTTCACCGATTACTTTGGCAGTTTTGGCTACGCCTTCGCCCGGGTCGAAGCTCTGCCCGAAATCGATCGCACCAACAACCGCGTGGCATTCGTGCTGCAGGCCGAGCCGGCGCGCCGTGCCTATGTGCGCCGCATCAACGTGGCGGGCAACACGCGCACCCGCGACACCGTGGTGCGCCGCGAGTTCAGGCAGTACGAGTCTTCCTGGTACGACAGCGACAAGATACGGCTTTCGCGTGAACGGGTGGATCGCCTGGGCTTTTTCACCCAGGTCGAGGTGGAAACCCAGGATGTGCCGGGCACCCAGGATCAGGTGGACCTGACCTTTACTGTGGCCGAAAAACCCACAGGCAACTTGCAGATTGGCGCGGGCTATTCGAGTGCCGAAAATATTTCGTTGATGGCGGCCATCCGGCAGGAAAACGTTTTTGGCAGCGGCAACTATCTGGGGCTGGAGGTCAATACCAGCAAATCGAATCGCCAACTGGTCTTGAGCACGGTCGACCCCTATTTCACGGCCGATGGCATCTCGCGTGCTTTTGATCTCTACAGCCGCACCAACCG
>CANHDQ010000217.1 GCA_947459405.1 Comamonadaceae bacterium
CGATGACACAGCTGGATCGATGATGAAAGCGGAGGGCGATGACAACCCTGGTTCGTCATTGCGAGGCGCACAGCGCCGTGGCAATCCATGCGCTTGCGGAACTGCCGATGGATTGCTTCGTGCCTCGCAACGACACGGTGGGGCGCAATGAGACGCCCGGAGCTCGATGACACAGCTGGATCGATGATGAAAGCGGAGGGCGATGACAACCCTGGTTCGTCATTGCGAGGCGCACAGCGCCGTGACAATCCATGCCCTTACGTCACCGCCGATAGATTGCTTCGTTCCTCGCAATGACACGCCCGGGGCTCGATGACACAGCTGGATTGATGATGAAAGCGGAGGGTGATGACAACCCTGGTTCGTCATTGCGAGGCGCACAGCGCCGTGGCAATCCATGTGCTTGCGGAACTGCCGATGGATTGCTTCGTGCCTCGCAATGATACGGTGGGGCGCAATGACGCACAGCGTGCGGGGCTCAGCCGGCCCCGCCCAGCGCCTGGTACACCCGCAGCGCCGCCCAGGCGTCGTTGGCGGCGTAGACCAGTTGTGCTGGCGTGAGCTGCGGTGCGGCCCAGTTTGAGGTGGCGGCTTTTTTCGATTTGAGAAAGCGCTTTTGGTACGTCACGGCCACGGCGGCCTTGACGCCGATGTCCTTGCGCCAGCCGCGCTGATGAAACACATGGTTGAGGTCGATCACGCCCTGCGGCTCGATGCCGAGCTTGGCCACGATGCGCTTGCGGTCGTCGCCCAGGCCAAAGCCGACCTTGAGGATCTGCGGCGCCGACAGCAGGGCTGCAGCAGCGCGCAGGCTTTCGGGCTCGTGCAGTGCGAACACGTAGCCGGTGCGCTCGGTGGCCAACTGCACAATGTGCGGGCCTTGCGAGGCCTCGTGCCTGACGAAGGTGGGTTTCGATTCGGTGTCAAAGCCGAGCACCGGCTCGGATTGCAGCTCGCCCCAAGCCTGTTGGGCCTGGCGGGCGCTGGCAACCCAGGAGATCTGCTCCAGGCCCAGCCTCTCGAACGGCTCCATCGCCTCGATGGCCTGGCGGTCAGGGGCGATGTGCTGTTCGCGCACGGTGCTCAGCGCCGCCCCGACTGCTGTAGCGCCAGCGCCACCTCGCGAACGAGCTCGGGGCCCCGGTAGATCAGGCCAGTGTAGAACTGCACCACATCGGCGCCAGCTTGCAGCTTGGCCAGCGCGTCCTGACCGCTGAAGATGCCGCCCACGCCGATGATGGGAAAGCCCGGGCCCAGGGCCGCACGCAGCTGAGCAATCACGCGGTTGCTGACTTCGCGCACCGGCGCGCCCGACAGGCCGCCGGCCTCGTCGGCATGCGGCAGCCCCTTGACCGCCTCGCGATCGAGCAAGGTGTTGGTGGCAATCACCCCGTCCATGCCGTGGCGCAGCAAGCTGGCCGCGATCACTGCGACTTGCTGGGCGTCGAGGTCGGGCGCGATCTTGACGAAAAGCGGCACCCGCCGGCCCTGGGCGTCGGTGAGCTCCTGCCGGCGCCGGGCCACAGCCCCGAGCAGGGCATCGAGCGCCTCGTCGCTTTGTAGCGAACGCAGGTTTTTGGTGTTGGGGCTGGAGATATTGACCGTCACGTAGTCGGCATGCGGGTACACGCCTTCCAGGCAGGTCAGGTAGTCGTCTTGCGCCCGCTCGATTGGGGTGGCCGCGTTTTTGCCGATGTTCAGGCCCAGCACCATCTGGCGACGGCCTTCGCTGCTTTGGCGGCAGCGCGCCGCCTGCACGTTGGCAATGAAGGCTTGCAGCCCTTCGTTGTTAAAGCCCAGCCGGTTGATCAGGGCCTGCGCCTGCGGCAGCCGAAAGATGCGCGGCCGGGGATTGCCGGCCTGCGCCAACGGCGTGACCGTGCCGACCTCGATGAAGCCAAAGCCCAGCGCGGCCAGGCCGTCGACGCAGCGCGCGTTCTTGTCCAGGCCGGCGGCCAGACCCACCCGGTTGGGAAAGCGCAGACCGGCCAGCTCGATGGGGTCGTCAACACGCTCGCTGCAATAGGCCCACTGCAGCGGCGTGCCTTGGCTTTTGGCCAGCAGTTTCATCATGGCGTCGTGGGCGTCTTCCGGGTCCATGCGAAACAGCAGGGGCCGGGCCAGTGAGTAGGGCAGCAGGGGCATTGGATAATTGTTTGCAAGCCCGGTCAGCGGGCCTTCTGGTCCCGATTGTCGCAAACCCCATCCAAGCCTTGCCCCATGACCCAAGACGAACTCAAGACCCTGGTCGGCCAAGCCGCACTGCGCTACGTTGAGCCCCACACCATCGTGGGCGTGGGCACCGGCTCGACGGTCAACAAATTCATCGACGCCTTGGCTGCCATGAAGGACCAGATCACAGGCGCCGTCTCCAGTTCCGTGGCGTCGACCGAGCGCTTGCAGGCGCTGGGAATCCGGGTGTTCGACTCCAACGAGGTTGACGAATTGGCGGTCTATGTCGACGGCGCCGACGAGATCGATCCGGCCGGTTGCATGATCAAGGGCGGCGGCGCGGCGCTGACCCGCGAGAAGATCGTGGCCGCGCAGTCGGGCCAGTTCATCTGCATTGCCGACGAGAGCAAATGGGTCCAGGTGTTGGGCGCTTTTGCGCTGCCTGTCGAGATCATTCCCATGGCCAGCGCCCACTTGATACGCCAGTTTGCATTCATGGGCGGCCAGGCCCGTCTGCGCCTAAAGGACGGCGTGCCACTGGTGACCGACAACGGCCAGCATATTTTGGATGTCACGGGCCTGAAGATCACCAAGCCGCACGGCTTTGAGGCGATGGTCAGCCAGTGGCCAGGCGTGGTGACGGTGGGCGTGTTTGCCTTCCAGAAGGCCAATGTGTGTTTGCTGGGCACGGCCCAGGGCGTCAAAACCATCAAGTTTTGACTCATGGGGCGCGCCAGTCACTCATGCGCGAAGTGTTTGGGCTCAGCCTGGCCGGCGATTTTTGGTACCCCAGCATGAGCCGGCCAGGCTGAACCCAAACACGCTCCCTAGGCGGCACCAGGCACCCCAGCCGCGTTCCTGCGGCCTCAGCCCATGCCCTGATGCCGCAGCAGCGCATCAATTTGCGGCTCGCGGCCGCGAAAAGCCTTGAAGCTTTCCATGGCGTCGCGGCTGCCCCCGACTTCCAAAATGTGCTGGCGGTAGAGCCGACCGATGTCGGTGTTGAGCGCGCTCGAGCCGCCGGCTTCCTCGAAGGCGGCGTAGGCGTCGGCCGAGAGCACCTCGGCCCACTTGTAGCTGTAGTAGCCGGCCGCGTAGCCGCCGGCAAAGATGTGGCTGAAGGTGTGGGGTGTGCGGCTGTAGGCCGGCGGCGTGAGCACGGCCACCTCGGCGCGCACCTGCTGCAGCAAGGCCATGATGTCATCCTGCGGATCGTGCTGGCTGTGCAGCAGCATGTCGAACAGCGCAAACTCGACCTGCCGCAGGGTCTGCAGGCCGCTTTGGAAATTGCGCGCCGCCAGCATCTTGTCGAACAGCTCGCGCGGCAGCGGCTCGCCGCTGTCCACATGGGCCGTCATGTGGCGCAGCACATCCCACTCCCAGCAAAAGTTCTCCATGAACTGGCTGGGCAATTCGACCGCATCCCACTCCACGCCGCTGATGCCCGAGACGTCGCGCTCATTGACCTGGGTAAGCATGTGGTGCAGACCGTGGCCAAACTCGTGGAACAAGGTGGTCACATCGTCGTGCGTGAGCAGGGCAGGCCGCCCTTGCACGCCCTGCGCAAAGTTGCACACCATGTGGGCCACCGGGGTTTGCAGGCTGCCCGTGTCGGGCCGCAGCCAGCGTGAGCGCACATCGTCCATCCAGGCGCCGCCGCGCTTGCCGGTGCGCGCCGGCTGGTCGAGGTAAAACTGGCCGAGCAGTCGGCCTGAGCGTTCGATACGGAAAAACTCCACCTCGGGTTTCCACAGCGGCGCGCGGTCGGGCACGATGCTCACCTCAAACAAGGTCTCGACGATCTTGAACAGGCCGGCCAGCACCTTGGGCGCGGTGAAGTACTCCTTGACCTCCTGCTCGCTAAAGGCATAACGCGCCTCCTTGAGCCGCTCGCCCAGATAGGGATAGTCCCAGGCCTGTGGATCGTGCAGGTCGAGCTTGTCGCGCGCGAAGGCGCGCAGGTCGGCCACGTCCTGCTCGGCATAGGGGCGGGCCCGGTGGGCCAGGTCGCGCAGGAAGGCAATCACCTGATCGGGCGACTGCGCCATCTTGGGCACCACGGAGACCTGGGCAAAGTTGCCGTAGCCCAGCAGGCGGGCTTCTTGAAGCCGCAGCGCTAGGATCTCGGCCATGACGGCGCTGTTGTCAAAGCGCAGCTGGTCGGCCGGCGCCTGCTCGCTCGCGCGCGTGCTGTAGGCGCGGTAGAGTTTCTCGCGCAGCGCACTGCTGTGGGCGAAC
>CANHDQ010000218.1 GCA_947459405.1 Comamonadaceae bacterium
CCGAGGGCATCGCCTGGGCCCAGGCCAAGGAGATGCTGTTCGAGCGCATCGACCGCGAAATCGCCCCAATGCGCGGCACCTATGACAGCCTGATGGCCCGGCCCGCGCAGATCGAGGAGATCTTGCGCGCCGGCGCCGACAAGGCGCGGCAACTATCCCGGCCCCTGATGGCACAGCTGCGCCAGGCCGTCGGGCTGCGCGATCTGGGCTCGGTGGCACAGGCGGCAGCGGCCGCCGCGCCCAAGCGCGCTGCACCTAGCATCAAGCAGTACCGCGAGACGGACGGCAGCTTTCATGTCAAGCTGGTCGACGCCGACGGCGCTGCCCTGCTGCAAAGCCTGGGCCTCGATTCGCCTCGCGAGGCCGGCGCCCTGGCCGCCCGCCTGCGCCAGGGCGACGCTTCGGTGTTGGCACACCCCGCCCTGCAGCCTAGCGCGCCGCTGGCTGCCATTGAGCAGGCGCTGGGCACCTTGCGCACCCTCGCCGATACCCCATAGGTGTAAAAAGGGGTTACAACCGTCAACTGGCTGGTTCGGGCCAGTCCGGTGCGATCGCCAACGGCGGCTGATACAAGCCACACTGGGGAAAGTTCGCAAAAACACCGTTTTCTCGCCCCATTTTGGAGCGTTAAGGGCCTGTTTTGGCTGGGCCGTGTTCGAACAATTGCTAATTCAAAAGCATACGATTAGAGATAGAATCGTAAAAAATATTGAAATGCTCTTGCGTTCAACACCAACGCCTCCAGCCCATGACCATCTTTGTTGTTGACGACCACCCCCTGCTGCGCGAAGCGGTGGTGATGATGATCCGGCGCCTCAATGGCTCGCTCAATGTGGTCGAGCTCGACCGTATCGCGGCCGTCGGCCCGGCGGTACAGGCCCATGGCAAACCCGACCTGATTTGCCTGGACCTCAAGCTGCCCGACACCCACGGGGTATCGGGCGTGCGCGAACTCAAGCAGCAGATGCCCGAAGTGCCGCTGATGGTCTTGACGGCGGCAAGCGCACAGGACTTCGAAGACCTGGCCCTGGAGGCAGGCGCGCAAGCCTTCCTGAGCAAGTCGGCTGGGGCCCACGAAATCAGCAACAAGCTGCGCAGCCTGATGCAAAAGGAAGGCCAGGCGCCGACTGCAGCACCGACCAAGCTGTCCAAGCGCCAGAAGCAGCTGTTGCACATGCTCGACAAGGGCTTGAGCAACCGCGACATCGCGGCCCAATTGGAGATCAGCGAGCACACCGTCAAGGTGCATCTGTGGCGCCTGTTTCGCCGGCTCGACGTCAAGAGCCGCTCGCAAGCCAGCCACCTGGCGCGGTCACAGGGCCTGGTCTAGCGGCACGGCCGCAGGGCTTGCCTGGGCCCTCAACTCGCCACCCGCTGCGTCACCGCCCCAAAACGCCTGTCCTTGTCGGCATACCAGGCCAAGGCCTTGTCCAACTCCTGGACCGAAAAATCAGGCCAGAGCACATCGGTGAAATACAGCTCGGCATAGGCCAGCTGCCAAAGCAGGAAATTGCTCACCCGCGACTCTCCCCCTGTGCGAATGAGTAAATCGGGGTCGGGGGCATCGGCCATGCTCAGGTAGGGCGCAATATCGGCCTCACTGAGCTCGCTGACCGGGCGCTGCGGATGCGCCGCCTGCCAGCGGCGCACCGCTTCGAGCATGTCCCAACGCCCACCGTAATTGGCCGCCACGGTCAAGGTGATCCGGGTGTTGGCTGCGGTCTGCTTTTGCACGTCGGCGATGAGCTTTTGCAGTCTGGCATCGAACCGCGCCACATCGCCGATGACCTTGAGCCGCACGCCGTTGAGGTTCATGTCGCGGGCCTCTTTTTCAAGATACAGCTCGAACAAGCTCATCAGGCTCGAAACCTCGTCGGCCGGACGCTTCCAGTTTTCGGAACTGAAAGCAAACAAGGTGACATGACCTATCCCCAGATCGGCACAGCGCTCGATCAGGTCACGCACCTGCCGGGCGCCACTGTTGTGGCCAAAGGTGCGCGGCAAACCGCGCTTCTTGGCCCAGCGGCCGTTGCCGTCCATGATGAAGGCCACGTGCCGAGGCGCGGCGCCGTCGCCGGCTTGCCAGCGAGTCAATGGGGCGTTCAAGGGGAGATCCTCTCGGCCGCTAGCGTCAGCGGCCCTAAAAAGTTGCCCACTGTATCTCTTGTCAAATGGAAAAGAAAAGGGCCTGCCGCCATCGCCTCAGGCCTTGGGCAAGGTCACACCCACCTGCCCCTGGTACTTGCCGCCGCGGTCTTTGTACGAGGTTTCACAGACTTCGTCGCTTTCAAAAAACAGCACCTGGGCGCAGCCCTCGCCCGCATAAATACGCGCCGGCAGCGGGGTGGTGTTGGAAAACTCCAGGGTGACGTAGCCCTCCCATTCGGGCTCGAAGGGGGTGACGTTGACGATGATCCCGCAGCGCGCGTAGGTGCTCTTGCCCAGGCAGATCGTCAGGACATTTCGGGGAATGCGGAAATACTCGAGCGTGCGGGCCAGCGCGAAGCTGTTGGGCGGAATGATGCAGCTGTCGCCATGAAAGTCGACGAAGCTTTTTTCGTCGAAATTCTTCGGATCGACCACGGTCGAATGAATATTGGTAAAGACCTTGAACTCGGGCGCACAGCGGATGTCATAGCCATAGCTGCTGGTGCCGTAGCTGATGATCTTGCGTCCGCCATCGGCCTGACGCACCTGCCGCGGCTCGAAGGGCTCGATCATGCCGTGCTGCTCAGCCATGCGGCGGATCCACTTGTCGCTCTTGATGCTCATGAGACGGTCCTGCGAGGGGGGAGCCGATTGTAGGCGGCCGGGCCTTAGGCCCCAGGGCGGCCGGCGATCACGGTGCGCTCAATAAGCCGGTCGTCGCCAAGGACAATCATCGCAAACAGCCACTGCGCCAGGCTTTCCGCGCGCTCGACCTTGCGCTCGAGCAAGGGCGTGCAGCGAGGGTTGAGGACCACAAAATCGGCCTCGCAGCCCGGCAGCAGATTGCCCACCACGCCCTCGAGCCCAAGCGCGCGGGCCGCCCCCGCGGTGTGATCGAACCACAGCCGCTCGGGGGCCAGGGACAGGCCGGTCTTGCCGCGGCCGTCGCGGGCCACGTAGTAAGCCGCCAGCATGGTGTGAAAGGGGCTAAAGCTGGTGCCACCGCCGACATCGCTGGCCAGACCGTAGGTCAGAGCCGCCTGCTGGCTGGCCGCGTAGTCGAACATGCCGCTGCCCAAAAACAAGTTGCTGGTGGGGCAGACCGCAGCGGCCGCACCAGTGCTGCGCATGAGCTCGCGGTCGGCGGCATCGAGATGGATGCAGTGCGCATACACACTGCGCGGCCTGAGCAGACCAAACTGCTCGTACACCGACAAATAGCTGCGCGCCTGCGGATGCAAAGCATGCACCCAGGCGATCTCGTCGTGATTTTCTGCCACGTGCGACTGCACCCACACCTGCGGGTGGCGCCGCGCCAGCTCGCCCGCACCGGCCAGTTGGGCATCGCTGCAACTGGGCACAAAGCGCGGCGTGATGGCATAGCCCAGGCGATCGACCCCCTGCCAGCGCCCGATCAGGCTCTCGGTCTCGATCAGGCTGGCCTCGGTCTGGTCCCTTACCCCATCGGGCGCGTGTCGGTCCATCAGGCATTTGCCGGCGATCAGCCGCAGGCCGCGCGAGCGTGCCTGGGCCATCAGGGCCTCGACCGAGCTGGCGTGCGAGCTGCAAAAAACCATGGCCGTGGTCACGCCATGGCGATGCAGTTCATCGAGGAAAAAAGTGGCCACCTCCTGCGCGTGGGCCCGATCGCCAAAGCGGGCCTCCTGCACGAAGGTGTACGTCTCAAGCCAGGGCAGCAGGCCGTCGGCCGGTGACGCGATCACGTCGAGCTGCGGGTAGTGCACGTGCAGATCGACAAAACCCGGTGCGATCAGCCGCCCCGGCCAGTGCTCAAGGACCTCGCCGGCCGCCGCCTGGGCCGACCAAGGCCCGATCGAGGTGACGCGCTGCACGCCGCGCTCGTCCGGCGCAGTCAGCAGCAGGCCGTCGGCTTCATAGACCAGGCGGTCATCGGGCGAAAAATACAGGAGGGCAGATCGGTAGGCGCTCATGGCTGTCAAGGTTAGCGCATCCGCGCCGGCCCTTCACAGTCACGGCTGGGATGTCCATCCAACGTCGTCGCCGGCATCAGCGCGGCAAGCCGCCCTGCACCCCCTGCACCAGGGTTTTCATGTTCAAGATCTGCTCGTCACTCAGAGCCGAGCGTGCCGCAATCATCACCGCACCCGAGGCATCGAGCACCGGCTTGTCACCGGCTGCAAACGGGCGCAGGCGTCCGGCTGCCAGATCCTGCTGACGCGCCAGCACCTCCTGGCGAACCGCAGCGGGCACGCGCGGGCCGAACTCGCC
>CANHDQ010000219.1 GCA_947459405.1 Comamonadaceae bacterium
GTTGATGGCCGAGCACTGCAGCACCACATGCTGCAGCTTGGGCCGCTTGGCCACCTCCTGATTGATCCGATCCTCCAGCGCTCGGGCATTGGCAAAGTACAGGCTTTCGTCGACCCGCAGGCTCAGCAGCCGCGGATCGACCCTGACTTGGTGGCGCAGCACGTTGCGAAAGTGCTCGGTGCCGCCAACCAAGCCCACCTCGGCAATATGCGGCCGACTGGTCCTGAACAGAAACAGCGAAAGGGACACGAGCACCCCGGCCACCAGCCCCGCCTCCACGCCCACGCCCAGCGTCACCGCCACGGTCGTCAGCACGGCGGCAAAGTCGGCCTTGGCATAAAGCCAGGTGCGCTTGAATATCCCCAGATCGACCAGCGACAGCACCGCCACCACGATGGTGGCCGCCAGCGTCGCCTGGGGCACGAAATACAGCGCCGGCGTGAGCAAGAGCACGGTGAGCAAGATGCCCACAGCGGTAAACACACCGGCTGCCGGCGTTTGCGCGCCCGCATCGAAATTGACCACCGAGCGAGCAAAACCACCCGTGACGGGAAAGCCGCCCGTGAACGCGGCAGCCAGATTGCTGCCCCCCAGCGCCACCAGTTCGCGATCGGGCTCGATGCGCTGCCTGCGCTTGGCCGCCAGCGTCTGCCCGACCGAGACTGACTCGACGAAACCAACGACGCTGATTAAGAGGGCCGGTATGGCCAGCTCACGCCAGAGCGCGAGATCCCAGACGGGCCAGGTCAGGGGCGGCAAACCCTGGGGCACCGTGCCCACAATCTTGACGCCGCTTTGCGCCCACTGAAAAAACCAGGTCAGCACAGCCGCCAACGAAATGGCGCCAACCGGCGCGGCCTTTGCCAGCCCATCGGCCAGCCGGGCTTGCAGCCCCCACGACAGCAGCAAGGGCTTGAGGCGCAGCCGGGCCCAAAAAAGAAAAGCCACCATGACCAAACCCAGCGCTGCCGTCAGCGCATGCACCTGACCCCACTGCTGGGCCAGGCCCCAGGCCAGCTCGATAAAGTTGTGGCCCTCGACCTTGACGCCGAGGATGACCTTGAGCTGGCCGGCCGCAATGAGCAGGGCCGATGCCGTGATGAAGCCCGAGATCACCGGGTGGCTCAGAAAACTCGCCAGGAAACCCAGGCGCAGCAGGCCCATGACCAGGAGCATCGCGCCCGACAAGAAGGCCAGCGTGATCGCCACCGCCCAGTACTGAGGCGAGCCCGCCTGGGCATGCTCGCCGATGGCCGCAGCCGTCATCAAAGACACCACCGCCACCGGACCGACGGCCAACACGCGGCTGGTGCCCAAGATGGCGTACAGCAGCAGCGGCGCGATGCTGGCATACAACCCAACATGGGGCGGCAGCCCCGCCAGCGATGCATAAGCCAGGCTCTGCGGAACGAGCATGAGCGTGACGATCGCGGCGGCCAGCAGGTCGCTGGCCAGGGTGCTGCGCTCGTAGTGGCGGCCCCAGTCCAAGATGGGAAAGAAGGCCCTCAGGCTGCTGCCCTGCTGTTTCATGGCGTGCCGACGCTCATTGCTGGGCCTGGGCCAGTTGCCACAAAGTGGTCGATCGCGCACCGCTGCGGCAGTAGGCCAGCACCGGTGCGGGCAACTCGAGCAGCAGGCGCGCCAGCGCCGCGCCGTCGGCCGCTGTGATCTGCCCCGCCACCACCGGCAAGTAACGCGCCTGCAGACCAACCTGGGCAGCGGCCTGCTCGATCGCCTGGAAGGGCGGCTGCGCCGGACCACCCTCGCCATCGGGGCGATTGCAAACAATCGACCGGAAACCGGCCTGGGCGATGGCTGCTGCATCCTGCGCAGCAATCTGGCCGGTGACGGCGAAATCCGGGCTCAAGGCTTGAACAGGCATGGGGCGCCCCTCTAACAAGAGAACACTCAAACGGCAGTCAACGTGCGGCGGCCGAGGCGATCAATCCACTCGAACACCAGCATGCCAGCGAGCATGGCAACCACGAAGAGGACCGCCTTGGGTTGACCGGCGGCCATGCTCACAATGCCAGGGCCCGGACAAAAACCAGCCAATCCCCAGCCAGCGCCAAACAGCAAGGCACCGAGCAGCAGCCGCTTGTCGATGTCGCGCGAGGTGGGCAAATGCAAGGCACCGCCAAAGAAATTGCGGGTGCGCTTCTTGGCCATGCCAAACGCAAAGAAGCCCACGGCGATGGCACCGCCCATGACCAGCGCCAGGGACGGATCCCAGGAGCCCGCCAGGTCAAGAAAACCGATCACCTTGCCGGGATCGGTCATGCCGGAAATCAGCAAGCCCCAGCCGAACAGCAGGCCCACGATGAACTCACTCAAACGAGATGCGGTGGTACGGGTCATGACCTCTCCTCTCAAAACAGATGGCGAATCACATAAACCATGGCAAAGCCGGCAGCCATGAAGGTGCCGGTGGCCACCAGGGAGCGCGGCGACAGCCTGGACAGCCCGCACACGCCGTGACCGCTGGTGCAGCCTGAGCCCAGGCGCGTGCCGTAGCCCACCAACAACCCTGCAACGACCACGGCCGCATAGCCTGCATCGATGCGCGGTGCGCTGATCAGGCCGGGCGGCGCCACCCAAGCCAAAGTGCTTGGGGCGGCCAGCATGCCCAACAAGAAGGCTGCTCGCCACCCCCAGTCGCCCTGCTTGGGCGCCAGCAAGCCTCCCAAGATGCCGCTGATGCCCAGAATGCGTCCGTTGACCAAGATAAAGAGCGCCGAGGCCAAGCCCAGCACGATGCCCCCGGCCAGCGAAGCCCAAGGGGTGAAGTGGGTCCAATCGATCGTCATGGAGATTTCCTTTTCTTCAAGAGGTTCAGTTCGCCTGCTGACACGGCGCGCTACAAAATTGTTGATACAGGGTCTGGATCACCGCCAGAGCCTGCGGACTCTTGACGCTGTAGTAGATGCTCTTGCCTTCACGCCGGGTGTTGACCAACTGCTCCTCGCGCAGCACCGTCAGCTGCTGCGACAAGGTCGGTTGGACGATGCCCAGCAACTGCTCGAGCTCACCGACCCGCTTTTCCCCTTGCGACAGCTGACACAAAATCATCAGTCGGTCCGGGTTGGCCAGCACCTTCATCAAGTTGCACGCCCGGCTGGCAGCCAGACGCATGTCGCTCAGTTCGAATGTCACATCGCTCATTTCGCAAAGCCCCCAACACTTGATTAAGCGATAGTCTATTGACAAACAATCTATTTGTCAATAGACTATCTGAAACTTAATTAAAGGAGTCGCCATGGCCGCTGCCGCCCCCAACCCCGCCACCCCCCAAGTGCAAGGTTTCTTTGACAAAGCCACCTGGACCGTGACCTATGTGGTGCACAACGGCCCGGGCTCGGCCTGCGCCATCATTGACTCGGTGCTGGACTACGACCCAAAGTCAGGCCGTACCCGCACCACGTCGGCAGACCAGGTGATCGAGTTCGTCAGAGCCCATCAATTGACGGTCGATTGGATCCTCGAAACCCACGCCCATGCCGACCACTTGAGCGCTGCGCCCTACCTCAAAAAGCATCTAGGCGGCCAAATCGCCATTGGCGAGCAGATCACCCGGGTGCAAAAAGTGTTCAAGGGCATCTTCAACCTCGAGCCGCAGTTCAAGCTGGACGGCTCACAGTTCGACCGCCTGCTGGCCGACGGGCAATCGCTTGCGGTGGGCTCATTGACCGGCACCGTGATGTCAGTACCCGGTCATACGCCAGCCTGCGTGGCCTACCAGTTTGGCGACGCGGTCTTTGTGGGCGACACCCTGTTCATGCCCGATGTGGGCACGGCCCGCTGCGACTTCCCCGGCGGGGATGCCAAGACCTTGTACGCCTCGACCCGCAAGATTTTGGGCCTGCCGGCGCACACTCGGCTGTTCATGTGCCATGACTACCCGCCCAACGGCCGCCCCATTGCCTACGAGACCACGGTGGCCGAACAGCGCGCCAAAAACATCCATGTTCATGACGGCATCAGCGAAGCGCAATTTGTGGAGATGCGCACCCGACGCGATGCCACTCTTGAGATGCCTGTGCTCATCTTGCCTGCGGTGCAGATCAACATCCGCGCCGGGGAAATGCCTCCCAAGGAGAGCAACGGAACGGCGTACGTGAAGATTCCGATCAACGCCCTTTGACCGGCCGCACCAGGCCGCCACGACTGACTGGCCTGCCCGGAGGGAATCGAACCCCCGACCCACAGCTTAGAAGGCTGTTGCTCTATCCGACTGAGCTACGGGCAGTTGAGAAACATCTTAGCGCCCGCCAGCCACGCAGCTCGCAAAGTCAGCGGGCACAAAAAAGCCCGCTGAACGGGCACGATGGTGGCAAACGATATGGTCGGAGTACAAGGATTCGAACCTTGGACCCCCTGCTCCCAAAGCA
>CANHDQ010000220.1 GCA_947459405.1 Comamonadaceae bacterium
AGCGGGCGCATGGTGTTCGTGACCGTGCAGCACCGCTATGCCAGCGGCGGCGACGCGTTGCTTGTGGAAGAGCAGGACATCGTCTACCGCGATGCGGCCAGCGATGCTGAAAAGCAGGCCCTGCGCGAGCTTGGTCAGCGGGCCCGCGCGGGCGAGCACGCTTTTGAGCGCGAAGGCCAGCGCGTGATGGCCTGGCAGGCCGATCCGGTGATGCTGTTTCGCTATTCGGCCAGCACCTTCAACGGCCACCGCATCCACTACGACGTGGACTTTTGCCGCCAGGTCGAGGGCTATCCCGGCTTGGTGGTGCACGGCCCGCTGCTGGCCACGCTGATGCTCCATCTGGTGCAGACCCAGGTGGCGCCCGGGCGCGCGCTGGCCAGCTTCGAGTTTCGCGCGCTCAAGCCGACGTTTGACATCGGCGGCTTTCATGTCCATTGCACCGAGCAGGGCGACGCGCTGCAGGTCTGGACCACCAACAACATCGGGCAGGTCGGCGTCGAAGGCCGGGTCGGCCTGCGCTAAATCCTGCACCCCACACGGCGCCTTGAAGGCCACAACCCATGACTCTCGCGTCCAGTCCCCCATTGCCGGTCATCGTCGTCGGCGCCGGCCCGGTCGGTCTGCTGTGCGCGCTTGAGCTCGCGCGCCGGCAGGTGCCGGTGACCGTGCTCGAAAGCGAGCCGAGCACCACGCTCGATTTGCGCGCCGGCACCTTTCACCCCCCCACGCTCGAGATGCTGCAGCCCGAGGGCGTGGCCGATGCCATGCTGCAGACCGGCATCAAGGTGCGCCACTGGCAGTCACGCGACCGCGAGTACGGCCTGATCGCGCAGTGGGATCTGGACCTGCTCAAAAACGACACGCCCTACCCCTTTCGCCTGCACCTCGAGCAGCACCGGCTCACGCCCATCTTGCTGGACAAGCTCAGGGCCTACAGCCATGCCCAGGTGCTGTTTGGCCACGAGTTTTTGGACCTCACGCAGACCGACGATGAGGTGGTGGCGCGCGCCCGCACCGCAGCGGGCGTGGTGCAAGTCAAGGGCCGCTACCTGGTGGGGGCCGACGGCGGGCGCAGCGCGGTGCGCAAATCGGCCGGCATTTCATTTGACGGCTACACCTGGCCCGAGCGCTACACCGTCGTCAGCACCTCCTTTGACTTCGAGCCGCTGGGCTATGCCGACAACGCCTACATCAGCGACCCCGAGCAATGGCTGGCCTTCTTTCGCATGCCCGACGCCGGCCCGCCCGGCCTGTGGCGCATGACCACGCCCGTCCATGACGATCTGAGCGACGAGGAGGTGCTGGCGCCGGCCTTTGCCCACCGCACCATCAACCGCATCATCGGCGCGTCTGCGCAAGAGACCTACCCCATCGTGCACCAGAGCGTCTACCGCGTGCACCAGCGCGTGGCCCAGCAGTTTCGGGTGGGCCGTGTGCTGCTGGCCGGCGACTCGGCGCACGTCAACAACCCGCTGGGCGGCTTTGGGCTCAACAGCGGCATACACGACGCGGTCAACCTCGGTGAAAAACTCGCCCGCGTCGTCAAGGGCAGCGCCAGCGCAGACCTGCTCGACCTGTATCACCGCCAGAGGCACACAGTGGCCATGGAGTACGTGCAGACCCTGTCGGTCAAGAACAAGAAGAACCTGGAAGAAAAAGACCTGCCCACCCGCCTGGCGCGCTTTGAAGAGCTGCGCCAGACGGTGGCCGATCCGGTCAAGGCACGCGCTTACCTGCTCATGTCGTCCATGATCAACAGCATCGCGCGCGCCAACGCGATCACCTGAGCCGCGGCGCACACAGAAGGAGGAGAAGCCCCATGTCCATCCAGACCCGCACACCGAGCCCGGACAGCCTGGCCACGCGCGCCAAAGTGGCGGTGGTGGTGCCGGCCACCAACACCATCGTGCAGCCCGAAATGGAAGCCATGCGCCCGCCTGGCGTGACCAACCACGTCACCCGCATGCGCCTGCCCCCCCGGCCTTACGACGACCAGGCCGCCTACAAGCGGGCGCTGGAGACCGAAAAAGGCGAGCTCGAAGAGGCGCTGGAGCTGGTGCTGCTGTGCGAGCCCCATGTGGTGGCCCACGGCCACTCGATCCACTCCTTTCGCGGCGACGGCGCGCAGGCGCTGGCCGAAGAGCAGCGGCTCGAAAAACTCTGCGGCATTCCCTTCATCACGCCCTCGCGCGCGGTACTTGCGGGGCTGGAGGCCATTGGCAAGCCCAAGCGGATTGCCATCCTCACGCCTTACTGGCCGCCGGCCGACGAGATGATCGCGGCCTTCTTCACCGCCTGCGGCTATGAGGTGGTGGCCACCCACGGCCTCAAATCCACTGGCCCCACCGCCGTGGCGCGCTTTACCGCCGATCAAATCATGCAAGGCTTTGAAGCCGCCAACCATCCGAAGGCTGAGGCGCTGATCCACGTGGGCACCAACCTGCCCGTCTCGGCCATGACGCCAGCGATCGAACACCGCCTGGGCAAACCCCTGATCGGCGTCAACGTGGCCACATACTGGCTGGCCCTGCGCCGCCTGGGCATCAAGGACCCGCTGCCCGGCATGGGCCTGCTGGCTGAGAAGTACTGATCACGAAGCGACGGCGGGCGCCTGTAGACGTCGTCGTGTGGCTCACCGAGAGCCGCCCCGGCGACAATCGGCCGCATGAACAGCGCAGTTCCCTGGGCCCTCTCACACACTCAAGTGGCCATTGAAGTGGTCGCCACGCTGTCGTTTGCCTTGTCCGGCGTGATTGAGGGCGCGCGCAAGAAACTCGATGCCGTCGGCATTTGCGTGGTCGCCGGCTTGGCGGCCTTTGGTGGGGGAACCGTACGCGATGTCCTCCTCGATCGACGACCCATCTTTTGGATGCAGCACGCCATCTGGGTGTGGGTGCTGCTGGCCCTGTGCATCGGGGCCATGGTCTTCATGCGGGCTCGACATCTCGAACCGACCGAACGGGCGATGCAATGGCCCGACGCACTGGGGCTTGGCTTGTTTACCGCAGGGGGCGCACAAATCGCGCTGGATGCGCAGATGCCTGCCATCATCGCGGTCATCCTGGGCATGGTGACCGCCGTCTTCGGCGGCGTGCTGCGCGACATCGTCTGCAACGAGATTCCGCGCGTCTTCAGCGACCATCGGCCTTACGCGATTTGTGCCTTCGTCGGCGGATGGACTTTGGTAGGCCTGCAGGGTTTGGCGCTGCCGCCCTGGCTGACGCTGTTGGGTGCGGCAGCCGTTGCCACCCTGCTGCGCGCGGCGGCGCTGGTGTGGGACTGGCGCCTTCCGAGATGGCAAGCAGGCTCTGGCCCTTGAGACGGCAGGAGGCGCCGCGGGTGCTGCCTACAATCTGCCCATGAATTTTTCAGCCAAGCTTGCTGTTGCCGAGCGTGCCAACCGCTCCATGCTCTGCGTGGGCCTGGACCCGGAGCCCGCCAAATTTCCGGCAGGGCTGAAGGGCGATGCCCACAAGATCTACGACTTTTGTGCGGCCATCGTCGATGCCACGGCCGATCTGGTGAGCAGCTTCAAGCCGCAGATCGCCTACTTTGCCGCGCACCGCGCCGAAGGCCAGCTCGAACGGCTGATGGAGCACATGCGCCGTGTGGCACCCCAAGTGCCCATCATCCTCGATGCCAAGCGCGGCGACATCGGCTCAACCGCCGAGCAGTACGCCAAAGAGGCCTTCGATCGCTACGGCGCCGATGCGGTCACGCTCTCGCCCTTCATGGGCTGGGACTCGGTGGCGCCCTACCTCAAGTACGAGGGCAAGGGCGCTTTTTTGCTGTGCCGCACCTCCAACCCCGGCGGCGATGATCTGCAAAACCAGCGTCTGGCCTCGGTCGATGGCCAGCCACTGCTCTACGAACATGTGGCGCGCTTGGCGCAAGGCCCCTGGAACCTCAACGGCCAGCTCGGCCTGGTGGTGGGTGCCACCTACCCGGCCGAGATCGAGCGCGTGCGCCAGATTGCACCCACCGTGCCCCTGCTCATTCCGGGCGTGGGCGCGCAAGGCGGCGATGCGGCGGCCACCGTCAAAGCCGGTTGGCGCGGCCGGGCCGACGGCAGCAGCGCCGGGCCGATCATCGTCAACTCCTCGCGCGCCATCCTCTACGCCTCCAGCGAAGGCGACTACGCCCAGGCCGCGCGCCGGGTGGCTGAGCAGACCCGCGACATGCTTGAGGCGGCCAAGGGCTAAGGCGCAAATCCATCTGGCGCCGCCCACCGCGGCTGGGCTTTTAAAAACCCGCGCACCCGGCCTACACTTGAGTACTTTTTTACTCAAGGATGAGCTGTGATTCAAGAATTTAAGCAGTTTGCGCTCAGGGGCAATGTGGTCGACCTGGCCGTCGGCGTGATCA
>CANHDQ010000221.1 GCA_947459405.1 Comamonadaceae bacterium
CAAGCCAGCGCCGCCCATCCCCACGAGGTGCGCATTGCCTTTGACGGCGACGCGGTCTTGTTTTCAGACGAGGCCGAGCGTGTGTTTCAGGCCCAGGGCCTGCACGCCTTTCAGCAGCATGAACGCGACAAGGCGGCGCAGCCGCTGCTGGCCGGCCCCTTCAAGCCGCTGCTCGAGGCGCTGCACCGGCTGCAGCACGTGGGCACCTCGCGCATGCGGGTCCGCACCGCGCTGGTCACCGCGCGCAGCGCGCCGGCCCACGAGCGCGCGATCCGCACGCTGATGAACTGGAATGTGGAAGTCGACGAGGCCATGTTTCTCGGCGGCCTGGACAAAGGCCAGTTCCTGCGCGAGTTTGAGCCCGACTTTTTCTTTGACGACCAGACGGGCCACGTCAACTCGGCGGCCGAACACGTTCCTGCCGGCCATGTGGCCAGCGGCGTGGCCAACTGCGGGGGCGGCGGCCAGTCCTGAGCCTGCGCCGCATCGCCACGAGGAACGAAGCGCTCCATAGCTCGCCATATGAAAACCTGGATTGCCACGGCGCTGCGCGCCTCGCAATGACAGGCCGGTGCGCTGTCACTGCGGCTGCTTTGCAGCCGATTCATCAAACCCCTCAGTCATCGCGAGGAACGAAGCGATCCATCGGCCGCCGCACAAGCCCATGGCTTGCAGGCGCATCGCCCTGGGCGCGACGCGCCCTTTAGCTCTTGAGAAAAAGCCGATACGCCGGGTTGTCGGTCTCTTCGACGTGGGGGTAGCCCAGGGTCTGCAGGAACTGCTTGAAGGCGGCGCGGTCGGCGCGTGGCACTTGCAGGCCGACGAGGATGCGGCCGTAGTCAGCGCCCTGGTTGCGGTAGTGAAACAGCGAAATATTCCAGCCCGGCCGCATGCTGAGCAAAAACTTCATCAGCGCACCGGGCCGCTCGGGGAAAACAAAGCGCAGCAGGCGCTCGTCTTTGGACAGCGCGCTGTGCCCGCCCACCATGTAGCGGATGTGCTCCTTGGCCAGGTCGTCGTGCGTCAGGTCGACGGCCTTGAAGCCGCTGCGGGTCAAGGCCGCGGCCAGCTTGGCGCTCTCGCCGCGGCCCTGCGTGGTCAGGCCCAGGAACACATGGGCCTGCTCGCTGTCGCTGATGCGGTAATTGAACTCGGTCACATTGCGAGGCCCGCCCGGCAGCGTGCCGATCAACTCGCAAAACCGCCGCAAGCTGCCGCGCTCTTCAGGAATGGTGACGGCAAACAGCGCCTCACGCTCCTCGCCCACCTCGGCGCGCTCGGCCACGAAGCGCAGGCGGTCGAAGTTCATGTTGGCGCCGCACAAAATCGCTGCGTAGGTTTCGCCCTTCTTGCGATGACGCGCCGCATACTGCTTGAGCGCCGCCACCGCCAGTGCACCGGCGGGCTCGACGATGCTGCGCGTGTCGACAAACACGTCCTTGATGGCCGCGCACACCGCATCGGTGTCGACCGTTAGAAATTCATCGACCAGGCCGCGGCTGATGCGCAAGGTTTCCTCGCCCACCAGCTTGACCGCCGTGCCATCGGAAAACAGGCCCACCTCGCCAAGCGCCACACGCCGGCCGGCGGCCACCGACTGCATCATGGCGTTGGAGTCGTTCATCTGCACGCCGATCACCCGCACCTCGGGTCGCACTGCCTTGATGTAGTTGGCCACGCCCGAGATCAGCCCGCCGCCGCCGATGGCCACAAACACCGCATCGAGCCGGTCGCCCGTGCTCTGGATCTGGCGCAAGACCTCCATCGCGATCGTGCCCTGGCCGGCGATCACATCCGGGTCGTCAAAGGGATGGACGAAGGTCAGGCCCTTTTTTTTCTCGAGCCACACGGCGTGCTCGTGGGCGTCCGAGTAGCTGTCGCCGTGCAGCACCACCTCGGCGCCCAGAGCGCGCACCGCATCGACCTTGAGCTGCGGCGTGGTCACCGGCATGACGACCACCGCCCGCGTGCCCAGCTTGCGCGCGCTCAGCGCCACGCCCTGCGCGTGGTTGCCGGCCGACGCGCAGATGACGCCCTTTTTGAGCTGCGCCGCGCTCAGATGCGCCATCTTGTTGTAGGCCCCGCGCAGCTTGAAGCTAAACACCGGTTGCTGGTCCTCGCGCTTGAGCAGCACCGTGTTGCCCAGCCGCTGGCTCAGACTGCGCGCCACCTCCAGCGGCGACTCGACCGCCACGTCGTAGACGCGCGCGGTCAGGATCTTCTTGAGGTAATCCCCGGGCTGCAAGGCTCGGGCGGTGGAAGCAGCGGTCTTGGGCATGGCGATCTCGGGGTTAACCCGAAATCATAAACCCCAGGCGATCGGGGGCCATCGATGCGGGGGCGTGGCGCCCACGGGTTCAGGCAGGGCGCTGGCCTAGCTGCTGTGGGAGCGCCGACCATTGCTATGACATCCCGCCGTTTCATTGCGCCCCTTCCCGGTCATTGCGCCCCTTCCCAGCCATTGCGTCTCTTCCCGGTCATTGAGAGGAACGAAGCAATCCATCGGCCGACGCACAACGACATGGATTGTCACGGCGCTGCGTGCCTTGCAACGACGCAAGATGGCGGCTCTATGTCGCCCCAGCCGCGATCGCGCCGAAAAGAAAAAGCCCGGACCTTGCGGCCCAGGCTGTAAACCACTCTTTCAGAGAAGTGGAGGAGACAAGCGGTGCAACAATTGGCCGGGCGTTTTGTCGTTTGGGCGCTTGCGCGCCCCCCAGATTTTTTGTCGCTTGGGCCCCATTTTAAAGACGACTTGCTGCGGCGCAACATTCAGTGCGACACAAAAGCGACTGCGGCGCGGTGTTATTGCCCATCATCAACAAATAGAAAGACCGAAATTCATGGAATGCATAGTCAGCTGGGGTGGCAACCCCGCCATCGAGGGCCAGGGATCGGCCATGTCCTTTATCGCGCAGACCGGCAGCGGCCACGTGCTGATGATGGACGGCGCGCCCGATGCGGCCAGGCCCGAAAACGGCGGCGCCAACTTGGCCCCGCGCCCCATGGAGACCGTGCTCGCCGGCACGGGGGGCTGCACCGCCTATGACGTGGTGCTCATCCTCAAGCGCGGCCGGCACGATGTGCGTGGCTGCAGCGTGCAGCTCAAGGCCGAACGCGCCGACACCGACCCCAAGGTCTTTACCCGCATCCACATGCACTTCGTGGTGACCGGGCGGGCGCTGGCTGCCGCCGCCGTCGAGCGCGCCATCGCCATGAGCCACGACAAGTTTTGCTCGGCCAGCATCATGCTGGCCAAAACCGCCAGCATCACCACCAGTTTCGAGATCAAGGAAGTGGCCTGATATCCGGGCGGCGGGGCGGCCGGGGAGCCGCGCTCAGTCGCGCTCAGTCGCGCTCGATGCCCAAGCGCACCAGCTGCGCATCAACCTGCTCGATCGTGCCAAAAAACAGCTCGCAGGCCGACTGGGCGGCCAATAGGCTTTCGAGGAAGACCTGGGCGTCGTGCATGTATTCGTGCACCAGCGCATTTCTGAGCCGACGGGCAGCAATAAAGGCCTGGGCATCTGGCAACACTTGCGCCCGTTCGGCAAAGGCCAGCGTGTCCAGCAAGGTTCTGGTGGGCTCGCCCACGAGAGCGGCGTATCGCGGCAGCAGCTTCTCGCCCAGATGATCCAGCAGTCGAGCAAACCGGCTGGCAAAGGCTTCCACCTTCTCGGCCAGGGCTGGCTGCTGGCCCAGGGCTTGTACCCAAGCCCGATCCAGCGGCAGCGCAAACAGCGTGCTCTGGCTGTAGCGCAAATGCTCAGCCTCCTTGTGCGCCAAGGCCAGGCTTTGACGCACCTGGCTCACATATTCGGGCAGGTAGCGCAACGTCACAGTCGCATCCCAGTGTCTCGTGCGAGGCGCAGCACCGGCGCGTCGGGCGTGTCGGGGTCGCAAAGCAGCAAATCGAGTTTGCGATCGCCGAGTTCGCTAATCAATGCGGCGTAAATCTGCCCCAGCGCTGTCGCACGATTGCCCACGGGATGTGGCGTTTCAAACAGCAGGTCGATGTCGCCACCGCGCTTGGCGTCGTCGGTGCGCGAGCCAAACAAAATCACATGCGCATCGTCACCCAGCACCCGCTGGGCAACCGACTTGATGACCTGAACCTGATCTGGGGCCAGACGCATACGGAGATTGTCAGGCAAAAGCGTGGGGCGCCGGGCCAAGCCGTCAGGCTCGCAAGGCGGGCGCGCGCCTAAATCCGGTGCGCTGTGGTTGTCATCACCTTGGCGGCGGCTTTCATCAGGGCTGTCACCGGCGAGGGCAGGGCGCTGGCCCCGGCTTTGCCGGCGTCGCTGGCGTGGCGGGCTTCGTCGTCCATCATCTGCGC
>CANHDQ010000222.1 GCA_947459405.1 Comamonadaceae bacterium
ACCTCGCCGATGACGATGCGATCGGGCCGCATGCGCAGCGCGTTGCGCACCAGGGCGCGCTGCGTGATCTCGCCGTGCCCCTCGATATTGGGCGGCCGCGTCTCCAGCCGCACCACATGGGGCTGCTGCAGCTGGAGCTCGGCCGCATCTTCGATCGTCACCACCCGCTCGTCGCGCGGGATGAAGCCCGACAAGATGTTGAGCAAGGTGGTCTTGCCCGAGCCCGTGCCGCCGGAGATCAGCAAATTGACCTTGGCCTGCACCAGCGCTTGCAGAAAACGCGCCATGTCGGGCGTCAGGCTCTGGTAGCCCTCGCTGACCAGCCGCTCCATTTTCAGCGGCACCTGCGCAAAGCGCCGGATCGACATCATCGGCCCGTCGATGGCCACCGGCGCGATCGCCACATTGACCCGCGAGCCATCGGGCAGGCGGGCGTCGACCATCGGGCTCGATTCGTCGATGCGCCGCCCGACCCGCGAGACGATCTTGTCGATGATGCGCATCAGATGCGCCTCGTTTTGAAAGGTGACCGGCGTCAATTCGAGCTTGCCGCGCCTCTCCACATACACCTGATGCCAGCTGTTGACCAAGATGTCGGAGACGGTCGGGTCGGCCATCAGCAGCTCGAGCGGGCCAAAGCCCATCATCTCGTGGCCGATGTCGCGAATCAGGTGGCGCCGCTCGATCTCGTTGATGGCCACCGGCTCGTCGTTGAGCAAGCGCTCGGTCAGGCGGCCGATTTCCTGGCGCAGCAAATCGGGCGCCAGAGCCTCGAGCGCTGCCAGATCGAACTGCTCGACCAGCTTCATGTGCAGTCGGCCCTTGATGGTCTGGTAGCGCTCGGCGGGCGGCTCAGGCGTCACCTCGGCTGGCGCCGGCGGCGCGCTCAGCGCGGCTGGGGGCGTGCGAAAGCGCTCGCGCAAAGTCAGGGAAGGGTGCATGGTCGGTACCAGGGGGACGGGAGATCAGGCGCGGCGAAACAGCCGCGAAAGCAAGCTCGGCGGCTCGCCCGTCTGCGGGCCCAGGCTGCGGGCGAGCTCAGCCAGATTGCGCACCACCGCACTGGAGCGCGCCTGCTCGATCAGCGCCGTGCCCTGGTTGATGCAGGCCGACACCTCGCGCCAGTCGTTGGCCACCGAGCGCACCTGCTCGACCCCCAGCGCCTGGGCGATGTCATCCAAGCCGATGTCGTCGCCGCGCTCGACGCGGTTGACCAGCCAATGCACTTTGTCGGCCGGGTAGGACAGGCCGGCGAGCAGCTTTTGCAGCCGGCGCGCATTGCGCAGCCAGGGCAGGCCCGCTTGCATGACCACGAAGAGCTGGTCGGCCAGGTCCATCGCGCGGATGCTCAGCGGATCGAGGTGGCGTTCAAGGTCGAGCAGCACGAAGTCATAGTGCCGCCGGGCCAGCTTGACGATGGCCTCCAGGTGCTCGGGCCTGACCTCCAGGCCATCGGTCACGTCCTCGGCCGCTGCCAGCACACTGAGCCGCTCATGGATGCGGGTGGTGCAGGCGCCCAAGAAGGCCGCGTCAAGCCGGTCGATCTCGCGGGCCACATCGGCCAGGCTCAGCGCGGCAGGCTGCTCGCTGAGCATGCCCAGCGCATCGCCAAATTGCAGGTTCAGATCGATCAGCAGCACCGATTTTTCGGCGGCCAGCTGGTAAGCCAGGTTGGCCGCGATGAAGGTCGCGCCACTGCCGCCCTTGCAAGAGGCAAAGCCCAGCACGCGCCCGCGTGGCCGCGCCGCCGCGCCCGATCGCCGCCGGTCGACGCGCTCGACGGCCATCAGCAGCGAGGCTGGCGTCGGTGGCGAGCCCAGCACTTCGCGTACGCCCGCGCGCATGGCGCGCAGCAAAAACTCAGGCGACTGCTGGGCGCACAGCATGAGCACCGCCAGCTGCGGATGCGCCGCGGTGACCTGCTCGACCGGCTCGAGCTCATCGGGGTCGCGTCCCATGCCGTCGACCACCACCAGGTCGGGCTGATGCGTCTCGACCACCTCGGCCAGGCGGCTGCGCCCGCCCTCGATTTGCAGCAACTCGTGCGCCGCGCCGTGCAGCGCTGAGGGGGTGGGCCCTTGCAGCACCTGGCTCATTTCGCTCAGGTGCACCTTGCTTGGGGAAATCAGGGCAATCTTCATGGGTTGGGGTCCTTCTAGGTCAAAGGGTGCACAGGGCTGTGCTCTGCGGATCCTGGCGCATGGCCTCGCGGGTCAACTCGACGCTGGCCACGGGCAGCGCAATTGGCGCCAGGGCGTTGATGCCGGCAATCGGCGAGATCCACTGAAACTGCAAGCCGGTGACGCGCAGGCGCAGCGACTGGCATTGGCTGGCCGCGCAGCCCGCCGGCAGCCAGTCGATCGCCACCTGCGAGACCGCAGGCAGCGTGCGCTGCATCAGGGCGCGCACATCGGCGCTGCGGCTGGTGTCGTCGCAGACTGCGGCGTAGCGTGCGCCCACGCGGGCCGCCTCGGAGGCCGCCTGCCAGGTGTAGAGCAGGCGCGTGAGGTCCAGCAGGCCCAGCAAAAAAGTCAGGAACACCAGCATCACCAGGGCAAACTCCACCGCCGTCGAGCCGGCCTGGGCCTTGCGCTTGGTCATCAGCACACACTGCCGCACGAAGCGGCCCGCATGCTGGCACGGATGTCGCTGAAGGTGATGGGCCCCAAGCGCACGCCAAAGGCCGATGCTGTCATCGAGTCGAAGCGATAGCCCACCACCGTCACGCTGACCAGCGCCAAGGTGCTGCCCTGGCGCTGCCAGCTCACCTGCACCGGCTGGGCCGCAGTCAGGCCCGAGAGTTGAAAGGCACCACCGCCGGCCAGCGTGCCGTAGAGCACCAGGTTGCGGGCCTGCTCGGCCCCCGTGCCCGGCGTTTGCGTCGACAGATAGCGCGCCGCTTCGCGAGCCGACTGGGCCAGCACCTTGTAGTGCCACAACGCGCGGCCGAGCTCGGTGACTGTCAAGGCCATCACCACGAGCAGGGGCAAGATCAGCGCCAACTCCAAGAGCGCAGCGCCGCTTTGTGAGCCTGCAGCTTTTCGCTTCGCGGTCATGGGTGGGCGTTTCATGGCTTAGCGCACCAAGGTGGCCACCCGGGGGCCCGCGCTGCCACCAGGCAGGCCCACGGTGGAGCAAGGCGAGGCGCTGTCGCCTGCGTTGCCAATGTATTCAAGCTGCACGTCGATCATGGGCGTGCTCATCGGCTGGAGCATGAGCATGCAGGCGTAATCGATCACCCGGGCCGCATCGTTGACCACGGGCACCACGGCAATGCGCGAGGCGCCGCCATAGTCCGCGCCCGGCGGCACCAGGGATTTGTAGGCGCCTGAAAGCTTGAGCCCGGTGATGGACTCGCAAAGCGAGACGCTGGTGCTGGTGTCGGCGCACGAGGCCTGCGCCGAGCTCTTGATCAGGTAGTTGGCCGCGCTGGCGTGGGCGCCGGCTGGCTTGGCACCGCTGAGGGCGTTGCGCTGCGAAGGCCAGTTCTTCGCCGTGTAGGCATAGCCCGTGGCATCGAGCAGGCCGGCCGCCTCGGCCGGCGCATTGTTCTTGCGTAGCCCAAAGCGCAGATTCCAGGCGTCGGTGACCGATGCCTGTGCGCCCGGCGTGCCCAGGCGGTCGCCGATGCGCACACCGCAGTACCCCAGCAATTCGCGCTCGGTCTCGGCTGCATTGCTTGAACCGTCGAGGTTGGCCCAGCCCATCTGTCCGCCCGGAGCCAGTCCCTTGCTGCCCACCACCGCCACCCATTGCCCCACCCTCAGGCCGTAATCGGGTGCGCTGGTTCCGGCCACAGGCCGCAGCGCAATCGGCAGGGGGCAGGCGGTCTGGGCGCTCAGCCGGGTGGCGGTGGCCTGGGCCGACAGCCGCATCGAAACCGCCGGCGTCGCGTCGCCCCAAAACGCCTGCAAGGCCGGCAGCAACCAGGCGCCCACCGCCGCATGATCATGTCGGCACCGGGCGTAGCGCGCCTGCGCCGGCTGCGCGGTCTGCATCAGGTCGCGATCGAGAAACTGTACGTCGGCATCCACGAGCTGTCCGCGACCGGCCCAGCTGGCAGACTGAAAATTGACCGCATTGGCATTGCCCACGGCGCGCCCAACGCTGCTCGCACGCACCAAGGCATCGGCTCGGCCATCGAGTTCGCGCACGGCGGCCAGGGCGCAGCTGTCCACGGCGGTCTGCAACTCGCCGCGCACGACAAACAGACGGCCGAAGTCCAGCGCCAGACCCATGAAACCCAAAAG
>CANHDQ010000223.1 GCA_947459405.1 Comamonadaceae bacterium
CAATTCGTGCGGCAATCCTCGCAGTTGCGCGGTGTGCTGGTGCGCGTGTTTCTGGTCTTCTTCCATTTCACGGGCCTGCTGGCCTTGCTGCCCCTGCTGGCCCAGGCCATGGGCGGTGGCGCCGGCGGCTTTACGCTGCTGTTGGTCTGCATGGGCTTGGGCGCGATCACGGTGGCGATATTGCTGCCGCGATTGCGACAGCGCCTGTCGGCCGGAAGGTTGCTGATGCTGGGCACCTTGGTGCAAGCGGGCGTGACCGCAGCGATGGCCGTTGCGCCCAGCCTCTGGTGGGCAGCCCCCATCATGTACCTGGCGGGCATGGTCTGGCTGGCCAACGCCAACAGCCTGAGCGTGTCCGCACAGATGGCCCTGCCCGACTGGGTGCGCGCGCGCGGCATGTCAGTGTTTCAGATGGGCATCATGGGCGGCAGCGCGCTGGGCGCTGCCGTCTGGGGCCAGGTGGCCACAGTCACCAGCCTGCAAACGAGTTTGCTGCTGGCCGCTGCCTCTGGCGTGCTGGCGCTGCTGCTGACCCGCAGACGCCTGCCCGACATCAGCATCGAAGAAGACCTCACCCCCTCACGCGCCCTCCAACCGCCGGTGGCCCACAACCGGCCACAAGGCCGGGTGATGGTGCACATCGAGTACCTGATCGATCCGCGGCAGGGTCCGGCTTTTCGCAGCCTGATGGAAGAAAGTCGGCGCAGCCGCTTGCGCCAGGGTGCACTCGATTGGACGCTGCTGCACGATATTGGCGAGCCCGGCCGGTTCATCGAGCAGGTCATCGACGAATCGTGGACCGAGCATCTGCGCCGCTTTGACCGGATCACGGCCGCCGATGCAAACCTGCGCGAACGCAAGCGCGCGTTTCACCTGCCCGAAGACGATCCGATCGTCACCCGCTTCGTGCTTGAAGATCCGCGCAGCTAAAGCCCGGGGCGCTTCATGGCCCCCGTCTCAGAACGACTCGTCCTGCCGCAGATAGCGCCACTGGCCCAGGGGCAGTTGCCCAAGGGACACCCGACCAATGCGGATGCGCTTGAGCCCAGTGACGGCCAAGCCAACTTGCTCGCACATGCGCCGAATCTGGCGCTTGCGCCCCTCACGGAGCACAAAACGCAGCTGCTCCGGGTTTTGCCAGCTCACCTGGGCCGGCTTGAGTACGAGCCCATCTAGGCTCAGGCCGTGCTGCAACAGGCACAAGCTTTGCGCGGGGAAAACCGACTGCACATCCTGGCTGCGGCCCTGCCACGTAACCCGCACCAAGTATTCCTTTTCGATCTGAGAGTCTTCGCCGATCAGCTCGCGCGCAACGCGGCCGTCTTGCGTGAGCACGAGCAAGCCCACCGAGTCGATATCCAGACGGCCGGCTGGCGCCAGCGCCTGCAAATGCTGAGGCGACCAGCGCGTCGCGCTGCTGCACTCGCGCCAGCGGTTGGCCGGCTGGATCAAACTGGCCGCAGGCCGGTAACCGTCTTCGGCCTGGCCGCTGACGAAACCGACCGGCTTGTTGATGAGCACCGTCACCTGCTGGCGCTGGCGCTCTCGCGCCTGTCGATCCACCTCGATGTGAGCCTGAAGCGACACCGCCTGGCCCAGCACGGCGGCACGGCCATCGACACGCACCCAGCCGCGGGCAATCCAATCGTCAGCCTGCCGCCGCGAGCACAGGCCCAAATCGGCCATGCGCTTGTTGAGCCGAACCGACTGGGCTTGCCCGTCGGTTGGCTCAGGCGCTTGCGCGGCGGGCTGGGGTGGGGTGGGCATGGGGTCGGTGGCGGCTCAAAGGGCAGTCAGGTCGAAAATGTAGCGCTGCGCAGACGGGCCAGGTCGAGCACACGCAGGCCGCCGTACTCGACCCGGATCACAGCGTGCTGCTCAAGCGTGCGCAAGGCCTCATTGACCCGCTGGCGTGACAGCCCGACCAGGTAAGCGAGCTCCTGCTGGGTGATGCGCAGCACCTGCCCAACACCCGGAAACAGCGCGGGATTAAACAGCGCCGCCAAATTGCGCGCAACACGCAAGTCGGGGTTGCTCAGGCGATCGATCTCGCGCGCCGCGATGAACTGTGCCAGTCGCTCATTGAGCTGGCGCATCACAAACCGGTTAAAGCCGATGGAATGGTCGAGCAACCAGTCGAAAGTTGCCACCGGCAAGCCAGCGACCAGGCTGCGGCGCAACGCCAGCACGTTGTAGCGGTAGGGCTCGCGCTTGAGCGCCGTGCCCTCACCGAACCATCCGCCGGGCGGCAGACCGGTGAAGGTCATGGTCTCGCCCTGGGCGTTGTCGCTGCTCATTTTGAGCAAACCGTCGACCACGCCAAACCAATACGTTACCTCGCGCCCCACCCGGCAAATATGGTCGCCTGGAACCGCCTGGCTGACCACCAACTCGGCCGCAGCCCGTTCCCGCTCTGGCGGCAGCAACAGAGCAAGCCAGGGAATGCCGCCCAGCTCGGTCTGGGTCAGAGGCCGGCGGCGCTGGTGCAGGGACGGTTCAATAGTCATGGAAGGGACATGTCTGACGCCATACTTGCGCAGGCTCAGCCAAACTCAGTGAAATCCCTAGGTGGGGCACACCCTTGATTGTCGTCGCAACGACAACGTGACGTCAAAGCCCCTCATAGCATTCGGGCAACAAAAGCGACTTTGGGCGGACACACGTGCGGTGAGCCGCGTCAGCAAGAAGGGGACCCATGCAAACGACTTTTCCCAAGCTACTGCTGCAGCATGCCGCCAATCGGCCCCAAGCTGCGGCCATGCGCGAAAAGGAATACGGCATCTGGCAAGCGCACAGCTGGGCGGCACTGGCCCAGATGGTCGAGCGCATGGCCTGTGGCATGCACCGCCTGGGCCTGCAGCGCGGGCAGCACATGGTGGTGATCGGCGCAAACCGGCCACGCCTTTACGCGGCCATGCTGGCGGCTCAATCGCTCGGGGCCATCCCTGTGCCGCTCTACCAAGACGCGGTCGCAGCCGAATGCGTGTTCCCGATCACGAACGCGGAAGTGACGCTGGCATTCGTGGAAGACCAGGAGCAAGTCGACAAGCTGCTGGAGATCCGCGAACAATGCCCCCTGCTGAGCCACATCGTTTATGACGATCCACGTGGACTGCGCAACTACCAAGAAAGCGGCCTGCTCTCACTGGACCAGTTGCTAGAAGACGGCGCGGCATTGGCGTCGAAGGAACCCGGCTTTTTCAGCAAGCAGGTCGAGCAAGGCCAGAGCGACGACGTGGCCGCCATGTTTTTTACCTCGGGCACGACCGGCAACCCCAAAGGGGTGGTGCACACCCATGGCACGCTGATGGACCGCGCGCAGGCTGGCGCTGAGTTTGACAAGCTCGGCAGCCAGGAAGAGGTGCTGGCCTACCTGCCGCCGGCCTGGATCGGCCAGAACATCTTCAGCTACGCCCAATGGCTGGTCTGCGGCTATGTGGTCAACTGCCCGGAAAACGCGAGCACGGTATCGATCGACCTCAAGGAAGTCGGGCCCACCTACTACTTCGCACCGCCGCGTGTGTTCGAGGGCATGCTCACCAGCGTGATGATCCGCATGGAAGATGCGAGCGCCATCAAGCGCAGCCTGTTCAAGGCCTTCATGAATGTGGCCAAACGGGTCGGTCCGGCCCGCATGGACGGCAAGGCCGTGGGCCTGGTCGATACCTGCCTCTACGCGCTGGGCAACGTGCTGGTTTATGGCCCGCTGCGCAATAGCCTGGGTTTTTCTCGCGTGCGTGTGGCCTACACCGCAGGCGAGGCCATCGGGCCTGACCTGTTTACCTTCTACCGCTCGATCGGCATCAACCTCAAGCAGCTGTACGGCTCGACCGAGACAGCGGTCTTTGTGTGCCTGCAGCCCGACAACGAAGCGCGCGCCGACACCGTGGGAGTGCCCATCCGGGGGGTCGAGATCAAGGTCGCGGACAACGGCGAGATCCTCGTCAAGTCAGCCGGCCTGCTCAAGGGTTACTACAAAAACCCCAAGGCCACGCAAGAAGTGCTGACTGCCGACGGTTGGTACCACACCAGCGATGCGGGCTTTCTCGATGCCCACGGCCATCTCAAGATCATCGATCGGGTCAAGGACGTCGGACGGATCAAGGGCGGCGCCAACGACGGGGCCATGTTTGCGCCCAAGTACGTCGAGAACAAGCTCAAGTTTTTCCCCTTTATCAAGGAGGCAGTGGCCTTGGGCGACGGGCGCGAAAAAGTTTGCGTGATGATCAACATCGATTTCGACGCCGTGG
>CANHDQ010000224.1 GCA_947459405.1 Comamonadaceae bacterium
ACCGTGCTTTGCAACCAGACCGCGGCGCCCGAACGTGTTGCGCCGGTGGATGCATCGGCGCTGTGGTCGGGGCTCAAGCCGCGCGCCGTGACGATGTAAATGGGAACACCATTGCCTCCCCCTGCGAGCAGTTGCCGCTCGACCAGGCAGCTCGCCGGCTTGAGCCCGGGGGGCGATGGGGTAGACGGCACAAGCGGTGCGCTCACGCTGATCGCGCCAGCCTGCCAGTTCGCCGCCACCGGCCAAGCCATGGCCGCCGGCGATGTCAGGGGCAAAGCCGCATCGGCCAGGGCCGGATTGCGTGCGGCGCTGGCCAGGCGCAGTTGGGCTTCGCAGTACTGCAAAGCAAACTGCGCCTGCTCCAGGGCCAGCTGCTGCATGCTGCGCACACGCAGCAACTGCAAGGAGCCCGCGCTGGCACGCAAGGAAGCGGCCGAAGCCAGGGCCATGGCCCCAATCAGAACCAGCACAATGACCAGGCTCAGGCCCATCTGGGCGGCCGCACGCCCGGCCGGCGCGCGCCGGGCTGTGCGTCTGAGCGGGTGCGAGCTCATCAGGGTGTGCCCAAGCGATCGGTGTGCAAGCGGCCGGTGAGCCCTACAGGCTCCAGCTGCGAAAGGCCACCGTGGTCCAGAAGGCGCGCCGCAACCGGCCATCACCCGATGTGGCTGCCACCCCGCTGCAATCGCGATAGGTTCGCACCTCGTCGGCGCCAAGTACGGGCTCGCGGCTGCGCACCAGCAGGCACATGCGCACCGCACGCACCTGCCTGAAGTCAGCCACCTGCGCGGCCGGCACATAGCGCAGGGCCGATGCGGGCTGGCCATCGATCGGCAAGCCCCACCACATGCGCATGCGTTCGATGTTTTCTACCAACGGCTGCGCGCCAGTCGAGCCTCGTGCGCCGCATCGCAGCTCGCCGCGTGGGCTGATTTGCCAGCGGTTGAACGCCAGGTGAATCTTGCCGCCCTCGGACAACTCGACTGCAGCCAGGGCATTGCCCAAGCAGTCGGTGGGCGCCTTGCTGCTGCTGACCACCGTGCTGTGGATGTCGGCCTCGTAGACGAGCTCGACCGCCGACGATGCCGTGCCGGCTGCGGCGTCTTGCGCAGAGTCTTGTGCAGGGTCTTGTGCACAGGTGGGCGCTGCCAGTTGAGGCACAGTTGCAAAGCCCTGATCGCACGCCAGCAGCGCCGGTGCCTGGACACCGGTGCGCCAGGCGACCGGGTCCGTGTTCAGCGCCTGGAGCGGGCGGCCGTATCCGAGCATCATGAAATCGCCGCGCAGCAGCTCGAGCGCCAGCTGTGCGTCTTCCATCTGCTGACCCTGGGCTGCGCGCAGCGCCTGGCTGCGCCCAAGTGCGAGCAGCTGTGCCAACACCAACGTGACCACCAGCAAGCCGACGGCACTGGCCACCAAAAGCTCGAGCAGGGTGTAGCCGGCGCTGGCACGCAAGCGCCTTAGCCTCACCATGCAACCTCCAGCGTGTAGCACAGCACGCCGTCTTGCGCGGCAAGCGCCAACTCGGCCGGGCAGCGCTGCCCCGAGCCCGACCCGAAGGCGCTATCGAGCGCAGCCGGATCGCGCCAGGCCAGCGTGATGCGGGCCTGCCCGCTGGCCGCATCCACCTGAACCTGGGTAGACCCCTGCGGCAGCGCATCGCGCACCAACTGGCGCCACTGCGAAGCGTCGGCGGCCGCCCAGGCCTGCGCGTCACATCCCGCGCCCTCGCAACTGATCGTGCGCAGGCTGGCCTGTGCAGCAAAAGGAGCTGAAAAGCCCATGCCCGGCGCCATCGCAGGGCTGGCGCGCAGACGCTCGGCCATGTCGACGGCCAGCATCAGGGCCAGGGTCTGGTTGGCGCTCAGCCGCGTCTGGCGTACTGCATCGGCCTGCGCCTGCAGCCAGGCTGCAGCCGCCAGGCCGACCAGCAGCAGCGACACAAGCACCTCCATAAGCGCCAGGCCCTGACAGGATCTTGGCCTTGGTGCAGGTCGGCATCTGCCCGTTTTGTCGTGGCGAGCGTCCCTTGGCAATCCGGAAAACGTCTGCCCATCAGAGGCTTGCGGATCGCCGCGTGGCTGCACTCCTGGCGATGACGCGGTTTTGCTGACCATTTTTATCTGCACGAGACCACCTCCTGGGCCTGCAAGGCGGGCCGCCCCTGCAGCGAGATGCAAATCAGGCGCCGCGCACCGCCCTGCGCGCTCACACCCAGGGTCAGCGTCTGGGCGGCGGCCCGCGCCAGGCCCGTGCTTTGGTAGGTCAGCACGGGGCGGGCATGGTTGCTGCGGATCAGCAGCCGCTGTGAGCCGGCCTCATGCCGGCGCAGCACAAACTCGCCCTGGCCAAGCTGACGATCGGCATCCGGATCGACAAACACCAGCCAGCCGCTTGAGCCCTCGCTGCCGCTGCCGCAGACGCTGGCGTTGGAAGACAGGCACAGCGAGACCGGCTGCGCCCGCGCCAGCGCCTGGGTGCGGGCGTAGCGCAGGTCGTCCACCAGCGCCTGCGCCTCGGTGCGCAGCGTCCAGCGCTCGAGCAGGCTGCGCCACGAGGGCAGCGCCAAGGCCGCCAGGGTCAGGGCCACGGCACTGACCACCATCAGCTCGAGCAAAGTAAAGCCCCGCGCGATGGGCACAGGTATCGAGCGCCGGGGCAGGAGCAGGTTGTAGGCCATGACCGACCATCCTATGGGTGCGTCCGCGCCCGCATGTAAATTGTTATTACGGCTGGCGCGGGCCTGGGCGGCGGCGCCGCGACAGACGCTGCTTGGTGGCTGCCACAAAGCAGCGGTAGGCCGCTGTGGGCTCCTTCGAGCCTGCGCTTAAACTGCCGCCCAATGAACCCCCAAACAGCCCCCATGATTGAACGCGCGCTCGAGCTGGCGGCCCAGGCCCGCTTGCTGGCTGCGCCCAATCCAGCGGTCGGCTGTGTGCTGGTCAACCCTGCGGGGCAGGTCATCGGCGAAGGCCACACCCAGGCAACCGGCCACGCCCACGCAGAGGTGATGGCGCTGCGCGATGCGGCCGCCCGCGGCCATTCAGTGCGTGGGGCCAGTGCCTATGTCACGCTCGAGCCGTGCGCCCACCAAGGCCGCACCGGCCCGTGCTGCGACGCCCTGATCGAGGCCGGCGTGGCCCGGGTGGTGGCCAGCCTGATCGATCCCAACCCGCGCGTGGCCGGTCAGGGTCTGGCCCGGCTCAGGGCCGCGGGGGTGGAGGTTGAAGTTGGCCCCGGCGCGCAGGCGGCGCGCGAGCTCAATCTGGGCTTTTTCAGCCGCATGCTGCGCGCCAGCCCCTGGGTGCGCATGAAACTGGCCGCCTCGCTCGATGGCGCCAGTGCGCTGGCCAACGGGCAAAGCCAATGGATCACCTCAGCCCAGGCACGTGCCGATGGCCACGCCTGGCGGGCCCGCGCCTGCGCGGTCCTGACCGGCATCGGCACGGTGCTGGCCGACGACCCACGGCTCGATGTACGCGACGTGCCCACGCCGCGCCAGCCGGTGCGTGTGGTCATCGACAGCGACCTGCAGACACCTCCGGACTCGCGCATCTTGCAGGGCTCGGGGTCCGTCTGGATCTACACCGCCACGCAAGGCAGCGGGCGCGAGGCGGCGCTGATCAAGCGCGGGGCTCACATCACGCACCTGCCAGAAGCGGGCGCAAAAGTGGACCTGCGCGCGATGCTGGCCGATCTGGCCCGCCGCGAGATCAACGAGGTGCATGTGGAGGCCGGCAGCAAACTCAACGGCTCGCTCATGCGCGCTGGCCTGGTCGACGAGTTGCTGATTTACCTCGCGCCCAAGCTGCTCGGCCCGGGCCAGCCCATGATTGCCCTGCCCGAGCTGCAGACCTTGGACCAAGCCAGGGAACTGGACTTCCTGAGCTGCGACGCGATCGGGCCCGATCTGCGCCTGCGCGCGAGGCTGCAGGCGCGGGAGTTTTGGGCAGGCTCCTGACGGCCCCGGCGCAGCACGGAAGGCTGCAAACGCCCGCGCCAAGCCGCTGCGGCAAAACCCTGCGAAAATACAGCCATGTTCACCGGCATCATCACCGGCGTGGGGCGCATCGTCGCCGTCCATCCCCTCGGCAGTTCTTTGGCCCATGGCAAGCGCCTGACCATCCAAACGCCCCCCTCCTACCTCGATGATGTAGCGCCCGGCGACAGCATTGCCCTCAACGGCGCCTGTATGACGGCCACCACGCTCGAGGCGGC
>CANHDQ010000225.1 GCA_947459405.1 Comamonadaceae bacterium
GATGCCGATCTGTACTTTCAGTACACCCGCAGCGAAGGCTGGAGCCTGGAAGAGGGCATCGTCAAGACCGGCTCGTTCAGCATCGACCAGGGCGTCGGTGTGCGCGCGGTCAGCGGCGAGAAAACCGCATTTGCCTACTCCGATGACATCTCCTGGGCCAGCTTGCTCGATGCCGCCCGCACGGTGCGCACCATCTCGGCCGCAGGCGCCCAAGGCCGGGTCAAGGCGAGCACCGCGCGGCGTGTCAAGGTGGCGGCCAGCCGGTCGCTGTACGGCGGGCTCGATCCGATCGCCACGCTCGGCAGCACCGCCAAGGTGGCGCTGCTCGAGAAGGTCGAGCGCCTGGCCAAGGCCAAGGACCGGCGCGTGGTGCAGGTCATGGCCGGCTTGGCCATGGAGTACGACGTGGTTTTGGTGGCGCGCGCAGACGGCACCCTGGCTGCCGATGTGCGGCCGCTGGTGCGCTTGAGCCTGACGGTCATTGCCGAGCAAAAAGGGCGACGCGAGGTCGGCTCGGCCGGCGGTGGCGGGCGTTTTGGCCTGGCCTACTTTGACGATGCACTGGTGAGCCAGTATGTCGACGAGGCGGTGCAGTCGGCCTTGACCAACCTCAAATCGCGCCCGGCTCCGGCCGGCGAGATGACGGTGGTGTTGGGCCCGGGCTGGCCTGGTGTCTTGCTGCACGAGGCGGTGGGCCATGGCCTGGAGGGCGATTTCAACCGCAAGGGCTCGAGCGCGTTTGCCGGGCGCATCGGCCAGCGGGTGGCCGCCAAGGGCGTCACGGTGCTCGATGACGGCACGCTGTCTGACCGGCGCGGCTCGCTCAATGTCGACGATGAAGGCCACGCCAGCGCCCGCAATGTGCTCATCGAAGACGGCATCTTGCAAGGCTATATCCAGGACTCGCTCAACGCCCGGTTGATGAAGGTCAAGCCCACGGGCAACGGCCGGCGCGAGAGCTATGCCCACCTGCCCATGCCGCGCATGACCAACACCTACATGCTCGGCGGTGACAAGAACCCCGATGAAATCGTCGCCTCAATCAAGAAGGGCCTGTACGCCACCAATTTTGGTGGGGGTCAGGTCGACATCACCTCGGGCAAGTTCGTGTTTTCAGCCAGCCAGGCCTATTGGGTGGAAAACGGCAAGATCCAGTATCCGGTCAAGGGCGCCACGCTGGTGGGCAACGGCCCGGATGCACTGACCCGCGTCTCGATGATCGGCAACGACATGCGGCTCGACTCGGGTGTGGGCACCTGCGGCAAGGAGGGCCAAAGCGTGCCCGTGGGGGTGGGCCAACCCACCTTGCGCATCGACGGCCTGACGGTTGGGGGCACGGCCTGAGCGCCTGGCAGGGCCCGCGCTGGCCCTGTGCTATATTTCCAGCCATGGGTTTCGCTTCGTTTTATTTTGCTTACTTTTGGTTCTCTGACGCCCCCGGCGGTCGAGAGGCTCACGCGTAGGCAGACCGATACACGCAGCAGACCTCCCAAACGAACCGCCGGCCAAGCCCGGCGGTTTTTTTTTAGCCCTCAGATCACGATCCAGGAGTCCGTCATGAATGCTTCCCTCCCGACCGCCGGCGAGCCTTGGTATGCGCGCCCGCTCGACAAGACCAGCCAAACCGATGACGAACGCATCAAGGACATCACGGTGTTGCCGCCCCCTGAGCACTTGATCCGCTTCTTCCCGATCCGGGGCACGCCGGTCGAAGGCCTGATCGGGCGCACCCGCGCGGCCATTGCCGACATCATGGCCGGCCGCGACGACCGCTTGCTCGTCATCATGGGGCCGTGCTCCATCCACGATCCGGCAGCGGCCCTCGACTATGCCCGGCGACTGGCCGAGCAGCGTGCGCACTACGCCGACACGCTGGAGATCGTGATGCGCGTGTATTTTGAAAAGCCCCGCACCACCGTGGGCTGGAAAGGCCTGATCAACGACCCCTATCTCGACGAGAGCTACCGCATCGACGAGGGCTTGCGCATGGCGCGTCAGTTGCTCATCGACATCAACCGGTTGGGCCTACCGGCGGGCAGCGAGTTTTTGGACGTGATCTCGCCGCAGTACATCGGCGACCTCATCGCCTGGGGTGCCATCGGTGCGCGCACCACCGAAAGCCAGGTGCACCGCGAGCTGGCCTCGGGCATTTCGGCGCCCATTGGGTTTAAAAACGGCACCGACGGCAACATCCGCATCGCCACCGATGCGATCCAGGCCGCCGCCCGTGGCCACCACTTCCTGTCGGTGCACAAGAACGGGCAGGTGGCCATCGTGCAGACCAACGGCAACAAGGACTGCCACGTCATCTTGCGCGGTGGCAAGGCGCCCAATTACGACGCCGCCAGCGTGCAAGCGGCGTGCGACGACCTGACCAAGGCCGGGCTGCCGGCGACCTTGATGGTCGATTGCAGCCATGCCAACAGCAGCAAGCAGCATCACAAGCAGCTCGACGTCGCCCGCGATATCGCCGCTCAGATGGCCAGCGGCTCGCGTCAGGTGTTTGGCGTCATGGTCGAGAGCCACCTCAAGGAAGGCGCGCAGAAGTTCTCGCCGGGCAAAGACAGCGTGTCGGCCCTGGCCTATGGCCAGAGCATCACTGACGCCTGTCTGGGCTGGGAAGACTCGCAGCGCACCCTGCAGCTGCTGTCTGATGCGGTTGCGGCGCGGCGCGCGCGCCACTGAGGTCGCGGCTGGGGCAGCGGCTCACGTCGCACTCAGCCTGATCGGTGGGCCAGGGCCTCGAGCAGCTTGGCATGGACCCCGCCAAAGCCGCCGTTGCTCATGCACAAGATGTGGTCACCCGGCCGCGCCGCGCCCACCACTTGCTCGAGCAGGTCCTTGAGCTCGGCGGCCACTGCGGCCTTCGAGCCCATGGGTGCCAGCGCCGCGGCGGCATCCCAGTCGAGTCCGGCGCTGTGGCAAAAAGCCAGGTCGGCCTGCTCCAGGCTCCAGGGCAGTTGCGACTTCATGGCGCCGAGCTTCATGGTGTTGCTGCGCGGCTCGAACACGGCCAGGATGCGCGCCGCCCCCACTTGCCGGCGCAAGCCGTCCACCGTGGTGCGGATGGCGGTGGGATGATGGGCAAAGTCGTCGTAGACCGTCACCCCGCCGGCCGAGCCGCGCACTTCCATGCGCCGCTTGACGTTCTCAAAGCCCGCGAGCGCCTGCGCCGAAGCAGCTGGGCTGACCCCCACGTGCTCGGCCGCCGCAATGGCCGCCAGCGCATTGTGCTGGTTGTGCACGCCGCCGATCCGCCACTGCAGGCGCGCCGCCACTTGGCCGTCATGGAGCACCTCGAAGTCTTGCGGCTCGCCGCGGGCCTGAAAGTGCGACGTGCGACCGGCCGATGGCGGCCCGAACCGCACGCAGTCGCTCCAGCAGCCCTGATCGAGCACCCGCTGCAAGCTGTCTTGGCCGGCGTTGACGACGAGGCGGCCGCTGCCCGGGACAGTGCGCACCAGATGATGAAATTGCCGTTCGATGGCTGCCAGATCCGGGAAGATGTCGGCATGATCGAACTCGAGGTTGTTCAAGACCGCGGTGCGCGGCCGGTAGTGCACAAACTTGCTGCGTTTGTCGAAAAACGCGGTGTCGTATTCGTCGGCCTCGATCACGAAGTGCCGGCCGCTGCCCAGCCGGGCTGAAACGCCAAAGTTCAGCGGCACTCCGCCGACCAAAAAGCCCGGTTGCAGGCCAGCGCTCTCCAGGATCCAGGCCAGCATCGAGGTGGTGGTGGTCTTGCCGTGGGTGCCGGCCACGGCCAGCACATGCCGGCCCTGCAGCACATGCTCGGCCAGCCACTGCGGGCCGCTGGTGTAAGGCAAGCCCTGCTCCAAGATCGCTTCCATCAGCGGGAACTTGGGGCGTCCGTCAGCCAGGCGCGCGCGCGAGACGACATTGCCGATCACAAAGACATCGGGCGCAAAGCCCTCCTGCTGCAATTGCTCGGCCGCATAGCCTTCGATCAGCTCGATGCCCAGGGCGCGCAGCTGATCGCTCATCGGCGGGTAGACGCCCGCATCGCAGCCGGTGACGCGGTGGCCCGCCTCTCGAGCCAAAGCAGCCAGACCGCCCATGAAGGTGCCGCAAATCCCGAGGATGTGAAGGTGCATGGGCAAATTGTAGAAGGCGGCGGC
>CANHDQ010000226.1 GCA_947459405.1 Comamonadaceae bacterium
GCCCACCATGTGCGACACATCACCCCCGAGGGATTTAACCTGCTGCTGTCGCTCGAGCTGGTGCTGATGGTGACGATCGGCGGGCTGGGCTCGCTGCGCGGCGCCATCCTGGGCGCTTTTCTCATCGGCATGGTGCCTGCTCTGATCTCGCAGATCAAGCCCCTACTGGGCGATCGCATCGCCAAGCAGTTCGGGCTGGAGATCTTCTTCTTCGGCCTGATTTTGGCGATCTTCGTTCTTTTTGAGCCCAAGGGACTCAACGGACGCTGGCTCAAGGTCAAGGCCTTTTTTGACACCTTCCCGCTCTACCGCAAGGATGTGTTCCGTCGAGGCAAGACCTATATGAAATCGGAGCGTTACCGATGAACGCGGGCACCCGGTCCACCCCACAAGCGGGCAATGCAGCCGGAGCCGGCCTGCAAGTGCGGCAGCTGGCCTTGCGCTTTGGCGGCGTGCACGCGATCCGCGACATCAGCTTTGATGTCGCGCCCGGAGAAATCTTCGCCATCATTGGCCCCAATGGCGCGGGCAAAACCTCGGTTTTCAATGTCATCACGCGCGTGTTCGACCCCAGCGCAGGCTCGGTGAGCTTCGATGGTGTGGACATCACGCGCATTGCCCGCCACCGCGTCGTCACGCACGGCATTGCGCGCACGTTTCAGAACATCGAGCTGTTCGAGGGCGCCACCGTGCTCGACAACCTGATGCTGGGCTGTCACCGCTTTGCCGAAGAAAGCTTTCTGGGCCAATGCCTGTGGAGCAAAGCCGTGCGCCAGTCGCAGGCGCGCCTGCGCGCGCATGTCGAGGAAGTGATCGACCTGCTCGATTTGGCGCCTCATCGCAACAGCCTGATCACAGGACTGCCCTACGGCGTGCGCAAGGTCGTTGAACTGGCCCGCGCACTGGCCACCAAACCCAGGCTGCTGCTGCTCGACGAGCCGGCCTCCGGCCTGAACCCGGAGGAAACGCAGGACCTGGCCTTCTGGATCGACGACATCCGCAGCGACCTGGGCATCACGGTGGTGATGGTCGAGCACGACATGTCACTGGTCTCCGAAGTGGCCGACCGGGTGCTGTGCATGAACCTGGGCGAGGCCTTGTCGAGCGGTACGCCTCGGCAGGTCCAGTCCGACCCCAAGGTGATCGCGGCATATCTCGGCGGGGACTCCGAATGAACATACCGACAACGCCAGCAGCCAGCGCGTCAATTGAGGGCGCTTGTGCAGCAAACGCCATCTTGTCAGTGCGCAATCTGGAGACTTGGTATGGCCCGATTTCAGCCATCAAGGGCGTCAACATCGAGCTGTCCAAGGGCGACTTCGTCACCGTTCTGGGCGCCAATGGCGCGGGCAAGACCACCTTGCTCAATACCATCGCCGGTGTGATCGATCCGTTTAAGGGGTCGGTCCATTTCATGGGCGAGGCCATCGATGGGCTGGACCCCGATGAGGTGGCCCGGCGGGGTCTGGTGCTGGTGCCTGAGGGCCGTCAGGTCTTTCCCTTTTTGAGCGTGGCCGAAAACCTGCGCATGGGTGCTTTTGCCCGCCGCTCTCCCGACGGCGCCGCTGCAGACATGCAGCGCGTTTACCAATGGTTTCCCCGGCTTCATGAGCGCGAGCAGCAGCCGGCCGGCCTGCTCTCGGGCGGCGAGCAGCAGATGCTGGCGATTGGGCGCGCCCTGATGGCCGATCCGAGCGTCCTGCTGCTCGACGAGCCCTCGCTGGGCCTGTCGCCCTTGCTCACCCGCGAGATCTTTCGCATCGTCGATCGCATCAACCAGGAAACGGGCATGTCCATTTTGGTGGTGGAGCAAAACGCGGCGATCGCCCTGCACACCGCGCGGCACGGCTACATCATGGAGCTCGGCCGGGTCGTGGCCGCCGGGCCCTGCCAAGTGCTGCTCGAAAAAGAGGACGTGAAGGACTTCTACCTGGGCGCTGCATCGGCGCAGGCCGAGGGCGACCAAGGCAAGCAGCGCTGGCGGCGGCGCAAAACCTGGCGATAGCAGCAATGTCCACAGCAATGGCAGATCTCAAGGACAGCAACGCAGCGCCGCAGCCGCTCGAAGGCTGTGACACGCCCCAAAAGCTCTGGCGTCTGCGCTGTCGCCAGTGGGCTGCTCAGGCGGCGCTGCGTCACAAGAAAAAAGGCATCTGGCACACGGTGACCTGGGCCGGTTACCACGAGCAGGCGCGCGCTGTCGGCCTGGCCCTGACCGACCTGGGCTTGCAAGCCGGTCACAGCGTGGCCATCTTGGCGGAAAACCGGCCCGAATGGCTGTACGCGGACATGGGGGCACAGGCCATGGGCCTGATTGGGGTCGGGCTTTACCCGACCGCATCGGCCGAGCAGGTGGCCTTCATCTTGCAAGACAGCCGGGCGCGTGTGCTGATCGTCGAAAACCAGGAGCAGCTCGACAAGGCGCTGGCCGTGCGCGCGCAATGCCCTGACCTGCAACGCATCGTGGTGATCGACCTGGAGGGCCTGCGCAAGCTTTCGGATCCACAGGTCAGCACCTGGGCCAGTTTTGTTGAGCGCGGCCTTGCGCTGGGCGCTCAGACACAAGAAGCCCAACGCTTTGAGGCAGCGATCGAGGCGGGCCAGCCTGAGCAGATCGCTTTCTTGGTCTACACCTCGGGCACCACCGGTCAGCCCAAGGGCGCGATGGTGGCCAACCGCAACCTGGTCTTCCAGGCAGCCAGCGCCCCGCAGTACCTGCGCATCGGCCCGGGCGACCGGACCCTGTCGTTCTTGCCGCTGTGTCACATCGCCGAGCGCATGGGCACGGTCTACAACCCGCTGGCCGTCGGGCCCATCGTGCACTTCCCGGAGAACTCGGGCACCGTCTTCAACGACGCGCGCGAGGTCATGCCGCACCTGCTGTTCGGCCCGCCACGCTTTTGGGAGAAGATGTACTCGCAGGTCACACTGTCCATGAAGGACGCCGTCGCTCCTGCGCGCTGGGCCTATCGCCTGGTGACGGCTGAGGGCGCCGCCCTGGCCGAAGAGCGATTGGCCGGGCGTCCGGTGCCCTGGTGGCGCCAGGCGCTCTACAAGGCGATGGCCGTCCTCGTGTTTCACAACCTGCGCAGTTTTCTCGGCCTCTCCCAGGTCAAGACCGCGCTGACCGGTGCCGCGCCGGTCCCGCCCGATCTGCTCAAGTGGTACATGTCCATCGGTATAGACCTGATCGAGTCGTACGGGCTGACCGAAACCTGCGGCTTTTGCACCGCCACGCCGGTCGAGCGCATCAAGATCGGCGCAGCCGGCGTCAAAGCGCTGGGCACGCAAGTGCGCATCGGCGCCGACGAGGAGATTTTGGTGCGCGGGCCCAATGTGTTTGCGGGCTACTGGAATTTGCCGGACAAAACGGCCGAGACCATCGACGCGCAAGGCTGGCTGCACACCGGCGACTGCGGCGAGATTGATGACGAGGGATATTTGAGGGTCAAGGACCGGATCAAGGACATCATCATCACCTCCGGCGGCAAGAACATCACGCCCAGCCTGATCGAAAACCAGATCAAGTTCAGCCCCTATATTTCGGATGCCGTGGTGATCGGCGAGGCGCGGCGCTTCATCACCTGTCTGGTGATGATCGATCCCGACAACGTCGCGCAATTTGCGCAAGATCACCAGATTCCCTACACCGACTTTGCCAGCCTGACGCGCGCGCCCGAGGTGCTGCAACTCATTGGCGCGGAGATCGAGGCGGTCAACGCGCGGCTGGCTCGGGTCGAGCAAATCAAACAGTTTCGTGTGATCGACCAGCTGCTGACCGCCGAGGACGAAGAGCTGACCCCGACCATGAAACTCAAGCGCAAGGTGGTGACGGCCAAATACGCCGACCTGATTGCCACCATGTACCCGGACTGATGCCTGTCCACTACACGCCTATTCCACGCCTATTCCACGCCTTCTGCACACCTTCTGCACGGCTATTCACGCCTTTTACGCACCATTTTTTCAACCACAACCCAAGAGGAGACTGTCATGACCCCAAGCAAACGACACTGGCTGGCCTCAGCCATCGTCACCCTAAGCGCAGCAGCGCTGCCCTTGAGCGCACAGGCCGGTGGCGTGAGCGACAAAGAGATCGTGATCGGCACGCACATGGACCTCTCCGGC
>CANHDQ010000227.1 GCA_947459405.1 Comamonadaceae bacterium
AGCGCAAGGAGTATGGCGACGAGTTCGAAGCCAAGATGGGCGCCGAAGGCATCAAGGACCTGCTTGAGGGCCTGGACCTTGACGTCGAGATCGAGAAGCTGCGCGGCGATCTGACCGGTTCGGAGATCAAGATCAAGAAAAACGCCAAGCGGCTCAAGCTGATGGAGGCGTTCAAGAAGTCGGGCATCAAGCCCAACTGGATGGTGCTCGAGGTGCTGCCGGTGCTGCCGCCCGATCTGCGTCCGCTGGTGCCGCTCGACGGGGGCCGTTTTGCCACCTCCGACTTGAACGACCTGTACCGCCGCGTCATCAACCGCAATTCCCGTCTGCGCCGCCTGCTCGAGCTCAAGGCGCCCGAGATCATCGCGCGCAACGAAAAGCGGATGCTGCAAGAAGCGGTGGACAGCTTGCTCGACAACGGCCGCCGTGGCAAGGCCATGACGGGCGCCAACAAGCGCGCCCTGAAGTCGCTGGCCGACATGATCAAGGGCAAGAGCGGCCGCTTCCGCCAGAACCTGCTGGGCAAGCGCGTGGACTACTCGGGCCGCTCGGTCATCACCGTGGGCCCGACGCTCAAGCTGCACCAGTGCGGTCTGCCCAAGCTGATGGCGCTCGAGCTGTTCAAGCCCTTCATCTTCTCGCGCCTCGAAGCCATGGGCATTGCCACCACCATCAAGGCGGCCAAGAAGGAAGTCGAATCGGGCACGCCCGTGGTCTGGGACATCCTGGAGGAAGTCATCAAGGAGCATCCGGTGCTGCTCAACCGCGCACCGACCTTGCACCGACTGGGCATCCAGGCTTTCGAGCCCATCTTGATCGAAGGCAAGGCCATCCAGCTGCACCCGCTGGTGTGCTCGGCCTTCAACGCCGACTTTGACGGCGACCAGATGGCCGTGCACGTGCCGCTGTCGGTGGAAGCGCAGATGGAAGCGCGCACCCTGATGCTGGCCTCCAACAACGTGCTCTTCCCGGCCAACGGCGAGCCCTCCATCGTGCCCTCGCAGGACGTGGTGCTGGGCCTGTACTACGCCACGCGCGATCGCATCAATGCCAAGGGCGAAGGCCTGATCTTTTCTGACCTGCACGAGGTGCAACGCGCCTACGACGGCGGCCAGCTCGACCTCAATGCGCGTATCAACGTGCGCCTGACCGAGTACAACAAGAACCGCGCCACCGGCGAACTCGAGCCCTCTACCCAGGTCTGGGAGACCACCACGGGTCGTGCGCTGCTGTCGGAGATCTTGCCCAAAGGCCTGTCGTTTGCCAACATCAACAAGGCCCTCAAGAAGAAGGAAATCTCCAAGCTCATCAACGCCGCGTTTCGCAAGTGCGGCCTGAAAGAGACGGTGGTCTTTGCCGACAAGTTGCTGCAAAACGGCTTCCGGCTGGCTACCCGCTCGGGCATCTCGATCTGCATCGACGACATGCTTGTGCCCAAGGAGAAGCACGGCATCATCGAGCGCGCCGAAAAAGAGGTCAAAGAGATCGAGCAGCAGTACGTCTCTGGCCTGGTGACCGTGGGCGAGCGCTACAACAAGGTGGTCGACATCTGGGGCAAGGCCGGCGACGAAGTCTCCAAGGTCATGATGGCCCAGTTGGCCAAGGAAAAGGCGCAGGACCGCCATGGCGCCGCTGTCGATCAGGAGTCGTTCAACTCGATCTACATGATGGCCGACTCCGGTGCCCGTGGCTCTGCTGCGCAGATACGCCAGCTCGCGGGTATGCGCGGCCTGATGGCCAAGCCTGACGGCTCCATCATCGAGACGCCCATCACGGCCAACTTCCGTGAAGGCCTGAACGTGCTGCAGTACTTCATCTCGACGCACGGCGCCCGCAAGGGCCTGGCCGACACGGCGCTCAAGACGGCCAACTCCGGCTACCTCACCCGCCGCCTGTGCGACGTGGTGCAGGACCTGGTGGTCACCGAGGACGATTGCGGCACGCCAGAGGGCTCGCTCATGCGCGCCATCGTCGAAGGCGGCGAGGTGATCGAGTCGCTGCGCGAGCGCGTCTTGGGCCGCACCACCGCCGACGACGTGATCCACCCGGAAACCCGCGAGGTGCTGGTGCCTTCGGGCGTGCTGCTCGACGAGGACCTGATCGACGACCTGCAAGCGGCCGGCGTCGACGAGGTCAAGGTGCGCACCGCGCTGACCTGCGCCACGCGTTTTGGCTTGTGCGCCAAGTGCTATGGCCGCGACCTCGGACGCGGCGGGCTGATCAACACCGGCGAGGCCGTAGGCATCATCGCTGCCCAGTCGATCGGCGAGCCGGGCACGCAGCTGACCATGCGCACCTTCCACATTGGCGGCGCGGCCTCTCGCGCAGCTGTGGCATCGAGCGTGGAGGCCAAGTCCAACGGCGTGATCGGCTTTAACGCGCCGATGCGCTACGTCACCAACAGCGCTGGTGAGCTGGTCGTGATCGCCCGCTCGGGCGAGGTCATCATCCAGGACGAACACGGCCGCGAGCGCGAGCGCCACAAGGTGCCTTACGGCGCGGTGCTGACCGTCAAGGCCGACCAGCCCGTCAAGGCGGGTGCGGTGCTGGCCAACTGGGACCCGCTGACCCGCCCCATCATCACGGAGTTCGCCGGCAAGGTGGCCTTCGAGAACGTGGAAGAGGGTGTGACCGTTGCCAAGCAGGTCGACGAGGTCACGGGCCTGTCGACTCTGGTGGTGATCGATCCCAAGCGCCGCGGCTCCACCAAGGTGGTGCGCCCGCAGGTCAAGCTGATCGACGCCTCCGGCAAGGAAGTCAAGATCCCGGGTACCGACCATTCGGTGACCATTGGCTTTCCGATCGGTGCCCTGGTGCAGGTGCGCGACGGTCAGGACGTGGGCCCCGGCGAGGTGCTGGCCCGTATCCCGGTCGAAGGCCAGAAGACGCGCGACATCACCGGCGGTCTGCCGCGGGTGGCTGAGCTCTTTGAAGCCCGCACGCCCAAGGACAAGGGCATCCTGGCCGAGATGACCGGCACGGTCTCCTTTGGCAAGGAAACCAAGGGCAAGGTGCGCCTGCAGATCACCGATCCGGAGGGCAAGGTCTGGGAAGACCTGGTCCCCAAAGAGAAAAACATCCTGGTGCACGAAGGCCAAGTGGTCAACAAGGGCGAGAGCATCGTCGACGGCCCGGCCGACCCGCAGGACATCTTGCGCTTGCTGGGCATGGAAGAGCTCGCGCGCTACATCGTCGACGAGGTGCAGGACGTCTACCGCTTGCAAGGCGTGAAGATCAACGACAAGCACATCGAGGTGATCGTGCGCCAGATGCTGCGCCGTGTGGTGGTCGAGAACCCGGGCGATTCGAGCTACATCGCCGGTGAGCAGGTCGAACGTTCGGCCATCCTCGATGCCAACGATGCCTTGCGCAAGGACGGCAAGGTGCCCGCCACCTACACCAACTTGCTGCTGGGCATCACCAAGGCCTCGCTGTCGACCGACTCCTTCATCTCGGCGGCCTCCTTCCAGGAGACCACCCGCGTGCTCACCGAAGCGGCCATCATGGGCAAGCGCGACGAGCTGCGTGGCCTGAAGGAAAACGTCATCGTCGGCCGCCTTATCCCGGCCGGCACCGGCCTGGCTTACCACGAGGCACGCAAGGCCAAGGACGCGATGGACGAGGCCGAGCGCCGGCAGATTGCCGACGAGGAAGCCGCGCAGTTGCTCGAGGCCACCGAAGGCGGCCAGACCAGCGACAGCCCGGCAGCCTGATCGGCGGCGGGTCCTTTCGACCCAGCCTCAAAAAAGCCCTGCTCGGCTTCGAGCGGGGCTTTTTTCTTGGGCGCCCCCTGCACGGGCGCTTGATTGGGCGCTTGATTTGGGGCTTGCCGCTCAGCTCGCGCGCATGGGCACCGGCCGCGCTTGCCATTGGTGGATTACCCGATCTTTGCTGAGCGACCTTGCGGATATAGTTGGCAAAGTGGGCTGCGTCCCTGAGAGAGCGAGCGAGCAGGCCCGCACTTGCAGGGCAGCCCTGATCCGACGGGCCCAACCAAAGGAGATGCATCCATGATTTCACGCTTTCGGTCAGCTGCGCTGGCCAGCTTCATCGCCCTGGCCGCTGG
>CANHDQ010000228.1 GCA_947459405.1 Comamonadaceae bacterium
CGAGCTGCAAAGCCTGGGCGAGCAGCTGCTCGACCTGCGCAGCGATCTGTCGGCGGCCCTGGAGTTGCCCGACAAGCTGGTCGACGCCTTGCGCGATGCGCGGCGCATCAGCGACTTTGAGGGGCGACGCCGGCAGATGCAATTCATCGGCAAGCTCATGCGCCAGCTAGAGGACGACACCCTGCAAGCGGTTCGGGCGGCGCTGCAGACCCAGCGCCAAGGCAGCGCCGAGGAAACCGCAGCACTGCACCTGGCCGAGCGCTGGCGCGAAGACATGGTCGCCGATGACGCGGCTTTGAACCGATGGATCGCTGCCCATCCCGACACCGATGTGCAGCAACTGCGCGCCCTGGTGCGCCAGGCGCGCAAAGACGCCAGCGCAGCCGCTGCGGCGCCGGCCGGCCAGACGCCCCGGCACGGCCGCGCCTGGCGCGAAATCTTTCAAGTGATCAAGGAACAGCTCCATGGCTGAATTCGACCCGGTGCGCATCGGCATCGTCTCCATCAGCGACCGTGCCTCCAGCGGCGTCTATGAAGACAAAGGCCTGCCGGCCCTCAAGCAGTGGTTGGGCGATGCACTGCTCAACCCCATCGACTGGGCCGAGCGCCTGATCCCGGATGAACAGCCGCTCATCAGCCAAACGCTGATCGATCTGGTCGATGCCGGCTGCGCCTTGGTGCTGACCACCGGCGGCACTGGCCCCGCGCCGCGCGATGTCACGCCCGAGGCCACGCTGGCCGTCGCCCACAAGACCATGCCAGGCTTTGGCGAGCAGATGCGCCGCATCGGCCTGGAGTTTGTGCCAACCGCCATCTTGTCGCGCCAGGTCGCCGTGATTCGCGAGCGCTGCCTGATCATCAACCTGCCAGGCCAACCCAAGTCGATACAGGAAACGCTTGAGGGGCTCAAGGGCGCCGACGGCCAGCAGTTGGTTCCCGGCATCTTCGCGGCCGTTCCCTACTGCATCGACCTCATTGGCGGGCCCTACCTTGAAACGCGCCCCCAGGTGTGCAAGGCCTTCAGGCCCAAGAGTGCGATTCGGGCGCCGCGCACCTGATTGAAGCAAGCTGCGCGACGCCCTGGCGGGGGCTTACTTGCCCACCATCTGGTTGAGTTTTTCGGCCTCGAAGTTCTCGCGCCGGGCTGCATCGGAGGGCACACAGTCGGGCCGCTGCTCGGACAGCTTGTCGATGGCCTGCCACAACAGGGCAATCTGGTGCTCTTGCGTTGCCGCGTTGTCGATCAGACCGCGCATGGCCTGTGACAGCGGGTCGTCACTTTGCGTCACGCCGTAGGCAGAAAAACCCATCTGGCTGGCCGCCTGCTCACGCTTAAGGTCGGCATCGGCCTGGATGATGCGCGCCGGATTGCCCACTGCCGTGGCCCCGGCGGGCACCGGCTTGACCACCACCGCATTGGAGCCGATACGGGCGCCATCACCGACCTCAAACCCACCGAGCACCTGCGCGCCCGCACCGACCACCACATTGCGGCCGAGTGTGGGGTGACGCTTGGCCCCCTTGTAGAGCGAAGTCCCGCCCAGCGTGACCCCCTGGTAGATGGTGCAACCGTCGCCGATTTCGGCCGTTTCACCCACCACCACCCCCATCGCGTGGTCAAAAAACACCCGCTCGCCGATGCGGGCGCCCGGATGGATCTCGATGCCGGTCAAAAAACGCGACAGATGGGAGACGAAACGGCCCAGCCATTTCAAGCCATGGGTCCAGCACCAGTGTGCAGCGCGATGCAGCACGACCGCATGCAAGCCCGGGTAGCAGGTCAGCACCTCCCAACTCGATCGCGCTGCGGGGTCACGCTCGAGGATGCAGGCGATATCGGCGCGCAGACGAGAAAACATAAGGGTGCGAGTCTAGCGGCGCAGCGGCGGTGCTGCAGCCTGGCCGTCCTTAACCTTGCCCGCACTCTTGTCACCCTGCACCGCCCGGGCAATGCCGCGCAGGATGTGGATGTCTTGCTGGCTGGGCCGAGCCCGATTGAACAGCTGCTGCAGCCGCGGCATGAGCTTCTTGGGCGCGGCCGGGTCCAAAAACCCGATGGCCACCAGCACCTCCTGCCAGTGGCGCAGCATGTCCGACACCTGCACGGCATCGGCCGGCTGCGCCTGCGCAGTGGCAGTCTGCACAGGATAAGCTCCGAGTGCCTCGCGCCAGTCATAGGCGATGAGCTGCACCGCAGCGGCGATGTTGAGCGAGCCATAGTGGGGCGAAGTCGGAATGCTCAGGCAGGCATGGCAGCGGTAAACGTCCTCGTTGCGCAGGCCAAAACGCTCTGAACCGAAGACAAACGCCACCGCCTGGGGCCGGGTGGCTTGGGGCGCAACAAGCTGCGCAAAGTGCGCGCGCGGCGCCAGCACAGGCGGCCCAAAATCGCGGGGCGTCATCGCCGTGGCACAGACATGGTCGATTCCGGCCAGCGCCTGATCGAGCGTGTCGACCACGCGGGCCCTGGCCAGCACATCGCCGGCCCCGCTCGCCCGCTCGATCGCCTCGGTGCGCTCCAGCACATCGGGCCAGCGCGGCGCCACCAGCACCAGGTCGTCAAAACCCATGACCTTCATGGCACGGGCCACCGCGCCGACATTGCCGGCGTGGCTGGTATTGAGCAGCACAAAACGGGTGAGCAGGGTCACGGGCAAGAATCGACTGAGAAAACTCGGGGCGCTCATTGTCGCCCCGCCTCGCATCGCCCGGCATCGCCGCCAGTCGGCCGCCCAGGGCCCCCGAGCACCGGGCGAGCCTTAAAATGCCGAGCTTGCCCTGCCACCGGTCGCCGGTTAATGCAGCCCTTTGCTCCTTGGTCCCTGCAATGTCCAGCTCCCTGCACCCCATGCTTAACGTGGCCATCAAGGCTGCACGCGCCGCTGGCGCCCTCATCAACCGCGCCGCGCTCGACGTCGAAGCCGTGCGGGTATCGGCCAAGCAAACCAACGACTTCGTCACCGAGGTCGATCACGCCGCCGAGGCGGCCATCATCGAGACCTTGCTGCAGGCCTACCCAGGCCACGGCATCTTGGCCGAAGAGTCGGGCCAGGCGCATGGCGCCCGGCATTCGGACTACCAATGGATCATCGATCCGCTGGACGGCACCACCAACTTCATCCACGGCTTTCCGGTGTACTGCGTGAGCATCGCGCTGGCGGTCAAAGGGCGCGTCGAGCAGGCCGTGGTCTACGACCCGACACGCAACGACCTGTTTTGCGCCACCCGCGGCCGCGGCGCCTACCTCAACGACCGGCGCATCCGCGTGGCCAAACGCACCCGACTGCAAGAGTGCCTGATCTCCACCGGCTTTCCCTACCGCCCCGGCGACAAACTGCGCACCTACCTGAGCATGCTCGGCGATGTCATGAGCCAGTGCGCCGGCGTCAGGCGCCCGGGCGCCGCCGCGCTCGACCTGGCTTATGTGGCCGCCGGCTTCAGCGACGGCTTTTTTGAAACCGGCCTCAAAGCCTGGGACGTGGCTGCCGGCTCCCTGCTCATTACCGAGGCGGGCGGCCTGGTAGGCAACCTCACCGGCGAGGCCGACTTTATGCACCAGGGCGAATGCGTTGCCGGCAACCCCCGCATCTACGCGCAACTGGTCAACGTGCTGGGCTCTTACAGCAAGTTTGCCGGGGTGGCCGACAAGCTGCAGGTGGCGGCCAAAGAGGCTGCAAAAGAGGCCGCTAAAGAGGCGGCTAAAGACATCACTTCCGATGCGGCTGCCGAAGGTATCGCCGACGCCGCCCCACAGCCCGAGCGCGTGAAAACGGTGTTGCGCGCACGCAAGCGAGCCGAGCCAGCCGAGCCGGCAAAAACAACTGACGCGCCGGCCGCGCCGAGCCAGGGCGGCAAAGCCCGACGGGCACCGCTGCGCAAGGGCTGAAACGGCTGGTCAAAAGACGCTGCCTGCCTTGACGAACCGCAAGCCCTCCGCACCGCCAAATCCGGCCCCAGCTGCCGGAGATACGGCTGCACACACCCCCATGATGGCCCAATACCTGGCCATCAAGAAGGACCACCCAGACACCCTGGTGTTTTACCGGATGGGTGACTTTTATGAGC
>CANHDQ010000229.1 GCA_947459405.1 Comamonadaceae bacterium
AGCTGCAGCGTAAAGCCGTGCATCGCTGCGCGTTCCTGGACGATGGGGAGCAGCTCCTTGCCAAACGGGCTGTCGTGGTAGACCACAGCGATCTTCTTGCCCTTGAGCTTGTCCCAGCCGCCTTCTTGTTTGGCGATGTGCTGCAAAACGATGTCACCGGCGACCCAGTAGTGACCGATCAGCGGGAAGTTCCACTTGAAAATACCGCCGTCGGCCGAGTCGCTGCGGCCGTAGCCGGAGGTAATGAGCGAGACCTTGTCATTGGCAACCTTCTCGGTCAGGGCGAAGGTGATACCGGTCGACAGGGGCTGGAACACGGTGGCGCCACCGTGCTTGCCTTTGAGGCGCTCGTAGCACTCGACACCGCGGTCGGTTGCGTAGGCGGTTTCGCACTCCTCGACCAGGGTCATCACGCCGTTGATGCCGCCGCGGGCATTGACCAGCTTCATGTAGTCGGCGTAGCCGTTGGCAAAGGGGGTGGCGTTCGGTGCCACCGGGCCGGTGCGCCCGGTCAGGCTGGGGAAGAACTGGACCTTGGCTTGGGCCAGGGCCGATGAGGTGCCCACTACGGCAGCCAAACTGGCCACCACCATGGATGCGGTCAGTGCAATCCTCTTCAGTCTCATGCTTGTCTCCTGTAAAAAACACCTTGGAACTGTGAAGAAGGCGGTGGTCGAGGTGTCGGCCGTCCACAGCCTTCCATGGAAATCAGTGCGGGAAAGGCCACAGACGCAGCTTTTGCTTGCCCACGCTCCACAACTTGGCCAGCCCATGCGGCTCGGCAATCAGGAACCAGACGATCAGCGCGCCGAAGATCATGAACTCGGCGTGCGAGATCATGGCCGTCGAGACCGTCAGCCCGACCAGATCGCCCAGGGCGGGCAACAGCTGGTTGAGCACGATGGGCAGCACCACGATGAAGGCGGCGCCGAAAAAGGCGCCCATGATGGAGCCCAGGCCACCGATGATGACGATGAAGAGCAACTGAAAAGACCGGTCGATCGAAAAGGCCGCCGGCTCCCAGGAGCCCAGGTGGATAAAGCCCCACAGCGCACCTGCAACTCCGACAATAAAGGAGCTCACAGCAAAGGCGCTGAGCTTGGCATACATGGGCCGAATACCGATGACAGCGGCGGCCACGTCCATGTCGCGGATGGCCATCCACTCCCGGCCGATGGCCGAGCGCACCAAATTTTTTGCCAGCAAGGCGGTGATCACCGTCAAACCCAGGCAAAACAGGTACTTTTCGGAGGGCTCGTCGATCTTCCAGCCCAGCAGGCTCAGCCCGGATACGGCCACAGAGCCCGACGAGCTGTCGTTGGTGAACCAGCCGATGCGCGCAAAAGCCCAATCGCAGAAAAACTGCGCCGCCAGCGTGGCCACCGCCAGATAGAGCCCCTTGACCCGCAGGCTGGGGATGCCAAAGAAGATGCCCACCAGCATCGCGCAAAAGCCCCCGGACAGCAGCGCGACGAGCATGGGCATGCCTTCGATGCGCACGAAGGTGTTGTAGGCCATGTAGGCGCCCACCGCCATGAAAGCGCCTGAGCCCAGTGAAATCTGACCGCAGTAGCCCACCAAAATGTTCACGCCCAGGGCGGCCATCGACAGGATGACAAAGGGAATCAGGATGGCCCTGAACAGGTACTCATCGGCCAGCAGGGGCACACCGACAAAGGCGGCGGCCAGCAGCAGGCCGATGGCCCATCGATCCTGGGCGATCGGGAAAATCTGCTGGTCGGCCAGGTAGCTGGTCTTGAATTGGCCGTTTTCGCGGTAAAACATGGTGGCGGTCTTTCAAACGCGGTCGATGATTTTTTCGCCGAACAGGCCTTGTGGGCGAAACAGCAGGAAAACCAGGGCCAGCACATAGGCGAACCACAGCTCGATGCCGCCGCCGATCATGGGGCCCAGGTAGACCTCGGAGACTTTTTCGCCCACACCGATGATCAGCCCACCGATGATGGCGCCGGGCACGGAAGTCAGGCCGCCCAGGATGATCACCGGAAGGGCCTTGAGCGCCACGGTGGTCAGCGAGAACTGCACGCCAATTTTTGAGCCCCAGATGATGCCTGCAACCAAAGCGGTCAGGCCGGCGACGAACCAGACGATCACCCACATGCGGTTGAGCGGGATCCCGATGGACTGGGCCGCCTGGTGGTCGTCGGCCACAGCGCGCAGCGCCCGGCCCGTGGAGGTTTTCTGAAAGAACAGGCTCAGCGCCATCACCAGACAGGCGGCCACCAAGGCGGCGATCAGGTCCTCTTTGTTGACCAGCAAGCCGCCTTCGAAGACGGTGTCGAAGACGAAGATCGGCTCCTTGGGCATGCCTACGTCAATCTTGTAGACGGCACTGCCAAAAATGGTTTGGCCCAGGCCATCGAGAAAGTAGGTGATGCCCAGCGTGGCCATGAGCAGGGTCACGCCTTCCTGGTTGACCAAGTGACGCAGCACCCAGCGCTCGACCAGGTAGGCAAAGGCCAGCATGAACAGCGCGGCCACCACAAAGGCCAGCGCATTGGCCAAAAACTTGTTGTCGATCCCGATCCAGGCGGGGATCCATTCGGAAAAGCGGGCCATGGCCAGCGCTGCGAACAGCACCATGGCGCCCTGCGCGAAATTGAAGACGCCAGAGGCCTTGAAGATGAGCACGAAGCCCAGCGCCACCAGCGAGTAGAGCATGCCGGCCATCAGGCCACCGAAGACGGTTTCGAGAAAAAATGCCATGAATCGATCCTCAGTGTGATGTGCCCAGGTAGGCGCTGATCACTTCTTTGTTGTTGCGCACCTCCTCGGGCGTGCCATCGCCAATTTTTTTGCCGTAGTCGAGCACCACCACGCGGTCCGAGATGTCCATCACCACGCCCATGTCGTGCTCGATGAGCACGATGGTGGTGCCAAATTCGTCGTTGACGTCGAGCACAAAGCGGCACATGTCTTGTTTTTCTTCGACGTTCATGCCGGCCATCGGCTCGTCGAGCAACAGCACCGCTGGCTCCATGGCCAGCGCCCGACCCAGGTCCACGCGCTTTTGCAGGCCATAGGGCAATTGGCCCACCGGCGTCTTGCGAAAGGGCTGGATTTCGAGGAAGTCGATGATGTGTTCGACAAATTCGCGGTGGGCAAACTCTTCGCGTTGGGCCGGACCGATGCGCAGGGCTTGCAGCAGCAAATTGCTCTTGATCTTGAGGTTGCGGCCCGACATGATGTTGTCGAGCACACTCATGCCCTTGAAAAGCGCCAGATTCTGAAAGGTGCGGGCCACGCCCATGAGCGCCACTTGGTGGCTGTTCATGTGGCGAAAGGTCTGGCCGCGGAAGGTGATCGAGCCTTCCTGGGGCTTGTAGACGCCATTGATGCAATTGAGCATCGAGCTCTTGCCCGCGCCGTTGGGGCCAATGATGGCGCGAATCTCGTGTTCCTTGACGTCAAACGAGATGTCGGTCAGCGCCTTGACGCCGCCAAAGCTCAGGGAGATGTTCTTGACGTCCAAGATGACGTCGCCGATCTTTTTCTGGGTCATGATGTGCGCTCGGTGCGACGGGTTCAGGCCGCCGCCTGTACGGCGGCGAAAGTCTTGGCATCGCCGAGCTTGAGCGTGGCGCTGACTTTGCCCGTGCGGCCGTCTTCGAACTTGACGACGGTCTCGATGTATTGCTCTTGCAGGTTCGCATACAGCGCGTCGACCAGGGGCTGGTATTTCTCGCCGATGAATCCCCGGCGGACCTTGTTGGTGCGGGTCAGCTCCCCGTCGTCGGCGTCGAGTTCCTTGTGCAGCACCAAAAACCGGCTGATCTGCGAGCCCGCCAGCAGTTTGTCGGCGGCCAGGTCTGCATTGACCTGCTCCACGCAGCCGCGGATCATCTCGTAGACCTCGGCCTTGCCCGCCAGGTCGGTGTAGCCTGCATAAGGCAGGTTGCGCCGCTCGGCCCAATTGCCCACGGCGTCGAAATCGATGTTGATCATCACGCAGACTTTTTCACGTCCGTCGCCCAAGGCCACCGCCTCCTTGAT
>CANHDQ010000230.1 GCA_947459405.1 Comamonadaceae bacterium
GCCGCGCCACCACGTCGAGCGTGTTCACGCCGATCGATCCGGTTGAACCCAAGATGGTGATCTGTTGTTTCATGGCCGTCACCTCGAAAAGCTCCACAGCATCATGGACAGCGGCAGCACTGGCAACAGCGCATCGATGCGATCGAGCACACCACCGTGGCCCGGGAGCAAGGCACTCGAATCCTTCACGCCGGCACTGCGCTTGAGCAGTGACTCGGTGAGGTCACCGACCACACTCATGGCCGTCAAGAACAGCAATGCAGCCACCAGCAGCCCCACGCCATGGCCGGCGCGCACCTGAGCGTGCAGGCTCGGCGCTGCCGACAGCGCAAGCGGTGCCTCCAGACTGGACCACAGCAGACCCACCACCAGCACGGCCGCAGCACCGCCTATGGCGCCCTCCCAGCTCTTGCCCGGGCTGATGCTGGGGGCGAGCTTGCGCGCGACCCAACGCCCGCCCCAGGCCTTGCCCGCAAAATAGGCCGCCACATCGGCCAGCCACACCAGGGTAAGAACAGAAAGCAGAAAGTTGACACCCACCGCACGGGCCTGGGCCACGGCCAGCCAGGCCAGCCAGAGCAGCCACAGGCCCAGCAGGCAGCGCAGCCAGCGGGCCAGAGCCTGCCAACGCGGCACCCCACCGGCAAGCAAGAAGGCGCCCCCGAGCACCCACACGAGCGTCGCAGCGACCCACAGCACCAGCAAATCGCGCTCGAGCCAGCCCGCCCACCAGCCCCCTACGCAGGCGGCCGTGCAGCCCAGCGCCATCGCCCACGACAGGGAAGGCGTCAACGCATTGAGCCGACCCCACTCCCATGCGGCAGCGGCCATGAGCAGCAAAGTCAGCAGGGCAAAAGGCCAGGGCTGGGGATAAAAAAGTGCCGGCAACAACGCTGCCAGCATGATCACGGCAGTGATGATGCGCTGCCGTAGCATGGGATTTGAGGCAGTCGTCAGACCGCCATGATGTCCTGTTCTTTGGCCGTCACCAGTTTGTCGACCTCCGCAATACAGCGGTCGGTGAACTTCTGGATCTCGTCTTGTGCACGGCGCTCCTCGTCCTCGGAGGCCTGCTTGTCTTTGACCAACTTCTTGACACCCTCGTTGGCATCGCGGCGCAAGTTGCGAATCGCAATCTTGGCATGCTCGCCCTCACCCCTGACCACCTTGGTCAACTCCTTGCGCCGCTCTTCGGTCATGGGCGGCATCGGCACCCGGATCAAGTCGCCCTGTGACGCCGGGTTCAGGCCCAGATCGGAGTCGCGTATGGCTTTCTCGATCTTCGCGCCCATGCCTTTTTCCCATGGCGCCACGCCGATGGTGCGCGCATCGAGAAGCGACACATTGGCCACCTGGCTGATCGGCAGCATGGAGCCGTAGTAGTCGACCTGCACCGTGTCGAGCAAACCTGGATTGGCCCGGCCGGTACGCACCTTGGTCAGGCTGCTCTTGAAAGCCTCGATGGACTGCTGCATTTTTTGCTCGGCGGTCTTCTTGATGTCCTGAATGCTCATGGTCGGTAGGCCAAAAAAAGGAAGTGACAAAACGCGGGTTCAGACGTGCACCAAAGTGCCCTCGTCCTCCCCGAGCACCACGCGCTTGAGGGCGCCACTTTTGAAGATGGAGAACACCTTGACCGGCAACTTCTGGTCGCGGCACAAGGCAAAAGCCGTCGCGTCCATCACCTCAAGGTTGCGTCCCATTGCCTCGTCAAACGAGATTGATGCGTAGCGGGTGGCCGAAGGGTCCTTTTTAGGGTCAGCAGAGTACACGCCGTCGACCTTGGTGGCCTTGAGCACGATTTGCGCACCGATTTCAGCGCCACGCAGGGCCGCTGCCGTGTCGGTGGTGAAAAACGGATTGCCAGTGCCCGCGGCAAAGATGACCACCTTGCCCTCTTCGAGGTACTGCAGGGCCTTGGGGCGAACGTAGGGCTCGACCACCTGCTCGATGGCAATGGCCGACATGACGCGGGCCGTTAGACCCGCCTTGTCCATGGTGTCGGCCAGCGCCAGCGAATTCATCACGGTCGCCAGCATGCCCATGTAGTCGGCCGTGGCCCGGTCCATGCCGACCGAGCCGCCGGCCACGCCGCGAAAGATATTGCCGCCACCAATGACCACCGCCACTTCTATGCCCAGCCGGGTCACCTCTGCCACCTCGTCGACCATGCGCACGATGGTGGCGCGGTTGATGCCAAACGCATCGTCGCCCATCAGGGCCTCACCAGAGAGCTTGAGCAAGATGCGCTTGTAGGCTGGCATGAAGGTTCCGCGAAATATCCTCGAAGTTTAGCGCCTGCAGCCGCCGCCTCAAGCGCCCTTGGCCGCTGCCACCTGAGCCGCCACCTCGGCAGCAAAGTCGTCGACCTTCTTCTCGATGCCCTCGCCCACCACATACAGGGTAAACGCCTTGACCGTCGTGCCCTTTTCCTTGAGCATCTGCTCGACCGTTTGCTTGTCGTTCTTGACGAAGGGCTGGTTGAACAAAGACACCTCCTTGAGGTATTTCTGCACCGAGCCCTCGATCATCTTGGCGGCGATCTCGGCCGGCTTGCCCGACTCGGCGGCCTTGGCGGTGGCCACCGAGCGCTCGCGCTCGATGAGTTCGGCCGGCACATCGGCGCTGGTCAGTGACACCGGCTTCATGGCCGCCACATGCATGGCCACGTCTTTGGCCGCGGCTTCGTCGCCTTCGAATTCCACCACCACGCCAATACGGGTGCCGTGCAGGTAGGCGGCGAGTTTGCTGCCCGAAGCAAAACGCTTGAAGCGCCGCACCGACATGTTCTCGCCAATCTTGCCGATCAAGCCCTTGCGCACGTCTTCAAGGGTGGGGCCAAAACCGTCGAGCGAAAACGGCAGGCCCGCAAGGGCTTGCACATCGGCGGGGTTGGCGCGCACCACGCCTTCAGCCACCGCCTTGGACAGGGCCAAAAAGCTGTCGTTTTTGGTCACGAAATCGGTTTCGCAGTTGACCTCCACCAGAGCGCCAACGCCACCTTCCATGTGAATCGCGACCACACCCTCGGCGGTGATGCGCGAAGCGGCCTTTCCGGCCTTACTGCCAAGTTTGACGCGCAGCAGTTCTTCGGCCTTGGCCATGTCGCCATTGGCCTCGGTCAGTGCCTTTTTGCACTCCATCATGGGTGCATCGGTCTTGGCGCGCAGTTCAGCGACCATGCTTGCGGTGATTGCCATCTTCAGTTCTCCTGTAGCTTTAAAAAACGGACGCAGCCCTGCCCTTACGGCAGGGACTCAGAGCGTTGTAAAAAAGGGGCTACATGAGCCCCTTGGTTCTGTGCTGGCGGCCAGGCTTCAAGCCGCGTTCTCGACTTCAACAAACTCATCGGAGCCCTCGGCGCTCTTGACGATCTCGTTGACTGCATTGGCCCGACCTTCCAGGATCGCATCGGCAATGCCACGGGCGTACAGCGCAACGGCCTTGGCCGAGTCGTCGTTGCCGGGGATGACGTAATCGATCCCTTCGGGCGTGTGGTTCGAATCGACCACGCCGATCAGCGGGATGCCGAGCTTTTGCGCCTCGGCCACGGCGATCTTGTGAAAGCCCACATCGATCACGAAGATGGCATCAGGCAAGCTGGCCATGTCTTGGATTCCACCGATGTCCTTCTCGAGCTTTTCGATTTCACGGGTGAAATTGAGCTGCTCTTTCTTGCTCACGGCCTCCAGACCCGCTTCCTGCTGGGCCTTCATTTCCTTGAGGCGCTTGATGGAGCTCTTTACGGTCTTGAAGTTCGTCAGCATGCCGCCGAGCCAGCGCTGGTCCACAAAGGGCACGCCAGCGCGGCGCGCCTCGGTGGCCAGGATCTCGCGGGCTTGACGCTTGGTGCCCACCATCAAAATGGTACCCCGGTTGGCAGCGAGTTGGCGCGCAAACTTGCACGCCTCCTGGAACATCGGCAGCGATTTTTCCAGGTTGATGATGTGGATGCGGTTGCGATGGCCAAAGATAAAGGGGGCCATCTTGGGGTTCCAGA
>CANHDQ010000231.1 GCA_947459405.1 Comamonadaceae bacterium
CGGGGATGAAGAGCTTTCCGCTGGTCTCGCGCAGCGCCGCCTAACCCCTCGCTCAGGCAGAGCGCCAACAAACCAGTGCCTTAAGATCACTCCCCTATGAACTGGCTCGACCAAATTAAGTGGGACGCCCAAGGCCTGGTGCCGGTCATCGCCCAGGAAGCCGGCTCCGGCGATGTGCTGATGTTCGCCTGGATGAACCGCGAGGCCCTGGCCAAGACGGCCGAGCTTGGCCGGGCCGTCTACTTCAGCCGCTCGCGCGGCAAGCTGTGGTTCAAGGGCGAAGAGTCGGGGCATGTGCAGACTGTTCACCAGATCCGCCTGGACTGCGACAACGATGTGGTCTTGCTGCAGGTCACCCAGACCGGGCACGATCCTGGCATTGCCTGCCACACGGGCCGCCACAGCTGTTTTTTCCAGCGTCTCGAGGGCGGGCAGTGGCTCGCGGTCGAGCCCGTCGTCAAAGACCCCGAACAGATTTACCGCACATGACCATGACCACTCACGACAGCCTGGCTCGCCTTTCGGCTGTGCTTGAAGCGCGCAAGCTGGCCAACGGTGGCAACCCGGAGACCAGCTACGTCTCGCGCTTGTTTGCCAAGGGCCCGGACGCCTTTCTCAAGAAGATCGGCGAGGAAGCCACCGAGGCCGTCATGGCCGCCAAGGACCTCGAGCGCGGGACCACCGCTGCGCTGCAAGAGCGCCTTGTCTCTGAGGTGGCCGACCTGTGGTTTCACTGCATGGTGGCGCTGGCTCACTACGACCTGAGCGCAGCCGATGTCGTTGCCGAGCTTGAGCGGCGGGTCGGCCTGAGCGGGCTGGAGGAAAAAGCCCTGCGCAAAGCGCAGGCTCGCGAGGCCGACGGACAATAGTCCACCCTTCACGGCGGCCCTACCATGACCTTGCCTACCCCTCCAGCGATGCCGGCTGTCGTCGGCAAAAGTTCGGGCGACCGCGTGCTGATGCATGTGCTCTACGGTCTGCACACGCTGGCATGGTTTTCGGGCGGCACGATGGCCGTGGTCGCGCTCATCATCAACTACATCCGGCGCGGCGACGAGACCGACGCGATGTACCAGGCCCACCACCGCTACATGATCAGCACGTTCTGGTGGACCGTTCTGTGGTTGCTGCTGTCGGCCCCCCTGTGGTTGCTGTTTTTCCTGCCTGGCTGGCTGGCCTACCTGGCGGTGTTGATCTGGTACCTCTACCGCTGCCTCAAGGGCTGGCTGCGCTTCAAAGACAGCCGCCTGCCCGCCGACTTCCCGCCCAGTCAACCCACGAGCCCCATATGAGCGCTGCGCCTGACAACTGTATTTTTTGCAAGATCGCTGCTGGCCTGATTCCCAGCCGCAAGGTCTACGAGGACGACGAGATCTACGCCTTCCACGACATCAACCCCTGGGCGCCGGTGCACTTTCTCATTATTCCGCGTGCCCATATTGCCTCCATGGCCCAGGTCGGGCCCGAGCACCAGGCCTTGCTCGGGCGCATGATGGTGCTGGCGCCCCGGCTGGCGCTGGAGCAGGGTTGCAGCCCCTACCCCGAGGGCGGCTTTCGCATCCTGACCAACACCGGCGCGCAGGGTGGCCAGGAAGTGCACCACCTGCACTGGCATGTCATGGGCGGGCCCAGGCCCTGGACGCGCGGCTGAGCTCGCACGCGGCTTGAGGCCTTGGGCTGCCGCAGTTTCTGGGGTTTAGGGTTTTGACCCCGATACTTGGCTGCAAGGCCGATAGAATGAGTCGATTCGATGCCGGAGCCACCGGCAACATTGCAGGAGTCAAGCATGGGTTCGTTTTCTATCTGGCACTGGCTGATTGTGCTGCTCATCGTCGTCATGGTGTTCGGGACCAAGAAGCTCAAGAATTTGGGCTCCGACCTAGGCGGCGCGGTCAAGGGTTTCAAGGACGGCATGAAGGACGGCGGCGCCGCGCCCGCGGCTGAAGATCCGGCCAAGCCGGCTGCCCAAGTGGCCAATCAGGTGGCCAATCAGGCTGCCGCCACCGTCGATGACAAGAACACCATCGACGTGCAGGCCCGTCCGAAGTCCTGAGCCGTGGCTGCGCGCCTGTTTCAGGCGCGGCTGCTTGCTGCCTATCCCCCATGATTGAGCTGGGTGTTTCCAAGATGGCCCTGATCGGCGCGATTGCGCTGATCGTCATCGGACCCGAAAAGCTGCCCGGCGTGGCCCGCACGGTGGGCGCGCTGCTGGGCAAGGCACGGCGCTACGTGGCCGACGTGAAGAACGAGGTCAACCGCACCATGGAGCTCGATGAGCTCAAGAAAATGAAGGACACCATGGAGACGGCGGCCCGCGATGTCGAGCAGTCAGTGCAGACCAGCGCCACCGAATTCGAGCAGTCCTGGAGTCAGGCCACGGCCGAGCTCGAGCAGGCGGCCACCCCGGTTGAGGTGCCGCCCATGGTGGTTTTCCCCGAATACAAGCACCCCGGCAAGAAGTGGCGCGTCAAGCAAGGTGCCATGCCCCAGTGGTACAAGGCGCGAGCGGGCGTGCGCACCCGGGCCCTGTCTGGTGCGGCCCGCGTCGCGCGTTTTCGCCCCCGCCACTCCAGTGGTGGCTGACCGCCTGGCACAGGCTTTAGATCCGACCTCATGAGTTCACCTGAAAAGCCCGACGAGCTCGCCGGCACCGAGCAGCCCTTCGTGCAGCACCTGATGGAGCTGCGCGACCGGTTGATCAAGGCGATTTTGGCCATTGGGGTCATGGCCGCAGCGTTGGCCTTGTATCCGGGCCCCAGCGCCTTGTACGACTTGCTCGCTGCCCCCCTGGTCTCCACCTTGCCAGCCGGTGCCACCTTGATCGCCACCAGCGTGATCTCGCCGTTTATCGTGCCGATCAAGATCCTCTTCATGGCCGCCTTCATGCTGGCCCTGCCCATCGTGCTCTACCAGGTCTGGGCCTTTGTGGCCCCTGGCTTGTATTCGCACGAAAAACGCCTGGTCATGCCCCTGGTCGTCTCCAGCACCCTGCTCTTTTTTGTGGGCGTGGCCTTTTGCTACTACTTCGTCTTCGGCCAGGTCTTTACCTTCATCCAGAGCTTTGCGCCCAAGTCGATCACCGCCGCGCCTGACATCGAGGCCTACCTGAACTTCGTCATCGGCATGTTCCTGGCTTTCGGCCTGGCTTTTGAGGTGCCGGTGGCGGTCATTGTGCTGGTGCGCATGGGCCTGGTCACGACCACCCAGCTGCGCGAGTGGCGCGGCTACTTTTGGGTTGGCGCGGCCGTCGTAACCGCCATGGTCACCCCTCCCGATGCCGGCTCCATGCTGATGCTGCTGGGCGTGGTGGGCGCACTCTACGAGGTGGGCATCATTGCGGCCCAGGTGTTTGTCAAGCACACCCGGGCGAAGGAAGCCGAGCCGGCAGCGCCGTCAGGCACCGATGCCGCCCCAGCGGCGGGCGATCAAGCACCGGACGGTCAGGCCAAGCCCTAAGGTCTTGCGCCGCCTAGCGCGGCAGTTTGGGGCTCGGGCGTTTGCCGGGCACCACGGTCAGGTCGCTGCGTCGGTCGCGTCGTGAGATCGTCACGCTGGCCGGCTCGCCCGGCTTGAGGGCCGCCACAGCGCCAAGCAATTGCGAGACATTGCCCACCGGGCGACCCGCCACCTGGGTGATCACGTCACCGGGCCGCAGTCCGGCTTGTGCGGCCGGGCCGTTTTGCAGCACACCCGTGATGATCACGCCGGCCTGCACTTGCACATCGAAGGCCTGGGCCAGCTCGGCGTTGAGTTCCTGAGGTTCAACCCCGATCCAGCCGCGCGTGACCTGGCCGTCGCGCACGATGGCATCGAGCACCTGACGCGCACTCGAGACCGGAATCGCAAAGCCGATGCCCATCGAGCCGCCCGAGCGCGAGTAAATGGCCGTGTTGATGCCCAGCAAGTGCCCCTGGGTGTCGACCAGCGCGCCGCCGGAATTGCCCGGGTTGATGGCCGCATCGGTCTGGATGAAGTTTTCGAA
>CANHDQ010000232.1 GCA_947459405.1 Comamonadaceae bacterium
AAGAGGAGACTGTCATGACCCCAAGCAAACGACACTGGCTGGCCTCAGCCATCGTCACCCTAAGCGCAGCAGCGCTGCCCTTGAGCGCACAGGCCGGTGGCGTGAGCGACAAAGAGATCGTGATCGGCACGCACATGGACCTCTCCGGCCCGGTTGCGGCAGGCATGCCGCAGCTGCGCAATGGCACGCAAATGCGTTTTGACGAGGTCAACGAAGCCGGCGGCATCCACGGCCGGCGCATCCGTTTCATCGTCGAAGACAATGCCAGCCAGCCCCAGCAAGCGGTGCGCTCGGTTGACAAACTCATCCGCAAGGACGATGTCTTTGCCATCGTCAATCCCTTCGGCTCGGGCACCAATGCAGCCGTGGTCAAGCGTGCCGTCGACGAGGGCGTGATTTACTTTGCACCCTGGGCAGCCTCGGCCGTGCTGCAGCAAATCTCGGGCAAAAGCCCGCGCCTGTTCACCACGGTTCCGGACTACCACACCACCACCCACACGGGCCTGACCTGGCTGCTCGACCAGAATCCGAACTTCAAAAAGGTCGGCTGGGTTTACATGGAGGGCCCTTTTGGTGACCTGATCGGCCGCGGCGTCAAGAGCGCAATGGCTGCCCGGAAGATGGACCTCGCAGCCGAGGCATCTTACAAGCCCGGCGAGATCGACTTTTCGAGCCAAGTCGCCAAGATGAGAGCGGCCGGCGTCGACCTGATCGTCATGGCCACGATCACCCGAGAGACGGTGGGCATGATGACCGAGATCCGCAAGATAGGCTGGAACAACGTGGCCGTCCTCACGGGCAACCCGGGCCGCACCATGATCGTGGCCAAGCTGGGCAAGGACGCGGTCGAGGGCCTGTACGGCGTGGGCACCTGGAAGATCCTGGACCCCAACAATGCAGCGGCTGCAGACAAGGCCTGGGCCGATTCGTTCAAGAAGCGCTTTAACCTTGAGCCCGACGAGAACGCCTACCTCGCCTATGCCTATGCCGACTGGTTCGTGCGGGGCTTGCAGGCGGCCGGTCGTAACTTGACCGCCGATTCCATGACCCGAGCCTTGCAGTCGACAACCTCCAATCACCCGGTGTTCCTGGGTGCGGCGAGCTTCAAGAACAACCACTTTGATCCCGAGCTGATCACGGTCGACCAGCTGCGCAACGGCATCTGGCGCCCTGTCTCGCCGGTGCTCAAATGAGGATGCGGCTCGGCTGTCCCGGCGCGCAGGCCCGCGCATGAGCGCGGCGCCTTTCGATCCCGCCCGGCTTGGCCCGGCGGCCGGCGCCCGGGTGGCCGTCGTCGGGGGCTGCGGCGGCATGGGCCGGGCACTGGTGCAGGCGCTGGTGCAAACCGGCGTCGAGGTGGCGGTGCTCGACCTTAAGGCCTCGCTGGCCCAGCACAGCCCGCCCGATGGGGTCTGGACGCTGGAGGTCGATGGCAGCCGCACCGACAGCGTCGAGCGCGCCTTCGGGGAGCTGGCCTCGCGCTGGCCGGCGCTCGATGGCTTTGTCAACCTGGCCGGCTTCTTCAAGGGTTTTGAAGCCCTCAAGGACTTGCCGGTCGAGGTCTTTGACGAGGTCATTGCAGGCAATCTGCGCAACCACTACCTTTGCGCCAAGGCAGCACTGCCTCTGCTGCGCGCGCGTGGGGGCGGTGCCTCGTTGGTGTGTGTGGCCTCGACCCTGGCCAGCGACGTCGTCAAGCGCTACGGCCACTACGGTGCGGCCAAGGCAGGCATCGTGGCGTTGGTCAAGGCCATGGCCCGGGAAAATGCACCGACTGTGCGCGTCAATGCGCTCGCACCGGGGCTGACCGACACCGCCTTCTTGCTCGGCGGCACCGGCCGCGAACAGATCTTTGAGGGCATCAGCCAGGAGGTGTATGCCAAGCGGGTGCCGATGAAACGCATGGCCCAGCCCATCGACATGGTCGGCCCGATGCTGTTTCTGCTCGGCCCGGCCTCAGGGTTTGTCAATGGCGAAACCCTGATCGTCGACGGCGGCGTCTACGTCCAATAGCCGAGCAATAGCCGAGCAACAGCCGATCAATAGGCGTGCAATAACCGGGCCGTGGCCGGGCCCAGGAGCAAGTCGCGAAGAATCAGTAGGATCAGACCGAAAAAAAGCCACCCCGCGGGGTGGCTTTTTGAATTAAGGCGCTGCTGCGATTACAGCGGCACCTTCTTGCCGTCCTTGTAGGTGTAAAGCGTGAAGGCCGGGTTCCTGAGCTCACCGTTGGGCTCGAAGGAGATCACGCTGGTCACGCCCCGGAAGTTGGTCCTGGGCAAGTGATCGGTATAGACCTTGGGGTCGACCGAGTTGGCACGCTTCATGGCATCGACCAAGACGAAGGCTGCGTCGTAGGTGTAGGGGCTGTAGACCTGGAACTGGCCAGGGTACTTGGCGTCATAGCGCTTCTTCCAGGCTTCGCCGCCCGGCATCTTGGCCAGCGAGGCGCCGCCTTCGGCGCACACCACGTTGTTGAGCGTCTTGGCGCCAGCCGCCAGCTTGGCGATCTCGGCCGTGCAGATGCCGTCACCGCCGAAGTAGCGCACATTGCCCATGCCCAGCTGCTCCATCTGCCGCAGCATTGGACCGGCCTGCGGATCCATCCCGCCGAAGAACACGGCGTCCGGATTCTTGGCCTTGATGGCGGTCAGGATGGACATAAAGTCGGTGGCCTTGTCAGTGGTGAACTGCTCGTCGATCACCTGCATGCCCTTGGCCAACGCGGTGCGCTTGAACACCTCGGCCACGCCCTGGCCGTACGCCGTGCGGTCGTCGATGATGGCCACGCGCCTGAGCTTGAGTACGTCGGCCGCATAGTTGGCCAGGCCAGCGCCCAGGGCGTTGTCGTTGGCAATGATGCGATAGGTGGTCTTGTAAGCCGGGCGGGTCAGGTTGGGATTGGTGGCCGCGCCCGTGACGTGCGGAATGCCGCAGTCGTTGTAGATCCTGGAGGCAGGAATGGTGGTGCCCGAGTTGAGGTGACCGACCACGCCAGCAACGCGAGAGTCGCACAGCTTCTGCGCGGCGGCAGTGCCCTGCTTGGGATCGGCCGCGTCGTCCTCGGCGACGATCTCGAAGCGGATGCGCTTGCCACCGATGACGATGTTCTGCCCATTGAGGTCCTCAATGGCCATGCGCACGCCGTTTTCATTGTCCCTGCCGTAGTGGGCCTGCGCGCCAGAAACAGGGGCCACGTGGCCGATACGGACGACCTGGATGTCTTGGGCCACAGCCACAGCCGACACGCCCACCAGTGCCGCCAGGGCGCTGAGCTTGAACTTCATCTTCATAAACACTCCCAAAAAAAGAAAGGTACAGAGGGTTGAGGCCTGCTTGAATTTTCTCAACCCTGGAACGATAGCTCAAAAACTGCCCAGGATGAGAAATGCAGCCATCAAATCGCAAGCCACCAACCATGAGAAATGTAAAAAACAAGCGTTGAATGATGTCGATGCTCAAGGGCTGCCCCTCTTGACACCCGCTTGAGCGTGAAGGTCGGGCCTAAAGGCGACGGGTTAATCGCGCCCTTTGCGGTCGTAGGGCTGGATCTGGAAACCGCGGGCCTGGTAGTGGCGCCAACGCTGACGGCCAGCCTGGGCATCGTCTGGGTCGCTCCCCACCAATTCGAGCAAGCGCTCAACCTTGCCGAGTTGTTCGGGCGGATCGGCACCCCAATTGAGCAGGACCTGGCAGTTGGCGTGCAGCGGCAGTGCCGGCGCCAGCCAAATCGGCGAGGCCTCGAGGGTGGCCGCCGTCGCGCCGATCTGGCAATGGGGCACGAAGCCGTGGGCGGGCTCGGCCCACAGCCGCTGATCCAATGCGGCCAATTGCGCGCTCGGGCAGGTCACGACCACCCGCAGCTCACGCTCGAGTATCTTGTGCAGCAGACGCAGAAGGTAGCCGAACTTGTCGCTGACGTTGTAGTGAAACTCAACCCGGTTCATGCCTTCGAGCGCCGGGCTGT
>CANHDQ010000233.1 GCA_947459405.1 Comamonadaceae bacterium
AGTTGCGAGAAGATGGAGGCCATGCCGGCGCGGTACATCTTCTTGTTGATTTTCTGGGTGAAGTTCTCGTCGGGCATGTTCGGGAAAATGCGCCCGCCTCCGCGCCACAGCGGGGAGGAGGTCATGCCCGCGCGAGCGCGACCCGTGCCTTTTTGGCGGAAGGGCTTCTTCGTCGAGTGCTTGACCTGTTCGCGGTCTTTCTGGGCCCGGGTTCCCTGGCGGGCATTGGCTTGGAAAGCCACCACCACCTGGTGCACCAGCGACTCGTTGTATTCACGGCCGAACACGGTATCGGGCACGTCCACCTTGGACGCTGCCAGCCCTTGTTCGTTGAGGAGATCGACCTGCATCAGTTCGCTCCTTTCGCTGCAACGGCCTTGACGGCCGGACGGACGGCCACGAAGCCGCCCTTGGCGCCAGGAATGGCGCCCTTGATCATGAGCAGTTGACGGGCTTCGTCAATGCGCACGATATCCAGATTCTGAATGGTGACAGTGACATCGCCCATGTGGCCCGTCATGCGCTTGCCAGGAAACACGCGGCCGGGGTCCTGCGCCATACCGATGGAGCCAGGAACGTTGTGCGACCGGCTGTTACCGTGCGAGGCACGCTGCGAGCCCATGTTGTGACGCTTGATCGTGCCGGCGTAGCCCTTGCCGATCGAGGTGCCCTGCACGTCGACCTGCTGGCCCACGGCAAACACTTCAGCAGCCGGCAACACCGCACCCGCAGCGTACTTGCCTGCCAGATCAGGACTGACCCGAAACTCTTTGAGGATTTCGCCAGACTGCACGCCGGCTTTGGCCAGATGTCCGGCCTGCGGCTTGCTCACGCGAGAGGCTTTGCGCGCACCAAAGGTCACTTGCAACGCATCGTAGCCGTCAGTGGCTTGGGTTTTGACCTGGGTCACACGGTTGTTTGACACATCCACCACCGTGACAGGAACAGCGTCCCCATCATCGGTGAACAGGCGCATCATGCCCACCTTGCGGCCCAGCAAGCCCAGGGACTTGCTCAGACTCATGTTGTTACTCCGTTGCTTTCGCCGCAGCCGCTTCAATTGGCTTCTGCGTTTGAAATTGCGAAAGAGGGTTGATCCATCTTGACCGCTTTAGGCGGAAAAGTTCTCGAGTATAGGTCATAGCTCGGCCCAACGCAAGCGCCTGGCCAAACATGCCCCTCATCCGGTCAGCCCCTGGGGCTCGCCGGCAGGACCTACGGGCCCGGCCGGATGAGCCGCAGAGGCAGCTGCGACTTACTGCAGCTTGATTTCCACGTCCACGCCAGCGGGCAGGTCGAGCTTCATCAGGGCATCGACCGTCTTGTCAGTGGGCTCAACGATGTCCATCAGGCGCTGGTGCGTGCGGATCTCGAGCTGGTCGCGGCTGGTCTTGTTGACGTGGGGCGAGCGCAGAATGTCAAAGCGCTTCATGCGCGTGGGCAGGGGCACAGGGCCCTTGACGATGGCGCCGGTGCGCTTGGCGGTATCGACGATCTCGGCAGCCGACTGGTCGATCAGCTTGTAATCAAACGCCTTGAGGCGGATGCGGATTTTTTGCTTGTTGGCCATGGTTGATTCCTGGTGAATTGAGACGGGGAATCAAGCGTGGATCTTGGCCACGACGCCGGCGCCGACGGTGCGACCGCCTTCGCGGATCGCAAAGCGCAGACCCTCTTCCATCGCGATCGGCGCAATCAGCTTGACCGTGATCGACACGTTGTCACCAGGCATCACCATCTCCTTGCCCTCGGGCAGTTCGATGGCGCCGGTCACGTCCGTCGTGCGGAAGTAAAACTGCGGACGGTAGTTGTTGAAGAACGGCGTGTGACGGCCGCCCTCTTCCTTGGAGAGCACGTAGATCTCGCCGGTAAAGTGCGTGTGCGGCTTGATCGAGCCGGGCTTGCACAGCACCTGGCCGCGCTGCACTTCCTCGCGCTTGGTGCCGCGCAGCAAAATACCCACGTTGTCGCCCGCCTGACCTTGGTCCAGCAGCTTCCTGAACATCTCCACGCCCGTGCAGGTCGTCTTTTGCGTGTCCGAGATACCCACGATCTCGATCTCTTCGCCAACCTTGACCACGCCACGCTCGATACGGCCGGTCACCACAGTGCCACGGCCAGAAATCGAGAACACGTCTTCCACAGGCATCAGGAAGGTGCCGTCAATCGCACGCTCGGGCGTGGGGATGTAGCTGTCGAGCGCCTCGGCCAGCTTCATGATCGCGCCTTCGCCCAGATCGCCCTTGTCGCCTTCCATGGCCAGCTTGGCCGAACCCTTGACGATGGGGGTGTCATCACCGGGGAAGTCGTACTTGCTCAGCAGCTCGCGCACTTCCATCTCGACGAGCTCGAGCAGCTCGGCATCGTCGACCATGTCGCACTTGTTCATGAACACGATGATGTAGGGCACGCCCACCTGACGGGCCAGCAAAATGTGCTCGCGGGTCTGGGGCATCGGGCCGTCAGCGGCAGACACCACCAAGATCGCGCCGTCCATCTGAGCAGCGCCGGTGATCATGTTCTTCACATAGTCGGCGTGGCCAGGGCAGTCAACGTGGGCGTAGTGGCGGTTGGCCGTCTCGTACTCCACGTGCGCCGTGTTGATCGTGATGCCGCGGGCCTTTTCTTCGGGCGCTGCATCGATCTGGTCGTAGGCCTTGGCCTCACCGCCAAACTTCGAGGCCAGGATGGTCGTGATGGCCGCCGTCAGCGTCGTCTTGCCATGGTCCACGTGGCCAATCGTGCCCACGTTGACGTGCGGTTTGGTCCGCGTGAATTTCTCTTTTGCCATTGCATTTCTCCAAAAAGAACGTGCCGCGTGTCACAGGTTTAAGGTCTGCATGCTGTTGCTGATTCCCCCGCCACGGGCAACGGGGGGCACGGCATCGCAGACCGCTGGATTCTGATCGCTTACTTGGCCCTGGCCGCCATGATGGCTTCGGACACATTACGCGGGGCCTCCGAGTAATGCTTGAACTCCATCGTGTAGGTGGCGCGGCCCTGAGACATCGAGCGCAGGGTGGTGGAGTAGCCGAACATTTCGGACAGGGGCACTTCGGCCTTGATGGCCTTGCCGCCACCGACCATGTCTTCCATGCCCTGGACCATGCCGCGGCGGGACGACAAGTCGCCCATCACGTTACCGGCATAGTCCTCAGGCGTCTCGACTTCCACGGCCATCATGGGCTCGAGGATGACGGGGCTGGCTTTTTTGCAGCCTTCCTTGAATCCAAAGATCGCGGCCATCTTGAAGGCCAGTTCGTTGGAGTCCACATCGTGGTAGGAGCCGAAATGCAAGGTGACCTTGACATCCACCACGGGATAGCCGGCCAACACACCGGAGGTCACCGCCTCGGTGATGCCTTTTTCCACCGCCGGGATGAATTCGCGGGGCACCACACCGCCCTTGATGGCATCGACAAATTCAATGCCCTTGCCGGCCTCGTTGGGCTCGATCTTGAGCACCACGTGACCGTACTGGCCCTTGCCGCCCGACTGGCGAACGAACTTGCCTTCGGCATCTTCCACAGTCCTGCGGATCGTTTCGCGGTAAGCCACCTGAGGTTTGCCGACGTTGGCCTCGACGCCAAACTCGCGCTTCATGCGGTCAACAATGATCTCCAGGTGCAGCTCGCCCATGCCGGAGATGATGGTCTGGCCGGACTCTTCGTCGGTCTTGACGCGAAAGGACGGGTCTTCAGAGGCCAAGCGCTGCAGGGCAATGCCCATCTTCTCCTGGTCGGCCTTGGTCTTGGGCTCCACCGCCTGGGTGATCACCGGCTCCGGGAACACCATCCGCTCGAGCAGCACGATGGCCGCAGGATCACACAGGGTTTCGCCCGTCGTCACATCCTTCAGGCCCACGCAGGCGGCAATGTCACCGGCGCGGATCTCGCTCACTTCCTCGCGGTTGTTGGCGTGCATCTGCACGATCCGGCCAATACGCTCTTTCTTGCCGCGGA
>CANHDQ010000234.1 GCA_947459405.1 Comamonadaceae bacterium
CACCATGGCCGCCTGGCTGTCGAGCATGGCCTCGTCCATGTTGATGTCGATGATCTGCGCGCCGCTTTCGACCTGCTGGCGTGCCACGGCCAGCGCCTGCTCATAGTCGCCATTGAGGATCAGGCGTGCAAAGGCTTTGGAGCCGGTGACGTTGGTGCGCTCGCCAATGTTGATGAACAAGCTGCCCTGGCCCACTGCAATCGGCTCGAGGCCGGACAGGCGCATGGGCGGCGGCGTGAGGGGTGGGGTCTGGGACATGGCTCACCTTGAGGTCAAAAGGTGAGCGTCGTTGCCAGCGGGGCCCCGGCGGGACCCGTTCCCAAGCCTGGCCGGTCCTGCGGGACGGGCTGCAACGCTCCTTGGGAGAAGTCGTGATTTTAGCGGGTCAACTCGCGACTCACAGCCGGTACAGGCGCCGGGCGTTGCCACCGAGCACCGCCTCGCGCTGCGCGGGGCTCAGGGGTGCGAGCAGGTCCACACTCCAGTCGTGCCACTGGGCGTAGCTGCCAGCTAGCTCGAGCACGGGCCAGTCGCTGCCCCAAATCAGCCGCTCGGCGCCCCAGATCTCGATCAGCGCCTGCGCCCAGGGCCGCACGTGTTCGCAAGGCTCGCCGGCCGGCGCCTCGGTCCACAGGCCCGACAGCTTGCACATCAGTGGGGCGCTGCGGGTTTGCTGGGCCAGCGTCTGCAGGCCGATCTGCCACTCTTGCCACTGTTGCCGCTGCTGCAGCGCCTGGCCTGCGGTGGGCGCTTGCATCCGGGGCTTGGCCCCATGGTCGATCACCAGGGGCAAGGTGGGATGGCGCTGCGCCAGCTCGGCGATCACCGCCAGGTGCCGCGGCTCGATCAGGGCGTCGAAGACCAGGCCGCAGTCGGCCATCGCCGACAGGCCCTCTTGCGCAGGTTCCTGCAAGATCCAGTCGGTCTGCGCCAGGTCTTGCAACATGGGACGCAGGCCCTTGAGCCGGGGGTGGGCGGACAGCGTTCGCACCTGTTTGGCTGCATCGGCCGCCTGCAGGTCTACCCAGCCGACCACGCCCAGCACCTGCTGTGGGTGCTGGTCGGCCAGTTGCAGCAAGAAGGCGGTTTCTGCAGCGGTCGGCGCGGCCTGGACCAGCACGCCACCGCTGATGGCCTGGGCCTTTGCCTGCTGCCACCAATCGGCCACTTCCACGTCGCGGTAGATGGGCGCCAGGGCCGGCGTGAGCCAGCCATAGTCGCCGCGCGCGATGTGCCAGGCGTGAAAGTGCGCGTCGATGTTCATGGCGTGGGCGCGTCGTGCGGCAGCAACCCTTCTTGCTTGAGCTCGTGCCACAGCGCCGGATCGATGGCCCGGCGGGCGTTGGCCCGTGCCTGCTGCCATTCGGACGGCTTGCGCGCGCCGAGCAGCACGATCTGCGCGGCAGGGTGGGACAGCGCAAACTGCAAGGCTGCAGCGGCGATTGGGACCTGGTGCCGGTCGCACACCGCCTGGATGCGCAGCGCCTTGTTCAGCCATTGGGGCTGGGCTGCGGCGTAGTTGAAGGTCGGCTGCTCGCGCGCGTCGACGCGCTTGGCCAGGATGCCCGAATTGAAGACGCCGCCGAGGGCCAGTGCCACGCCGCGGCGCTGCAGTTCGGGCAGCAGACGCGGCAGAGCCGACTGATCGAGCAGGCTGTAGCGGCCGGCCAGCAGCAGGCAGTCGAGGTCGGCATGGGCCAGCACTTGCCCCACCACCTCGTGGTCGTTGACGCCCAGACCGATGCCGCCCACCAGGCCTTCAGCTTGCAATTGGCGCAGGGCCGGCAGGCTTTGTTCAAGCACCAGGCTCAGCACCCCGGGCGCATCGGCGCCGTGGGTCTGGGCATCGATGTCGTGCACGAACACCGCATCGAGCCGAGCCAGCCCCAGGCGCTGCAAGCTGTCTTCGACGCTGCGGCGCATGCCTGTGGCTGACAGGTCCCAGCGCTGCACAAAGGGCGCGATCTCGACATAGCCGTGCTGCGCGCGTGCAGCTTGGGCCTGCGGCAACAGCAGACGGCCGACCTTGCTCGACAGGCTCAGCTCGGCCCGCGGTCGCTGCCACAGCGACAGGCCCATGCGCCGCTCCGACAAGCCATGGCCATAGTGCGGCGCCGTGTCAAAGCTGCGGCAGCCGTCGGCCCAAGCCGCCTCCATCAGCTCGCCCGCCTCTTCCTGCGTGACCGCTTCGAACAAGTTGCCCAGGGGCGCGCCGCCTAGGCCCAGGCGCATCCCATCGGTGCAGGGCTTGAACAGCGGCGCAGGCTCGGCAGATGGGGCTGTGGGCAGGGTGGAGGGCATGGAAGACAGTCTGACATGTCAGTCGTTCAATGGATTTAAACACCGAATCTGACCGTTAAGACACCTGGGTAACTCCCAGGTGGAGGGCTGGCTGGAAAAACTAACATGTCAGCCAGTCATGCTCAAGAACATCTCGCCTCTGTTGACGCCCGAATTGCTCTTTGCGCTGGCCAGCATGGGCCACGGCGATGACATCGCGGTGGTCGACGCCAACTTCCCGGCTGCGCGGGTGGCCCGCGAGGCCGGGGTGTCCCTGATCCGCTTGCCGGGCCAGGGCAGCGGCCAGGTGCTGCAGGCGGTGCTGTCCGTGCTGCCCCTGGACACCTTCGATGCCGCCTGCGCCTGGAGCATGCAGGTGGTGGGCGATGCGTCGGCCGTGCCGCCACCGGTGGCCGAGTTTCGCGGCCTGCTTGAGGCCCAGGGCCACGGCCTGGTCAGCCTGGAGCGCTTTGCCTTTTACGCCCAGGCCGCCCGGGCCCGCGCCCTCGTGCAGACCGGCGACCTGCGCAAATATGCCAACGTCTTGCTGCGCAAGGGCGTGCTGGCCAGCGACTGAGTTCGACACTGCCATGGTCACGAACGCCGCCGCCCCCTTGAGCCTGCGCGCACGCGCCTACGAGAATTTTCGTCAGCAGATTTTGCAGGCCAATGTGCGGCCGGGGCAGTTTGTCTCTCAGCGCGAGTTGATGCAATTGCTGGACATGCCGCTCGGTGCGGTGCGCGAACTGATTCCCCGGCTCGAGGCCGAGGGCCTGCTGCGCACGGTGCCCCAGCGCGGTTTGCAGATCGCGCACGTCGATTTGAAGCTCATCCACAACGCCTTTGCGCTGCGCGGCCTGCTCGAGCGCGAGGCGGCGCTGCGTTTTGTGCAGGTGGTCAGTCACGCCGAGCTTGAGGCCATCGAACGCGCCCATCTGGACATCGTCGCGCGTGCGCGCAGCGGGCCGATCGACGACGAACTGCTCACCGATGCCACCTCGGTCGACTGGGGTTTGCACGACCTGATGATCGACACGCTGGGCAATGAATTGATCTCGCAGACCTACCGCATCAACAGCCTGCGTGTTCGGTTGATCAACCTCGAGCGCTCGACGCTGTCGGCCGAGGTCTTGTTGCCCGCCATGCAGGAGCACCTCAATTTGATCGAGGCCTTCAAGCTGCGCGACCCGCAGCAGGTGGCGCAAAAGCTCGCCCATCACATTGACAGCGCCCACCAGCGCGTGCTCGGTCAGGACCGGCGTGTGCTCGGTTCGGCTGCAGCCGGCGAGGCGCTGACCTCGGTTTTTTCATCCTGACCCATCGGAGCTGCCGTGACCGCTTCTCATCTCAACGACCGCAACGCCTTTCGGGGCGCCTGGCCGGCCTTGCTGACCCCGCTCGATGCCCAGCTGCGCATCGACCACGACAAATTTGCCGCCCACGCCAAGGAGCGCCTGGCCAACGGCTGCATCGGCGTCACGCTGTTTGGCACCACCGGCGAGGGCCCTTCTTTTTCCATGGCCGAGCGGCGCGAGGCGCTGACCATGATGATTGCGCGCGGCGTGCCGGCCGAGCGCATCATGGTCTCGACCAGTTGCGCCGCGCTGCCCGAGACGCTCGCGCTGACCCGCCATGCGGTCGATCAGGGGGTGCACGGTTGCCTGATGCTGCCGCCG
>CANHDQ010000235.1 GCA_947459405.1 Comamonadaceae bacterium
AAACTTGGCGACCCTACGGGGATTCGAACCCCGGTACTCACCGTGAAAGGGTGATGTCCTAGGCCTCTAGACGATAGGGTCAAAACCTTTGGACTTTCGACTGGTGGAGGTAAGCGGGATCGAACCGCTGACCTCTTGCATGCCATGCAAGCGCTCTCCCAGCTGAGCTATACCCCCTCTGGCCACACCCCGTTTGGATTCCTCGCGCCCGGGCTGCAACTGTCGAGCCTCAAATTATAGACTGAAAACCGGCGCTCATCACAAGATGGCCAAGTTTTTGAGCCGCTGCAGCACCAGCGGCCGGTCCATCAGCTCAATCACCGCATCGAGCGAAGGGGTCTGGGGGGTGCCCAAAAGCAGCACGCGCACCGGCATGGCCAACTGCGGCATCTTGAGCCCCGTATCGGCCAGCACCTGCTTGATCGCCGCCGCAATGGCTGCACGGCTCCACTCGCACGCCTCAAGCGCCTGTGCCAACTGGGCCAGTGCCGGCGCAATCGCCGCCGTCACATGACTCGAGCGGTCCTGCTCGCTGGCCTGGCCGCCGTGGGCCAGCAAGGCCAGCCAGTCGGCCAGCTCCAGCAAGGTGCTGCAGCGGTCCTTGAACAAGGCGCAGGCCTGTTGCCCGCGCTGGGGCTCGAGCTGCACCGCACGCTTGGCCAAAAACGGCAGCACCGCCTCGAGCAGCCGTTCGTCGGGCATGGCTTTGAGGTGCTGGGCATTGACCCAGCGCAGCTTGGCTTCGTCGAACTGCGCCGCGCTCTTGCCCAGGTGATCAAGATCGAACCATTGCACAAACTGCGTGCGGCTAAAAATCTCGTCGTCGCCATGGCTCCAGCCCAGGCGGGCCAGGTAATTGACCATGGCCTCGGGCAAGAAGCCTTCCTCGGCGTATTGCGTCACCGGCTTGGCACCGTTTCGCTTGCTCATCTTCTCGCCCTGCTCGTTGAGCACGGTGGGAAGGTGGGCATAGACCGGCGGCTCCTTGCCCAGGGCGCGAAAGATGTTGATCTGGCGCGGCGTGTTGTTCACATGGTCGTCGCCGCGAATGACGTGCGTGATCGCCATGTCGATGTCGTCGACCACGACGCAAAAGTTGTAGGTCGGCGTGCCGTCGGGTCGCGCAATCACCAGGTCGTCCAGCTCTTCGTTGCTGATCGCAATCGGGCCCTTGACCTTGTCGTCCCACACCACATCGCCAGTCAGCGGGTTCTTGAAACGCAGCACGGGCTTGACGCCCTCGGGCACCGGCGGCAGCGTCTTGCCCAGCTCGGGCCGCCAGGTGCCGTCGTAGCGCGGCTTGAGCTTGGCCGCCATCTGGCGCTCGCGCAGCGCGTCGAGCTCGGCCACGCTCATGTAGCAGGGGTAGACCAGGCCGGCAGCCTGCATCTGTCCGAGCACCTGTTTGTAGCGGTCCATGCGCTGCATCTGGTAGTAAGGGCCCTCGTCATAGTCGAGCCCAAGCCAGCTCATGCCCTCGACGATGACGTCGACCGCAGCCTGCGTCGATCGCTCGAGGTCGGTGTCTTCGATGCGCAAGATGAAGTCACCGCCCTTGGCTCTGGCAAAAGCCCAGGGGTACAGCGCCGAGCGAATGTTGCCCAGATGAATAAAGCCGGTGGGCGATGGCGCAAAACGGGTGCGGATGCGTGCAGTCATGGCAAGGTGCGAAAGGGTTCAGCTGGCCCAGGGCCGCAGAAAAATCTCAAGGCCTCAGGCCAGGCTGGCAAGACCGCGGTCAAGGTCGGCCTGGATGTCGTCAAGATGCTCGAGCCCCACCGCGATGCGGATCAGGCCCTGCGAGATGCCAGCGGCCTGGCGCTGCTCTTCACTGAGCCTGCCGTGCGAGGTGCTGGCCGGGTGGGCCACCAGGGACTTGGTGTCGCCCAGATTGGTCGAGAGCGACAGCACCTGCAAATGATCGAGCACCGCAAACGCGCGGCTGCGCGCCTGGTCGGGCGAGGCACCACCGACGTCAAATGAAATGACCGCGCCGCCTACGCCGCCTTGCTGGCGCATGGCCAACTCGTGCTGCGGATGCTCGGGCAGGCCCGGATAGTGCACGCGCGCAATTTGAGGCTGCTGCGCCAGCCAATGGGCCAGGCCAAGAGCCTGGGCGCTTTGCGCTTTCATGCGCAGACCCAAGGTCTCCAGGCCCTTGAGCACCACCCAGGCATTAAAGGGCGAGAGCGTCATGCCGGCGCTGCGCAAAACGGGCATGAACTTCTCATCGATCAGGGCCTGGCTGCAGCACAGCGCGCCGGCGAGTACCCGCCCCTGACCGTCGAGGTACTTGGTGCCCGAATGCATGATGATGTCGGCGCCCCAATCAACCGGCCGCTGCAACACCGGCGTGGCAAAACAGTTGTCGACGGCCAGCAGGGCCCCGGCCCGGTGGGCAATGTCGGCCAACGCGGCGATGTCACACACCTCGGTCAAGGGGTTGGTTGGCGTCTCGGCAAACAGCAGCCGCGTGTTGGGACGGATCGCGGCCTGCCACTCAGAGACATCGGTCTGCGAGACAAAGGTCGAGGCCACGCCGAACTTGCCGAACTCGCCGCCGATGAGCTTGATGGTCGAGCCAAACACCGAACGCGAACACACCACGTGGTCACCGGCCTTGAGCAAGCCCATGCACAGCATCAAGATGGCGGCCATGCCGCTGGACGTGGCGATCGCCGCCTCAGTGCCCTCCATGGCTGCCAGCCGCTTTTCGAAGCTGGCCACGGTCGGATTGCCATAGCGGGCGTAGGTAAAGCCTTCTTCCTCGTTGGCAAAGCGCGCCGCGGCCGACTGCGCGCTCGGCTGCACGTAGCCGCTGGTCAGGTAAAGGGCTTCGGAGTTCTCGCCGTACTGGCTGCGCTCAAGTGCTGCGCGCACGGCCAGGGTGTCAGGGTGCAGGGGCTTGGTGGTCATGCGGTGGCTTTCGCGCCCGGCTCTCAGGCCGTCTGGGCATTGGGCAGGTTCAGACGCGAGTGGTCGTTGTCGCCGTCCTCGTCGGTCTCGATGCGCTGCTCGTTCATGCGGGCAATTGATTCTGGCGTGACATCGCCGGTGATGTAGATGCCATCAAAACACGATGCGTCAAAGCCATCCAAGGCCGGGTTGAGCGCACCGATGGCCCGCTTCATGCCCTCGACGTCCTGGTAAATCAGGGCATCGCAGCCAATGGCCTCGCGCACCTGCTCGACCGTGCGGTTGTGGGCCACCAGCTCATCGCTGGTGGGCATGTCGATGCCGTACACATTGGGGTAGCGCACCGGCGGTGCGGCGCTGGCCAAGTAGACCTTGCGCGCGCCGGCGTCACGCGCCATCTGAACGATCTCACGGCTGGTGGTGCCGCGCACGATGGAGTCGTCGACGAGCAGCACATTGCGGCCCTTGAATTCGCTGGCGATCACGTTGAGCTTTTGCCGCACCGACTTTTTGCGCACGCCCTGACCGGGCATGATGAAGGTGCGCCCGACATAACGGTTCTTGACGAAGCCTTCCCGGTAGGCGATGCCCAGCAAATGCGCCAACTGCGTGGCGCTGGGCCGGCTCGACTCAGGAATCGGGATCACCACGTCGATCTCGTTGGGCGGCACCGTGGAGATGACGCGCTGGGCCAGCGTCTGGCCCAGGTTCAGACGCGCCTGATAGACCGAAATGCCATCGAGCATGGAGTCGGGCCGGGCCAGATAGACGTACTCAAAAATACACGGCATCAGGCGCGGCTGCTCGGCACACTGCGCTGCATGCAGCTGACCCTGAAGATCAATGAACACCGCCTCGCCCGGCAGCAGATCGCGCTCGAACTGATGGCCCGTGCCCTCGAGTGCCACCGACTCGCTGGCCACGACCCGGGTGGAGCCCTGCCGGCCCAGGCACAGGGGCCGGATGCCAAAGGGGTCGCGAAACGCCAACAGGCCATGACCGGCAATC
>CANHDQ010000236.1 GCA_947459405.1 Comamonadaceae bacterium
AGGGTTAACCCAGATTCTGGATCGGTATCGGCTCAGTAACCTAGCGCATCCCCAACCCCGAGAGGAAATCCTGATGAAGCCCCTGCTCAAAATCGCGGCGCTGTCGGCCACCCTGGTCGCCGGCACCGTATCGGCCCAGACCATCACCCTGAAGGTGCACCACTTCCTGGGCCCGCAGTCGATCCAGCACACCACCATGCTCAAGACCTGGTGTGACAACATCGCCCGGGACTCCAACAACCGCCTCAATTGCCAGATCTTCCCGGCCATGCAGCTCGGTGGCTCACCGCCACAGTTGTACGACCAGGCCAAGGACGGCGTGGCCGACGTGGTGTGGACCGTGGCCGGTTACTCGGCCAATCGCTTTGTGCGCAGCCAGGTGTTCGAGCTGCCCTTCATGATGACCAACGCCGGCGCCACCAGCCGCGCGGCCTGGGACTTCGTGCAAAAGCACGCCATGGACGAGTACAAAGACGTCAAGCTGCTCGCGGTGCATGTGCATGGCCCCGGCGTTCTGTTTACCAAGAACAAGCCCATCACCAAGATCGAAGACCTGCGCGGCATGAAGATGCGCGGCCCGACGGCCACCGTCACCAAGATGCTGGCGAACATGGGCGCCACCCCAGTGGGGATGCCGGTGCCGCAAGTGCCTGAAGCGCTGTCCAAGGGCGTGATCGACGGCGCCGTCATTCCCTACGAGGTCGCGCCCGGCCTCAAAGTCAACGAGCTGACCAAGTTCGCCTCGGAGACCCCGAAGGGATCGCCCGCGCTCTACACCACGTTCTTCGTGGTGCCGATGAACCGCGCCCGCTACGACTCGCTGCCGGCTGATCTGAAGGCGGTGATCGACAAGAACTCTGGCCGCGAGCTGTCGGCCTTCCTGGGCAGCACCCAAGAAGGCAACGACGTGCCGGGCCGCAGGGCCTTTGTCGAAACCCCGGGCTACACCATCACCCAGATCCCGGCTGCCGAGGTCGATCGCTGGAAAAAAGCCACCGACAACCTCGACGACGAGTGGGTGGCCGACATGAACAAGCGCGGCTTCAATGGCAAGGCGATGCTCGAGGATGCCCGCGCCCTGGTGCAAAAGTACAGCAAGTAAGCGCCCTGGCGGCGCCTCATGAAAAAGCGGGACTTTGGTCCCGCTTTTTTTTGGCCGACTCAACGCTAAACGATTCCTTCCGGTGGAGCACCTGCTGCCGCGAAGCGCGCTGGCTCACCAGCCAAGGGGATCGCCGCTGCACTGCACCTAGGTCAGGTATTGAACCAGGAACAGCGTGATGCCCGGGAAAAACAGCAGCAGGAGGGTGCGCAGCGTGTCGCTGATCAAAAACGGCGTGATGCCTTTGTAGCTTTCACTCAGCGGCACATCCTTGGCCATCCCGTTGACCACGTAGACGTTCAGGCCCACAGGCGGCGCCAGCATGCCAAAGCCGACCGTCATCAACACCATGATGCCAAACCAGATCGCGGTGTGCTCCGGCGTCATGCCGAAGTTGAGCTTCATGATGATGGGAAAGAAGATCGGGATGGTCAGCAGCAGCATGGACAACTCGTCCATCACGGCGCCCAAAACCACATAGAGCAGCAAGATGCCGCCCACCACCATCAGCGGGGCCAGGTCCATGGCGACCACCATTTCGGCCAACTGATTAGGCACCTGGGTGCGGGCCAGCGCCGCATTCATGACGTCGGCGCCCATGAAGATCATGAAAATCATCGCCGAGCTCAAGGCGGTCGCGTAAAAGCATTCGATGAAGCTCCTGCGGGTGAGTTCGCCTTTGATCAGAGCGGCCAGAAACGTCGCCGCAGCGCCTACCGCAGCCCCTTCGGTCGGGGTGAAAAAGCCCGCGTAGATGCCGCCGAAGACCACGATGAAGATGGCTGCGATCGGCACGATCCCCATGAGAGACTCCAGCGTGAGGGTCTGCACCTCTTCCTTGTCGGGCGCTTGGCCGGGCACCACACGCACATAAATCGCAATCGCGATCATGTAGCCGAGCATGGCAAGGATACCGGGGAGCATGGCCGCGGCAAACATCTTGGCGATGTTTTGCTCGGTCAAGATGGCGTAGATCACCAGCGGCACCGAAGGAGGAATCAATATGCCCAGCGTCCCGCCTGCGGCCAGCGTGCCGGTCGACAGGCGACCCGAATAGCCGTGACGCTTCATCTCGGGCAGGGCCACACCGGTAATGGTGGCCGCTGTGGCCACCGACGAGCCGCAAATCGCACCAAAGGCGGCGCAAGCCAGCACCGCACTCATCGCCAGCCCGCCCTTGAAGCGGCCCATGACTGCGGCCGCGAACTTGAACAGCGCCTTGCTGATTCCGCCCTGGGTGGCAAAGTGACCCATCAAGATGAACAGGGGAATGACCGACAAGTCGTAGTTGGCCAGACGGGAAAACGCCAGGTTGTTGATGAAATTGATGAACGGCGAGAAGCCCGACTGCACCACAAAACCCACGGTGCCCGCGATAAACATCGCCCCTGCAATCGGCACGCGCACGACCATCAGCAGCAGCATCAGGCCAAAAATCATCAGAGCCAATCCAATGGGGGTCATGATGCCTCCGGCGCGCGGGAATCGAACCGCGTGAACACCTGCGCGCAGGCGATCACCGCAGTCAGGGCAAACGGAATACTCATCCCGGCCAAGACAATCCAGTCTGGAAAGCCCAGCAGCATGGAGGCGCCCATGTTTTCCTCGGCCACGATGGCCGCCCGGGCGGTACGCCAGGCGAGCAACACAAAGATCACCATCATCAACAGGTCGCCGAATCGGTCAAGCCGGTGGTTAAAGCGCGCACTGCGGTTGGCCGTGAAGAAGTCGACGATGATGTTGCCGCGCCTGAACTGGCACAGCGGCATGAAGAAGGCCATCGCAATGCCGCAGGCGATGGCGGTCAATTCAAAGTCGCCGATCAGGGCGCTGCCCAGAAAGTTGCGGCCGACCACGCTGTAGCAGGTCATCAGGGTCAGGGCGGTCAGGATCAGGCCGCCGACGATGCTGCAGCCTTGAGCGAGCCGTTCGAGGGGATGAATGGGGGTCATGGTGTGAAGGGGTACCAGACTGTTTGAATGCCAGGGGCCGGTGCACCGGCCGCAACTGGCCTGCAGCCCACTTTTGCCCAGTGTTTGAGCAGAGTGAATATACCCGATGGGGCGAACCGAGCAGGCACTGTGATCACCTCAAGCGCCCGCTTCGATGGAATCGGCCAGCCCAAAGCGCTCACCGAGCCAGGCGCTGGCCTTGGGCACCTGGCCGTCGGCCAGGCTCAGGTGAAGGTCCAGATGCCGCTCGGAGCCGGCCAGCAGCAAGCTGTAAAGCTCGCGGCACAAGGCACGTGCCTCATGACCGGCCCATCGAGCCGGCAGCAGGACCCCGGGCAACTGCGGATCGCGCAGCAGCAGACGGCGGTAGTCGTGCACCAGCAAACTGCGCACGAGAAAGGCGCTGTCATCGCCAGGCGTCGCGCCGGCGCTCCACCGCCGCGCCATCGGCGCATAGGTTTGCACAAAGCCCTGGTAGGCCGCATCGAGGTGCTGCAAATTCCAGGCGCGGTGCACGAGATCGATGTCCTTGCCCGAAGCCGGCAGACCCGCGTTGGCGGCCACCAGCGGCAGCAGCGCGGCCCGGGGCAGCGACTGGGCAGCCAGCGACTCAAAGACCCCATCCAAATCGGCGCTGGGGTGGACGAAGCACTCGGGACCCAGCTCACCAAAGCCGTGCCAGGACAGCGCCCGGCGCAAGCGCTCTCGCTCGCTGGCCTCGAGCGGGCCGCTGACGGTGATCAAGCGCCAGCGTTGGTCCCAGGGCGGGGGTGCGGCCGCGTAGATCTGGCGCGAAGCCTCCACGAAACGGCGCCGCCCGGCGGCCGTGAGCCGGTAGTCTGAGCGCCGGCCATG
>CANHDQ010000237.1 GCA_947459405.1 Comamonadaceae bacterium
ATGCCGCTGGAATTCATGCCGCGGATATGGCTGCCGGTGATGCCGGTGTAGACGCGCGAGATCTTGCAGTCGGCCATCAGCTCGGCCTCCTTGAGCGCCTGCTGGATGCTTTGCACGGTGGCATCGATGTTGACCACAACGCCGCGCTTGAGGCCGTTGCTGGCGGCCACGCCCAACCCAGCCAGCTTGAGCTCGCCGCCCGGCAGCACTTCGCCGACCACCACCATCACCTTGCTCGTTCCGATATCGAGCCCGACGACGAGATCCTTGTATTCCTTGGCCATAGGTTCACCTTATTGTCTTGCTTGCCTTGTCGCCATCGACCGTCGTCACGCCGCGCAAACGCAGGGCGTAGCCGTTGGGATAGCGCAAATCGGCCGATTCAATGTTGCGTCCAAAACGCGATGAAGTCTGCGACACCGTCGCCACGAAGCGCCGGACCCGCTGCACGATGTCCTGCACGCTGCCTGGGCCGATTTCAATCATGGCGCCGCTGTCGAGCCGGGCGCGCCAGCCGCCGCGTCCGGTCAGCTCGAGCAAGGCCAACTCGGCGTCGAGTCCGCCCCACAGCGGCGCAAGCTCGCGGTAGGCTTGCAACACCAGTGCCGACTGCGCGCGTGGCCCAGCCAGGCGCGGCAGGCTTTCAGCCTCCACATCGCCCTGGTTGACCTCAAAGACCTCGCCGAGGTGGTTGATCAGCCTCACCTCATCGTCTAGCCCCCACAGAGCCACGGCCTGGTGCTCCTGCAGCTGCACCCGCAGGCGATTGGGAAACTCGCGCCGCACCACGGCCTGCCGGACCCAGGGCACCGCCTCAAAGGCCGATTTGGCCTGCTCCAGGTTGACCGTGAAGAAATTGCCCGTCAGCTTGGGCGCCACGTTGGCGCGCAGGGTCACCGCGTTGTTGTGAATCAGCTCGCTGTCGATTTGAATCTTTTGCAGGGCAAAGGCCGGCTGACGCGCCAGATGATGCAGCGCCAGGACCAGCGCCATGGCTGCAAAGGCCAGCATGAGCACAGCGGTCAGGGCGTTCATCAGTCGGACATCGAGCGGGTTCATGGGCGCCGGCCTCCCCCATCGAGACTGGCCGACGCGAGCACGCTCAGACAAAGCTCCTCGTACGACAGACCCGCAGCGCGCGCCGACATGGGCACCAAAGAGTGGCTGGTCATGCCCGGCGAGGTGTTCATCTCGAGAAGATACGGCAGACCCGTGGCCGCCTCGACCATGACGTCAGCGCGCGCCCAGCCCCTGCAGCCCAGGCTGCGGTAGGCGGCCAGCACCATCTGGGCAATCGCCTGCTCTTGGTCCTCGGGCAGACCGCAGGGCACCCGGTACTGCACCACGTCGGTGAAGTACTTGTTTTGGTAGTCGTATTTGCCCTCGGGCGCGACGATGCGGATCAGCGGCAAGGCCTTGGCCTGCTCGCCAGTGCCGAGCACCGGACAGGTCAGCTCCGGGCCGTCAATGAACTGCTCGCACAAGATGTCGGCATCGAGCTGCGCGGCCTGCTCCAGGGCAGCGGGCAACTGGTCGCGGTGGGTGACCTTGCTCAGACCGATGGAGGAGCCCTCGCGCGCGGGTTTGACGATCAGGGGCAAGCCAAGCTTGGCAAGCACCTGCTGGACATCGGCGGGCGAATACTGCCCATGGCGAAGCACCACATAGCCTGGCGTGCGCAGGCCATCGCACTGCCACAACCGCTTGGTCATGGCCTTGTCGATGGCCAGGCTTGAGGCCATCACACCCGAGCCGGTGTAGGGTAGGCCCAGCAGCTCCAGCGCGCCCTGAACCGTGCCATCCTCACCGAAGCGGCCATGCAGGGCGATGAAGCAGCGTTCAAAGCCTTCTGCGCGCAGATCGAACAAGGATCGCTGGGCCGGGTCAAACGCATGGGCATCGACGCCGCGGCTGCGCAAGGCCTGCAGCACGCCCTGGCCTGAGAGCAAGGAAATCTCGCGCTCGGCCGACTGCCCGCCCATCAACACAGCCACTTTGCCCAGGCTGCGCACATCGGGGCTCATAAAGCTGCTCATGACGCGGCCCCTGCCAGTTCCATCACCTTGCCGGGCACCTGACCGATCGAGCCTGCGCCCATGCACAGCACCACATCGCCCTGACGCGCGTTGTGCAAGATGGCCTGCGCCATCTCCTCGATCGCCTCGACAAACACCGGCTCGACCTTGCCGGCAACGCGCAAGGCGCGCATCAGCGCACGGCCGTCGGCCGCCACAATCGGCGCCTCGCCGGCCGCATACACCTCGGCCAGCAGCACGGTATCGGCCTGCCCGATCACCTTGACAAAGTCCTCAAAGCAGTCCCGGGTGCGGCTGTAGCGATGCGGCTGAAAGGCCAGCACCAGGCGCCGCCCTGGGAATGCGCCACGGGCAGCAGCGATGGTGGCGGCCATCTCGACCGGATGGTGGCCGTAGTCGTCAATCACGGTGCACTGCCCACCGCCGGGCAGCGCAGCCTGGCCGTAACGCTGGAAACGCCGCCCCACGCCCCGGAACTCGGCCAGCGCCTTTTGCACCGCGGCATCGGGCACATCGAGCTCGACCGCAATCGCAATGGCTGCCAGCGCGTTGAGCACGTTGTGCTGACCCGGCAAATTGAGCACCACCGGCATATCCGGCAGGGTCACGCCGTTGCGCCGCTGGACGGTAAAGTGCATCTGTCCCTGCGCGTGCCGCACATCCAGGGCGCGCACCTGCGCCTGCTCGCTCAGGCCGTAAGTGGTGACCGGGCAAGAAAGCTGACCAGCGATCTCGCGCACCGCCGCATCGTCGGTGCACAAGACGGCCGTGCCGTAAAACGGCATGCGGTGCAGAAAGTCCACGAAGGCCGATTTGAGCCGGCCAAAATCATGGCCATAGGTCTCCATGTGGTCGGCATCGATGTTCGTGACCACCGCCATCACAGGCAGCAAATTGAGAAACGAGGCGTCAGACTCGTCGGCTTCCACCACGATGTAGTCGCCCGCGCCGAGCTTGGCATTGGCGCCGGCACTGTTGAGGCGCCCGCCGATCACAAACGTCGGATCGAGCCCGCCCTCGGCCAACACACTGGCCACCAGCGAGGTGGTGGTGGTCTTGCCATGGGTGCCGGCAATGGCAATGCCGCGCTTGAGCCGCATCAGCTCAGCGAGCATCGAGGCGCGTGGCACCACCGGGATGTGTCGCGCCCGCGCCGCAAGCACTTCGGGGTTGTCGGCCTTGACAGCGGTCGAAGTCACCACCGCATCGACCGAATCGAGATTGGCCGCATCGTGGCCGACAAAGGTGCGAATGCCCAGCCCGCCGAGGCGGCGCAAGGTGGCGCTGTCGGCCAGGTCGGAGCCCGAGACAACATAACCGAGGTTGTGCAGCACCTCGGCGATGCCGGACATACCCGAGCCGCCAAGCCCAATGAAATGGATGCGCTTGACCGCGTGCTTCATGCGACCAACTCCTCGCAGGCGCGCACCAAGACCTCGGTGGCCCCGGTTTTTTCCAACGCCTTGGCGGCGCTGGCCCGCTGCAGCAATTGCGTGCGGTCGAGCTTGGACAGCAGCTCGGCCAGCGCCTGAGCACTCAGCGTGTGCTGCGGCATGAGCCAGCCCCCGCCCGCGTCGACCAGGTGCATCGCGTTGCGGCTCTGGTGGTCGTCGACGGCATGAGGGAAAGGCACGAAGATGGCGGCCGCACCGATGGCGGCCACCTCGGTGACGGTGGAGGCACCGGCGCGGCAAATGACCAGGTCGGCCTGCGCCAGTGCCGAAGCGGTGTCCTCGATGAAGGCCGTCAGCTCGGCCTGCACACCGGCCTCGCGGTATTGCGCCTGCAAGGCCTCAAGATGGCCGGCGCCGCTTTGGTGCAACACCTGGGGCCGCTGATGCGGCGCCAGCAAGGCCAAGGCCTGCGGCAC
>CANHDQ010000238.1 GCA_947459405.1 Comamonadaceae bacterium
CGGGCGCTCTTTGGCGATGATCTTCTCCACCGTCTGCCAGGTGATCGGCTCGATGTAGGTCACATCGGCCGTGGCCGGGTCGGTCATGATCGTGGCCGGATTGCTGTTAATCAAAATGACCTTGTAGCCCTCCTCGCGCAAGGCCTTGCAGGCCTGCACGCCGGAGTAGTCGAACTCACAGGCCTGACCGATGATGATCGGTCCGGCGCCGATGATGAGGATGCTCTTAAGGTCTGTACGTTTTGGCATGGTTCGCTACTTGTGTTTTTTTCTTGATCGGGTCAGGCTGCGGGTCAGTTCAGGCTGGCGGTGGCCAGCTTGGCACCAAACCACACGAACAGTCCGCCAACGGCGCTGGACAAGCCGGCTGACAGGCGCTGGCGTTGGCGGAAGGCCTGAGCCAGCCGGACGCCCGCAAAAATCAGGGCAGACAAATAAAGGGCACTGAAGGCCATGACGATGGCGCTCAGTATCAAAAAAGGCACGGCAGGTGTTGCGTAGTTCACGTCGATGAACTGCACGAAGAACGACAACAAAAACAAAATGGCCTTGGGGTTGAGCAGGCTGATGACCAGCGCCCGCTCGAACGGACGGCTCAGATGCACGGGGTTCTCAGCCGCTGGTGTCGATGCGTTCACAGCCGGGGTACGCAAAGACACCCAGGCAGAGCGAATCAAATTGAGCCCCAACCAGGTCAGGTAGCCCGCACCCACGTACTTGACGACCAGGAACAAGGTCGGATAAGTGTGCAAAAGGCTGGCCGCCCCCAAAGCGGTGAGTATGAGCAACACGGTGTCGCCCACGAACACGCCCATCGCACTGTGGTAGCCCGCCTTGACGCCACGCGCGGTGGCCACTGACAGCACGAACAAGGAGTTGGGGCCGGGCAGCAAAATGATGCCCAGTGCGCCCAGCGCGTAGGTCCAGATGTCGGTGACGCCGTAAAAACTCATGCCCGGGCTTCCATCATCCCGATGAAACGGTCGAACAGATAGGCGATGTCGTGGGGGCCGGGGGAAGCTTCAGGATGGCCCTGGAAGCAAAACGCAGGCTTGTCGGTGCGGGCCAGTCCCTGCAGCGTGCCATCAAACAAGCTGATGTGGGTGGCGCGCAGATTGGCCGGCAGTGACTTGTCGTCCACCGCAAAGCCGTGGTTCTGGCTGGTGATGCTGACCCGACCGCCGTCGAGGTCTTTGACCGGGTGGTTGGCCCCATGGTGGCCGAACTTCATCTTGAAGGTGCTTGCCCCGGAGGCCAGGGCCATGATCTGGTGGCCCAGACAGATACCAAAGGTCGGCATGCCGGAATCAATGATGGTTCGGGCGGCCTCGATCGCGTAATCACAGGGCTGCGGATCGCCCGGACCGTTGGACAGAAAAACTCCATCGGGTTGCAGGGCCAGCACCTGCGCCGCATCGGTCCTTGCCGGCACCACGGTGATGCGGCAGCCGCGTTCGGCGAGCATGCGCAAGATGTTCTTCTTGACGCCGTAGTCGTAGGCCACCACATGGAAGCGTTCCTGAGCCAGGCTGCCATAGCCTTCGCCAAGCTTCCATTCGGTTTGCGTCCATTCGTAGGGCTGGGCCACCGAGACCACCTGGGCCAGATCCAGGCCGGCCATGCTCGGGGCGCTGCGGGCCGCCGCGATCGCCTGCGCGATCTGTGCATCGCCTACAGCCTGGCCCGCCGGCAAGGCGGCAATGCAGGCGTTTTGCGCGCCGTGGGTGCGCAAGTGGCGCGTCAGTGCCCGCGTGTCGATGTTGGCAATGGCCACCGTGCCATTGGCCTGCAGGTAGCTTGACAAATCCTGCGTCTGGCGGAAGTTGGAGGCCAGCTGCGGCAAATCCTTGATGATCAAGCCGGCAGCAAAAACCCGCGTGGCCTCCACATCTTCAGGGTTCACACCGTAATTGCCGATGTGCGGATAGGTGAGTGTGACGATCTGCTGGCAGTAGCTCGGGTCGGTCAGGATTTCCTGGTAGCCGGTCATGGCGGTGTTGAACACCGCTTCACCGACAGTGGAGCCGGGCGCTCCGATGGAGTTGCCAACAAAGACCGTGCCGTCTGCTAGGGCCAATATGGCCGGGGGATGGTTTCCCTGAAGGGACAAAAGCACTGGGGTCTCCGTTTACTTGACGGTTCGCCCGGCCGCACGCGCACAGGGACCTACATCCCTTGGGCGCTGGCTGTTGCTGGTGTTTGAGATCGGCTTTTGCTGCGCCCGGGCGAGGCTGATTGGAAAAGCCCCTGATTATAGTCTGCCCGCGACCGCCAGCACCGCACTGGCATGCAGACAGATGGCCGCGGCGCTGGCCACATTGAGCGACTCTTGACCGGCGGGCTGGATGATTCGCACCTGGTAGCGGGCGCTGGCCAGCAACACAGGATCGACCCCCTGCCCTTCGTGTCCGAACACCCAGACGCAAGGCCAAGGTGGCGGCTGCTCGTGCAGCAGCTGGCCCTGGTGGGAGCTGGTGACGGCCAGAGGCGCCTTGAGCTGCAACACATCGCTCGGGCGCAGCCCTTCGAACAAATCGAGTGCAAAGTGCGCCCCCATACCGGCGCGCAGCACCTTGGGTGACCACAAGGCCGCGCTGCCGTGCATGGCCAGCACCTGCTTGACGCCAAAGGCGGCCGCGCTGCGCAAAATCGAGCCGACATTGCCGGCGTCTTGCAGCCGGTCGAGCACCACGCAGGCGCTGTCCAGGCGCATGGGCGCAACCGGTGGCAAATCGAGCACCGCCCCCAGCCCCGCCGGCGAAGGCAGCGCACTAAATTCCCGCCACAGCGCATCGGACACCCGTACGATGCGCTCGCTGGCCTGCGACCAGGCCTGCGGCACGTTGGGGCACGCTGATTCGGCCAGCACCAGGGCTTGTAGGCGCCGGCCGTGGCCCACGGCGGCATCGACCAAATGGTCACCCTCGAGCCAGACAGCCCCCTGCGACCGGTAGGCCGAAGCGTCCTGCGCCAGACGTCGCAAATCCTTGATGAAGGGGTTGGCGCGGGAACTGATGTGATCGACCGGGCTCATGCCTGATCCTTGTAGAGTCGGGCCACCGGTGCAAAACTGCGCCGATGCGCGGCACAGGGGCCATGGACGCGCAAAGCAGCCAGATGCTCGGCCGTGCCGTAGCCCTTGTGCGCATCAAAGCCGTACTGGGGATACGCTTGGTGAAACTCCTGGCACCAGCGGTCGCGCGAGACCTTGGCCAGGATCGAAGCGGCAGAAATGGCGGCCACCTTGGCGTCACCGCCCACCACGGCTTCGGCCAGCATCGGCAGACTGGGCAGACGATTGCCGTCGACCAGCACCTTGATGGGCTTGAGCCGCAAGCCCTCGACCGCACGGCGCATGGCCAGCAGCGTTGCCTGCAGGATGTTGAGTCGGTCGATTTCCTCGACCGAGGCCTGTGCCACCGAACAACACAAGGCCTTGGCACGGATTTCGTCGTGGAGCCTGGCCCGCTTGAGCGGGCTTAGGACCTTGGAGTCGGCCAGGCCGGCAATCGGGTGCAGCTCGTCCAGGATCACGGCCGCCGCCATCACGGGGCCGGCCAGCGGACCGCGGCCCGCCTCGTCGACGCCGGCGACCAGACCGGGGGCGTCCCAGGCCAGTGGCACCTGCTCAGCCTCGAAGAACTTGCGCGATCGCATCGCTGGCCAAGGTGGCGGTGTCGCGCTGCAGCTCGTGGTGCAGCGCTGTAAAGCGGGTGTGCAGCTGAGCGATTCGCTGGGGCGCGCGGTCGAGGTCGTCGAGCCACTGCGCCACGGCGGCAGCCAGCGCATGGGGCGTGGCCGCTTCCTGCAGCAATTCGGGGACCACAAAATCCTGGCACAGGATATTGGGCAGGCCGACCCAGGGCTGCAGCTTCTTGCGACGCATGATCTGCCAGGACAGC
>CANHDQ010000239.1 GCA_947459405.1 Comamonadaceae bacterium
CTGGCTCGCGGCGCACCGGCATATCCGCGCACGCCATGGGGCGGGTAGCGGGTATAGGCCACCGCGTTGCGCGCTTCTTGGGCATTTTGGATGTAGGGCACCACCAGGGTCTGCGCGCCGATATCGAGCAGGCGCTTGAAGGTAACCATGTCGTTCCAGGGCGGTCGAACGACGGGCATGGTGGGGCTGTCCTTGAGCGCTTGCAACTGGCTCAGGATGTGCGGCAGCTCATTGGGCGAATGCTCCATGTCCAGCACGATCCAGTCGAAGCCGCACTGGCCCAGAATTTCGGTGCTGATCGAGCTGCACAGGTGCGACCACAGGCCGATTTGCGGCCGGCCTTGCTTGAGTGCGCGTTTGAAGTGGTTGATGGGCAGGTCCATGCGTGTCTCCTTGGGGTTCAGGGGCGGGTGATCAGCACCGCGCGAAAGTCGTTGATGTTGGTGAGCGTGGGGCCGGTGACCACGGCGTCGCCCAGCGCGCCGAAGAAGCCGTGGCCATCGTTGTCGTCGAGGCTGCTCGAGGCTTTGAGGCCCAGCGCGCGGGCGCGCTCGAGGCTGTCGGGCGTGAGGATGGCGCCGGCAATCTCCTCGATGCCATCGACCCCGTCGGTGTCGCCGGCCAGGGCCCAGATGCCAGGCGCGCCCTTGAGCGCAGCGCCCAGCGCCAGCAAGAATTCCACATTGCGCCCGCCGCGTCCACTGCCGCGCACCGTGACGGTGGTCTCACCGCCCGACAGCAGCACGCAGGGCGCGGCCAAGGGTTGGCCGTGCGTGGCCACTTGCTGCGCAATACCGGCCATCACGCGGCCCACTTCGCGTGCCTCGCCTTCCAGGCTGTCGCCCAAAATGCACACGCCCAAGCCGGCCTCGCGTGCCAAGCGGGCGGCTGCCTCCAGGCCAATCTGCGGCGAGCTGATCAGCCGCGTTTCGCAGCGCGCCAGGCGCGCGTCGCCCGGCTTGAGGGTTTCACCCTCGCCGCTTTCGAGCAGTTGCCTTGCGGCCGGGGGCACCGTGATGCGGTAACGCTCGAGCACCGCCAGCGCGTCGGCGCAGGTGGTGGGGTCGGCCACGGTGGGGCCAGAGGCGATGTCGGGCAACTGGTCGCCCGGCACGTCGGAAATAAGCAGCGTGAGCACCCGCGCCGGATGGCACAGCGCTGCCAGGCGCCCGCCCTTGAGGCTCGAGAGGTGGCGGCGCACGCAGTTCATCTCGCCGATCGAGGCCCCGCTTTTGAGCAGCTGCGCGTTGATGTCCTGTTTGTCGGCCAGGCTCAGCCCGGCAGCCGGTGCCGGCAGCAGCGCCGAGCCGCCGCCCGAAATCAGGCACAGCACCAGGTCGTCAGGCGACAGGCCTTGCACCACCGCCTTGATACGCTCGGCCGCCTTGAGCCCCGCATCGTCGGGCACCGGGTGCGCCGCTTCGATGATTTCGATGCGCTGGCAAGGCAGGCTGTAGCCATAGCGCGTGACCACCAGGCCACTGAGTTGTTGTGCTGGACCGCTCCAGTGGTCTTCAACGGCGCGCGCCATCGCAGCCGACGCCTTGCCTGCGCCGATGACCACCAGCCGCCCCTTGATGCTGGCCGGATCGGGCAGATGCGCCGGCACTGCAGCGGCGGGCTGCGCCGAGGCAATGGCGGCATCGAACAGGGCGCGCAGCAGGTGGCGGGGTATCAAGGTGGGCTCACTTTCTTCGCAAAGTTGCATCGCGGCGACATCGGCGCCCCCACATCGGGAGGAGCCGGCGCAGCGCAACGCTTACTTTAGCCTTGTGCAACCTGAAAGTTGGCCGCGATCTCCAGCGCGCGCACCAGGCTGGAGTGATCGAGCGCGGCGCCACCGTTGGCCGCGCAGCTGTTCATGAGCTGCAGGGCGCTGGCCGTGTGGGGCAGCGACAGGCCCAGGGTGTTGGCGCCTTCAAGCGCGAGCTTGAGGTCTTTTTGGTGCAGCTCGATGCGAAAGCCCGGGTTGAAGGTGCGCTTGATCATGCGCTCGCCATGGACCTCCAGGATGCGGCTGGCAGCAAAGCCGCCCATCAGCGCCTGGCGCACCTTGGCCGGATCGGCGCCGGCCTTGGCGGCAAACAGCAGGGCTTCGCCCACCGCCTCGATATTGAGCGCAACGATGATCTGGTTGGCCACCTTGCAGGTTTGACCGTCGCCGACACCGCCGACCAGGGTGATGTTTTTGCCCATCAGCTCGAACAGCGGCTTGATGCGCGCAAACGATGCCTCGGTCGCGCCCACCATGATGGTCAGGCTCGCCGCCTTGGCGCCGACCTCGCCGCCCGAGACCGGCGCATCGAGGTAGCTGCAGCCCAGGGCCTCGATCCGCTGGGCAAACTTCTTGGTGGCCATCGGCGAGATCGAGCTCATGTCGACCACGGTCTTGCCCGGGCTCAGTGCTTTGGCCACCCCGTTTTCGCCAAACAGCACCTCGTCCACATGCGGCGTATCGGGCAGCATGGTAAAGACGATGTCGGTGTGTTGCGCCACTTCGGCGGCGCTCTTGCAGGCCTTGGCGCCAGCGGCCAGCAGCGCTTGCGGCACGCCGCTGCGCGACTGGGCAAACAGTTCGTGGCCGGCGGCCAGCAGGTGGCCGGCCATGGGCGCGCCCATGATGCCCAGCCCGATGAATCCCAATTTCATGAGTGTGCTTTCTGAAGTGGCAGTAAAGGGTACAGCTGGTGGCCCGGCTTACTCGACCGTGACCTTGCCGTCCTTGACGGCCTTGTTCATTGCGGCGATCTCGGCCTTGAGCCACTGACCGAAGTCGGCGGGGGTCATGGTGTTGGGCTCGGCGCCCAAGGTGGTCAGGCGCTCGCGCACATCGGGCAGGGCCGTGATGCGCATCACCTCGGCGTGCAGCTTGTCGACCACGGCCTTGGGCGTGCCCGCTGGTGCCAGCAGACCCTGCCAGCTGCCCGTGAGAAAGCCCGGCAGGCTCTCTGCGACGGTGGGAACCTGGTTGCCCAGCACCGGGTTGCGCCTGGCGCTGGAGACGGCGATCAACTTGATCTTGCCGCTTTTGACGTGGGGCAGCGTGGCCACCATGCCGTTGAAGGTCAGGTCGACCTGCCCGCCGATCAGGTCGGTCATGGCTTGTGCGCCGCCTTTGTAGGGCACATAGCCCCATTCGATGCCCGCGCGCTGGGCGAACAGCACGCCGGCCAGGTGCGGCGCGCTGCCCATGCCGGCTGCGGCGGCGAAGTTGACCTTGCCTTTTTGGGCCTTGGCCCAGGCAATCAACTCGGCCACGTTGTTGGCCGGCACCTGGCTGCTGGTGACCAGCAGGTGCGGTGAGTAGCCCACCATGGCCACCGGTTCGAAGTCGCTCAGCGGGTTAAAGGGCAGCTTGTAGAGCGAGGGCGAGATGGCCAGATTGCCCACGTCCATGAGCACCAAGGTGTGGCCGTCGGGGCTTGACTTGGCAACCTGGTCGGCGCCGAGGTTGCCGTTGGAGCCCGGGCGGTTTTCCACCACCACCGGCTGACCCCAGGACTCGCTCATCTTCTGGCCCACCAGGCGGGCGAGCACGTCGGAGGTGCCGCCGGCGGGGAAGGGCACCACGATCTTGATCGGCTTGTTCGGGAAGGCCGCTTGCGCCCACGCGGCTGGCGCGGCAAAGGTGAAAACACTCAAGCTCAGTATTAGGCGGGCGGTGAGGCGCATGGGGGAGTCTCCTGGGTCGCTATGGGGTGCTTGTTTTGGGCTTGGGCGGGCGCATCAGCGCACCAGGCACGGCATCTTGGGGTTGAAGGTCCAGCCTGGAATCAGGTATTGCATGGCGATGGCGTCGTTGCGCGCGCCCAGGCCGTGCTGCAGGTACAGAGCGTGGGCCCGCATCACCGCGTCCATGTCCAGCGTCACACCCAGGCCGGGTTGGGCGGGCACGTCGAC
>CANHDQ010000240.1 GCA_947459405.1 Comamonadaceae bacterium
ACACCACGCTGATTGGACCGTTTGGCACCAGCATCGAGTTTCAGATGCGCACCGAAGCCATGCATGTGGTGGCCGAGTCGGGGGTGGCGGCCCACTGGCTCTACAAGGCGGTCGATCCGCTGAGCGATGCCTCACAAAATCTGGGCACGCAGTGGCTGCAGTCGCTGCTAGACATCCAGAACGAGACGCGCGACGCCTCGGAGTTTTGGGACCACATCAAGATCGACCTGTTCCCCGATGCGGTCTATGTGTTCACACCCAAGAGCCAGATCATGGCGATGCCCAGAGGGGCCACCGTGGTCGACTTTGCCTACACCATTCACAGCGACATCGGCCATCGCGCGGTTGCGGCCCGGATCAATGGCGAGCAGGTGCCACTGCGCAGCGAGTTGCGCAACGGCGATGTGGTCGAGGTGATCACCGGCTCCGTGGCCAGCCCCAATCCGGCTTGGCTCGGTTTCGTGCGTACCGGCCGCGCCCGCTCCAAGATCCGCCACCACCTCAAGACCATGGCGCTGGCAGAGTCGAGCCAGCTGGGCGAGAAGATGTTGGCGCAAGCATTGCGGGCCGAAGGGATCGAGGCGCTGCCGGCGCATGAGGGCCCGCAGCGCAGACTGTGGGAGCGCATTCTGCGCTTTTCGGGCAACCGCTCACGCAGTGACCTGCTCACCGATATCGGGCTGGGCAAGCGCGTGGCCAGCATCGTGGCCAAGCGCCTGGCTGCCCTGCTGATCGAAACCGGCGTCAAACCCGACCCGCTGCTCATGAGCCGAGAGCGGTTTACCGCTCATGAATCGGTGTCACAGACGGCGCTGCTGCTCGATGGCAGCGAAGGCGCCTCGGTGCAGTTCGCACCGTGTTGCCGACCGATTCCGGGCGACGACATCGTCGGCTACCTTGGGCGCGGCGAGGGTGTGGTGGTGCACACCGCCGACTGCAGCGTCGCCCAGCGCCTTCAGCACCGCGACAGCGAGCGCTTCATCGCAGTGCAGTGGTCCGATGAGATGACCCGCCCCTTCGAGACCGACCTGGTGCTGACCGTCACCGAGGGCAAGGGCGTGCTCGCGCGCGTGGCATCGGCCCTGGCCAATGCAGAGGCCAACATCACCCACCTGCAGATGCAGCCGCAGAGCACCGAATCGACCACGGAGCTGCGCTTTACCCTGGCGGTCGATGACCGGGTTCATCTGGCGCGGGTGATCCGGGGCCTCAAGCGCACCACGGCGGTGCTGCGGGTGCAGCGCGCCCGCCCCGGTCACTGAGGCTTCAATCCCAGGGCGGGCCGTCTGCTGGCGCCCGGCGATCTGGCGCATCATGACGACGCGCTGGTCTGCTGCCCAGACAGGGGCGTGTCACAATGCATTGAGGCTCTGTCGACTAGACCGAGCCCTCTTATTGCAGATCACACGGCGGCGGACCGCACCTCACCATGGCACGGCGCGACCTCACCACCGGCTCCATCCCAGACCACTTTCGGGCCCTGGCCCTGCCCACGGCCATTGGGATGGTATTTACCACCCTCTACAACGTGGTCGATGTCTACTACGCGGGGATGCTGGGCACCGAGGCACAAGCAGGTCTGGCCATTTCGTTCACCGTCTTTTTTGTCCTGTTCGTGGCGATCGGCGTCGGCCTGTCCAGTGCAATGGGCGCCTTGGTGGGCCATGCCTTGGGCAAGCGTTCAGGGCAGGAAAGCCTGATCGCCGCGCAGGGGATCACCTTCGGGCTTGGCGCCTCGGTGTGCTTGATGGCGATCGGCTGGTTTGCCGCGCCTTGGCTGATCGCCCTGGTGTCCGAGCCGGGCGCCTATCGGGACGCGGCCAACCAGTATTTGCGCGTCCTGATGCTCGGCGCGCCAGCCTTCGTCATCGCCTATGTCGCCAACGGCATCCTGACGGCGCAAGGCGACACCAAGTCCATGCAATACGCCAACATGGCCGCCTTCTTTGCCAATCTGGCCCTGAACCCGTTGTTCATCTTTGGGATCGGCCCACTCAAGGGGATCGGCTTTGACGGCATCGCGCTTTCGACCGTCGTGTCCCAGGCGGGGGTGATGGCCTATGTGCTGTGGCGCGCCTTCCGCTCCGAGGCGATGGCGGGCCCTCGACGCTTCGCGCCCGAGGCAGCGATGCTGCGTCAGATCGGTGGCCAGGCCCTGCCCGCCAGCTTTTCCATGGTGGTGATGATGGTGGCCGGGTTCGTGATCCAGTTCTTTCTGAAGGGGTTTGGGGGCGAGGCGGTGGCCGCCTATGGCATCGCCCTGCGGATCGAGCAATTGATCCTGCTGCCCGCCTTTGGCCTGACCGGAGCGCTCTTGCCGATCGCGGCGCAAAACTATGGGGCGGGAAATTTTGACCGCGTGCGCGAGGCGACGATGTTTTGCTTCAAGGCGGGCGTGGCACTGATGCTGGCGGGCTCTTGTGTCCTGTGGTTCGCAGCGGGCCCGGCGATGGCGCTCTTCACCAACGATGCGCGGGTGATTGAGATCGGCAAAAGCTATCTGCACGTCGATGGGTTCATCTTGCCTGTCTACGTCACCTTGTTTGCGATCACTTCCTTGTTGCAGGCCTTCAAAAAACCGATCTACACGCTATGGATCGGGATCTACCGACAGGGGATCGGCGTTGCGCTTTTCTCGTGGATCTACGTCCATGTCTTCGATCTGGGCTACTTTGGCATCTGGATCGGCATTGCCACGGCGGTCACGACGGGTCTGATCCTTTCGCTGGCCCTGACGGAACGGCTGGCGCGCGACCTCATTGGCGGCCTGTTCTTCCGCGCGCCTGCCGCGAAGGCCGCCTAGACTCCTGGCGCTGAGGGCTCGCGGGTCTTGTCTACCGAACCGGCGCGGGATAGGACACCTGCAGCACCTCCAGATGCTGCAGTCCCTGCGGGGTATGAAGCGGCACCTCGTCGCCGACATGGGCCTTAAGCAGGGCCCGCGCCACCGGGCTGACCCAGCTCACTTGCCCGGCCAGGCTGTCGGCCTCGTCGATGCCCACGATGGTCACCGTCTGCTGGCGTCCGTCTTCTTGCATATAGCGCACGGTGGCGCCAAAGAAAACCTGGTCGCCGCCCTGATGCACCGAGGGGTCGCTGACCTCGGCGATCTCCAGGCGCTTGGTCAGAAAGCGGATGCGCCTGTCGATCTCGCGCAGCCGCTTCTTGCCGTAGAGGTAGTCGCCGTTTTCCGATCGGTCGCCGTTGCTGGCCGCCCAATGCACGACCTCGACGACGCGCGGACGCTCGGTGTCGATGAGCTCGAGCAGCTCGGCCTTGAGCCGTGCAAAGCCCGCCGGCGTGATGTAGTTCTTGCCGCCGGGCGGCAAGGCTGCAAGCTCCGGCTCCTCGTCGTCGGACTCGCTTTCCTTGGTGAAGGCTTTGCTCATGTCAAAAGCATAGCAGCGGGGCAGGCGGCCGCAAGCGACCGCGTACTGGCTGCGCAGTACCCAAGAACTGCGGACGGATCAGTCGAAGATGTCGCTCAGCCAGGACTTGTGCTTGCGGTAACCGTGGTGGGGCTGCACCCACACTTGCTGCGGCACCTGCTGAGGGATGTGCTGCGGCATCGGCGCGGCCGCCGGTGCCGCAGCAGGCGGCGCGCTGTGGGCAGCGCTGCGCTCAATGATCTTGTCGAGCTCGCCACGGTCGAGCCACACACCCCGACACTTGGGGCAATAGTCCAGCTCGACACCCTGGCGCTCGGCCATGGTCAGCAGTTGATCGACGCATTGCGGACATTTCATGGCTCGCTCCTTTGAGGCTGTGCAATCACTTGCGAGGGGCAGACGGCGCAGCGCCGCCAGACGACCGGACGCTGAGCACCATGGTCACTGCCAGGATGGCCACCACCACCGCCAGCGACACGGCCACCGGGATCTTGTAG
>CANHDQ010000241.1 GCA_947459405.1 Comamonadaceae bacterium
ATCGGATAGCGCTCAAACAGGCCATCTCGAATCATTTCGCGAGCGCCGCCGCCGCCTTCCTCGGCCGGCTGGAAGATCAGGTAGACGGTGCCGTCAAAGTCACGGTGGGTCGCCAGGTGCTGGGCCGCTGCCAGGAGCATGGCGGTGTGGCCGTCGTGGCCGCAGGCGTGCATCTTGCCCTTGTGCTGGCTGGCGTGGGCGAAGGTGTTGAATTCCTGCATGGGCAGCGCGTCCATGTCGGCGCGCAAACCGATGCCGCGCCCGCTGGCGCCGCCGTCACGCCCATGGACGATGCCCACCACGCCCGTGGTGCCCATGCCGCGGTGGATCGGAATGCCCCAGCGCTCGAGTTGGCCGGCCACCAGATCGGCGGTGCGCACCTCCTGAAAGCACAGCTCGGGATGGGCATGGATTTCACGGCGCAAGGCGGCAATGCCGGCGGCCTGGCCGACGATGGAATCGATGAGCTTCATGGTCGGAACACCTTCACGATCAATGCGAAGGCTCAAATATAGCCTGCGCCGAACTCGCCCCACCCCGGGGCTGCCGCCTGCCGCGCTTGGGGCACAATCGCGCGATGCGCATCCTCCACACCATGCTGCGAGTGGGCAACCTGCAGCGATCCATCGATTTCTACACCCAGGTGCTGGGCATGAAGCTGCTGCGCACCTCGGAAAATCCGCAGTACAAATACAGTCTGGCCTTTCTGGGCTACGGCAGCAACCCGGATCACGCCGAGCTGGAGCTGACCTACAACTGGGGCGTCGAGCAGTACGAGATGGGGACCGCCTATGGCCACATTGCGCTGGCTGTGCCCGACGCCCAGGCCGCCTGCACGGCCATCAAGGCCGCTGGTGGCAACGTCACCCGCGAGGCCGGTCCGGTCAAGGGCGGCACCACGGTGATCGCGTTTGTCACCGACCCCGATGGCTACAAGATCGAACTGATCGAGCGGCACTGAGTCGCCTGCCTGACTCTCAGGAGCGATCCCAAGCGCGCTACAGTGGGGCCATGTCCAACTCGACAGCATCGTGGCCCGCGCCCTTGCGCGATGTGCAAGCCATGCTCGAGACCACTCGCAGGCAATGGGGTGGGCGGCGCGATCTGTGGGTGTTCGGTTACGCCTCACTGATCTGGCGGCCGGAGTTCGACTTTGCCGAGCAGCGCTGGGCGCAGGTGCACGGTTACCACCGCTCGCTCAAGATGTGGAGCCGCATCAATCGTGGCACGCCCGAATGCCCCGGCCTGGTGTTTGCGTTGCTCCAAGGCGGCAGTTGCAAAGGTGTGGCCTACCGCATTGACAAGCGCCACGCCGACCAGGCGCTAGAGCGGCTGTGGCAGCGCGAGATGCCCACCGGGGTCTACGATCCGCGCTGGCTGCCCTGCCGCACCGAGCGGGGTATGGTGCAGGCGCTGACCTTCACGCTCTCGCGGCGCAGCCCCAACTACACCGGCGAACTCAGCGCCGAGCAGTTGCACCATATTTTCAAGAGCGCCAGCGGCCGCTATGGCAGCACGCTCGACTATGCCCGGCAGACTTGGCACTGCCTGACCAACGCCGGCATCCACGACGCGCATCTGCACCGGATGCTGCGCCATGCGCCGCCATCTGGCCCGACTGGACGCGCCGACCCCTGAGCCACAGCGCCCAGGCGCGCGTTCGTATACTGAGTCCATGTCCGAGCCCCTTTCTTCCATTGCCGACCTGCGCAAAAGCTACGAGCGCGCCGAACTCGACGAAAACGCTTCGCACGCCGACCCGCTCGATCAGTTTCGCCAGTGGTTGCAGGAGGCCATCGACGCACAGGTACCCGAGCCCAACGCCATGACTCTGGCCACGGTCGACGCCGCGCAGCGGCCCTCGACCCGGGTGGTGCTGATCAAAGGCCTCGACGAGCGGGGCATCGTCTGGTACACCAATTACGACAGCCGAAAGGGTCAGGCGCTGGCGGGCAACCCTTACGCGGCGCTGCAGTTTCACTGGGTCGAGCTCGAGCGGGTGGTGCGCATCGAGGGGCGGGTCGAAAAAGTCTCCGCGCAAGAAAGCGATGCCTACTACGCCAGCCGGCCGCTGGACTCGCGCATCGGCGCCTGGGCCAGCCCGCAAAGCCAGGTGATCGCCGGGCGCGGCACGCTGGTGGCCAACGCGGCCAAGTACAGCGCCCTGTACCTGCTCAATCCGCCGCGCCCGCCGCATTGGGGCGGCTACCGGCTGGTTCCAGACCGCTGGGAGTTCTGGCAGGGGCGCAAGAGCCGCCTGCACGATCGCCTGCGCTACCGGCTCGAAGGCCCAAGCTGGCTGCGCGAGCGACTGGCCCCTTAAGGACCCAAGGCAATCGCCTGGCCGGCCACGGCCGCCAACGCCGACGCGGGCACGCGTTGCGGCGCGAGTTCGGCCAGGGGCACCAGCACAAAGGCGCGCTCCCACATGCGCGGATGGGGCACGCTCAGCCGGGGGCTGTCGATGCGGGCATCGCCGTAAAGCAGCAGATCCAGATCGAGCGTGCGGGGCGCATTGCGGTAGGGTCGCTGCCGCCCGGCCGCGTTTTCAAGCGCCTGAAGCGCGCGCAGCAAGTCGGGGGCGGTCAAAGTGGTCGTCAGCTGCGCCACCGCATTGAGGTACTCCGGCCCGCCCGCATCGACCGGTGCGCTGCGGTAAAGGCGCGAGCCGCGCACATCGCGGCAGCCTGGCATGGTGCCCAAAGCCTGCAAGGCCCGCTGCAGCGCCTCGAGCCGATCGCCAAGGTTGGCACCCAGCCCGATGTAGGCGGTGACCGCTGCGCGCTCGTTCATGAAGGCGGCTCAGGCGAAGGCGACTCAGACCGGCTCAAGCCGGGCTACTCATGGCTCGGTGCGCCGCCCGATCCACCCTCGGCGCCCTCCCCACCACCGCTTCGGCGGCGACGCCGGCGGCGCTTGCGCGCCGGTGCGTCAGCAGAGTCTGCCGTCGATGGCTCGCCGCCCTCAGGAGCCTCGCGAAACCGCGGGTCATCGAGCGCGGGCGGCGACTCTGAGGGCGCACGCACGGGCTTGGCGGCCTGCCGGGTGCTGCGCGGGCGCTCACGCTGCAAGGCCTGCACCATGTCGCGGCGACGCTCGTCGTCGGCCACACTAAAGGCCTCCCACCAGTGCGCCAGCTCCTCATCCACCTCGCCGGTCGCAGCGCGAAGACGCAGGAAATCGAAGCCGGCGCGAAAGCGCGGCTGCTCGATCAGCGTGAACACCGACTGGCCCGAACGCCGGTCAAAGCGCGGTTGCATCGTCCAGATCTCGCGCATGTCCACGCCGAGCTTGCCGCGCCCCGACACATCGCCGATGCGCGCATCAAACACCTCGTCGATCGCTGCATGCAGGGCCGGCATGGGGTGCAAGCCGCGCTGTCGCGCCTTCTCCCAGGCCCGCAACACATCGGCCCACAACACGCTGGCGAGCAAGAAGCTTGGCGCCACCGGCTTGCCCTCCTGCACCCGCCGGTCGGTGTCTTGCAGGGCCAGTTGTAAAAAGGGCTCGTCGGCGCCCGCCACGATCACGTCGAGCAAGGGGTAAATCCCGCGATCGAGACCCAGCGCCCTGAGCTGCTCAATGCTGGCGCGGGCATGACCGGTCTGCAGCAGCTTGAGCATTTCATCGAACAGCCGCGACTGCGGCACGTCGGCCAGCAAGGCCTTCATCGCCTTGAGCGGGCGGCCCGTCTTGTCCTCTAGCTTGAAGCCCAATCCATTGAGCTTGGCCGCAAATCGCACCGCACGGATGATGCGCACCGGGTCCTCGCGGTAGCGCGCCTGCGGCTCACCGATCATGCGCAGCACGCGCTTCTTGGCATCTCCGATGCCGTGGTGATAGTCGACCACGATCTG
>CANHDQ010000242.1 GCA_947459405.1 Comamonadaceae bacterium
GACTACCTCGATCGCATCGATCCGGCCGCAGCGCAGCGGGCGCGCGCACGCTACGCGTGTTTCGATCATGTGCGCGAGAACGCGCAGGACTACGGCTACCGAGCCAGCCTGGGTTGGGGCCGCAGTTGCGAGGACGAGGTGATCGCCCAGATGCGCGAGCTCGCTCAACAAGCGCCCGCCGGGGGCACAAACCTCGAGCGCGACGAGCAGTTTCATGCGCAGCAAAACGCCCGCCTGGTGCGCAACGCAGAGGCCTATTACCGCAGCATGTTCGGCGGCCGAGTCAACGCATGGAATCTGCGCGACAGCCACATGCTGCAGACCGTGCAGGCCATCGAACGCCATCTCGGCGGCAGCACCCCGACACCGCCGCGGCTGGCCATCTGGGCGCACAACTCGCATCTGGGCGATGCCAGCGCGACCGAAATGGGTGAACGCGGGGAGTGGAACCTGGGTCAATTGCTGCGGCAGCAGTACGGCGCGGCGGTATTTAGCCTGGGTATGAGCACCTACAGCGGCACCGTCACGGCCGCCGACGACTGGGACGAGCCGGCGCGGCGCAAGCAAGTGCGCCCAGGGCTGGAGGGCAGTTGGGAGTCGCTGCTGCACCACAGCGAGGCCGAGCGCTTCATCGTGATGCTGCGCGGCAACCCCGCGCTGACACAACTGGCGCAAGCGCCCCGGCTTCAGCGGGCCATCGGCGTCATCTACCGACCACATACCGAGCGGCACAGCCACTACTTCATGACCCGGCTGCCCCAGCAGTTCGATGCATTGCTGCACATCGACCACAGCCATGCGCTCGAGCCGCTGGATCGACAGGCGCCATGGGTCAGCGGCGAAGTGCCGGAGACCTACCCCTCTGGAATGTGAGCCGCAGCGGGGCCTGCTTCAGGCCGGCCAGTTGCGGTCGCTGGCGTGGGCCTGTCGCACCCCCTGGGCGCCAGATCGCGCATCGCCCATCTGGCGCTCCTCGCTGCGGCCGGGCGGGCGGCTTGAAGAAGGGCGAGCGGCCTGTCCGATGGCAGGCCCCTGGCCATCAGGCAACTGTCCACGCTGGACGATGTGCCGGGCCACTTGTTTGAACAAGCTTGGGTCAGTCATGCTGAAATCAATGCGAGGGGGCCACTTGCCACGCGGCGCAAGGCCTGGCGGCAAAACCTGCGGCTTGGAGGTTGAGGGCAAGAAACTTGGCGCAAGCCCCAAACACGCGGGCCGCAGTTTAGGGGCGAAGTTAACAGCGCAAGGTCAAAAAGGTGCAATGGGCGACAAGTTCAGTCAACTGAACCGCAAAAGCCACTGCCGCCCCTGTCATTGCGCCCCACCCTGTCATTGCGAGGAACGAAGCAATCCATTGCGGCCGCAGCGCAACAGCCATGGATTGCCACGGCGCTGCGCGCCTCGCAATGACACAGCAGGCACGTCATTACCCCCCGCGCCATCGCCACCTCACCGTGTCATCACACCCCGAGCTGCCATTGCACCCGCACTATGCCATTGCACCTCCACTATGTCATTGCGAGGAACGAAGCAATCCATCGGCCGCCTCAAAAAAACCTGGATTCAATGGAAATCTCGGCTGTCCACGCTGAGTTCGCCCAACCAGCCGCTGAGATCCTGCAGTCGCCTGGCCACCAGATTGCGCACCGGGCCATGGCCTGCCGGCCCTTCGGGCTCGCCCTCGCGTTGCCACAGGCCCCAGACCGCCAACAGACGCGAATCGAGCAGGTCGCGGCGCTGGCGCTCGCGCAAGGCGCGACCGACGATCACATTGACCGAACCGGTCTCGTCTTCCAAAGTGACAAACATCACCCCTTTGGCCGTCGAAGGCTGCTGACGCACGGTGACGATGCCACAGGCGGCCAGCCGGCGGCCGCCGGGCAAGGCATCGAGTTCACGGGCCGCCAGCAAGCCACGCTGAGCCAGGCGTGCGCGCAGCAGGGCCAATGGGTGACGGCGCAGGCTCAGGCCCAGAGCGCGGTAGTCGCTGACAATGTCCTGGCCCTCGGGCATGGGAGCGAGCACCAAGGCGGCCTCGTGCACCGGCGCTTGCCGCAGCAAAGGCGGCGGCTTGTGCAGGGCAAGCGCGGCCCAGGTTTGCTGGCGCCGGTGGCCTGCCAGAGGGGCTAGCGCATCGGCCGCAGCCAGCGCGTCCAGATCGCGCCGACCCAACTCGGCGCGACGGGCCAGGTCTTCAACGCTCTCAAAGGGCGCCAGCCGGCGCGCCTGCTCGATACGCTGCGCCGCCGCCTCGGACAGCTGCGCCACCAGACGCAAGCCCAGCCGCACCGCCGGCTGCTCCAGCCCGAAAGGCCCAGCCAACTCGGACGCAAGCGGCTCAAGCGTGCAATCCCAGCGGCTGAGCGTGACATCGACCGGCCGCACCTCCACCTGATGCCGCCGGGCGTCCTGCACCAGCTGCGAGGGCGAATAAAAACCCAGCGGCTGCGAATTGAGCATCGCGGCCAAAAAGCAGGCCGGCTCATGGCGCTTGAGCCAGCAGCTCACATAGACCAGCTTGGCAAAGCTGGCGGCGTGGCTTTCGGGAAAGCCGTATTCACCAAAGCCTTCGATCTGGCTGAAGATGCGCTGGGCAAAGTCGGGCGCATAGCCCTTGTCCACCATGCGCCCGATCAAACGCTGGCGAAACGGATCGAGCCCGCCCTTGCGCTTCCAGGCGGCCATGGCGCGGCGCAGCTGATCGGCCTCGCCGGCGCTGAAGTCGGCAGCGATCATGGCAATTTGCATGACCTGCTCCTGAAAGATCGGCACGCCCAGGGTGCGACCGAGCGCCGCATCAAGCTCGGGATGCTCGGAGTGTTCGCCGGGGCCCTGCCCTGCCGCTGCGCCCGAGCCTGAGCGCTGCCTTTGCCGGCGCTCCAGATAGGGATGGACCATGCCGCCTTGAATCGGCCCGGGCCGCACGATGGCCACCTGCACCACCAAGTCGTAGTAGCAGCGGGGCTTCAGGCGCGGCAGCATCCCCATCTGGGCGCGGCTTTCGATCTGGAATACGCCCACGGTGTCGGCGGCGCAGATCATGTCGTAAGTTTGCCCATCGTCCGCGGGAATCTGGTGCATCTGCACATCGCTGGCGCGCCAGGTGTTGCGCAGGTGCAGGCAGCGGGCGATGGCCGACAGCATGCCCAGGGCCAGCACATCGACCTTCATCAGGCCCACGGCCTGCAGATCGTCCTTGTCCCACTGGATCACATAACGGCCGGCCATGGCCGCCGGTTGCACCGGCACCAACCGGGTGAGCTTGCCCTGCGTCAGGACAAAGCCGCCCACATGCTGCCCCAGGTGGCGCGGCACGCCCAGCAACTGGCGCGACAGATCGAGCCACTGGCGCACACAGCCCGACTCGGGATCAAGGCCGACCGGCTCGGGCAGCGGCACCTCGGGCTGCTCGATGCAGCGCGGATCGTGCGCGAGCGCCTCGATCTGCGCCTGGGCCAGCCCCAGGGCCTTGCCCACATCGCGAACCGCGCTGCGGGCCCGGTAGCGAATGACGGTGGCCGCAATGGCCGCGCGCTCGTGGCCGTACTTGCCGTAGATGTAGGCGATGACCTCCTCGCGCCGCTGGTGCTCAAAGTCCACGTCGATGTCCGGCGGCTCGAGCCGTTCACGGCTGATGAAGCGCTCGAACAGCAACTGGCTTTCGGCCGGGTCGATCGCGGTGATGCCCAGGGCGTAGCAGACCGCCGAATTGGCGGCCGAGCCGCGGCCTTGGCACAAGATGCCGCGCGAGCGGGCGAATCGCACGATGTCGTAGACGGTGATGAAGTACATCTCGTA
>CANHDQ010000243.1 GCA_947459405.1 Comamonadaceae bacterium
CTACTTCCGCGTGGACCGCCGTCGCAAGATGCCGGTCACCATTTTGCTCAAGGCTATTGGCCTGAACACAGAGTCCATCCTGGCCAATTTCTTTGTGTTCGATAACTTCCGCCTGATGGACAGTGGCGCTCAAATGGACTTCGTGGCCGAGCGCATGCGCGGCGAAGTCGCCCGTTTTGACATCACCGACAAGTCGGGCAAAGTCATCGTCGCCAAGGACAAGCGCATCACCGCGCGCCACACCCGCGAGCTCGAGCAGTCGGGCACCAGCGCCATCAGCGTTCCCGAGGACTTTTTGCTCGGCCGCGTGGTCGCTCGCAACATGGTCGACCCGGAAACAGGCGAGATCATTGCCAAGGCCAATGACGAGCTGACCGAGGCCCTGCTCAAGAAGCTGCGCAGCGCCGGCGTGCAGCAGCTGCAGGTGCTCTACACCAACGAACTCGATCAGGGCGCCTACATCAGCCAGACCCTGCGCATGGACGAGACGGCCGATGAATTTGCCGCGCGCGTGGCCATCTACCGCATGATGCGCCCTGGCGAGCCGCCCACCGAAGATGCGGTGCAGGCCCTGTTCCAGCGCCTCTTCTACAACCCCGATACGTACGACCTGTCGCGCGTGGGGCGCATGAAGTTCAATGCCCGTGTCGGCCGTGCTGAATCGACCGGTGCCATGGTGCTCGACAACGACGACATCATGGCCGTGGTCAAGATTCTGGTCGACTTGCGCAACGGCAAGGGCCAGGTCGACGACATCGATCACCTGGGCAACCGCCGCGTGCGCTGCGTCGGCGAGCTGGCTGAGAACCAGTTCCGCACGGGCCTGGCACGTATCGAAAAAGCCGTCAAAGAGCGCCTCGGCCAGGCCGAGCAAGAGCCGCTGATGCCGCACGACCTGATCAATTCCAAGCCGATCTCTGCGGCGCTCAAGGAATTTTTCGGTGCCTCGCAGCTGTCGCAGTTCATGGACCAGACCAATCCGCTGGCCGAGATCACGCACAAGCGCCGCGTCTCCGCCCTCGGCCCGGGCGGCCTGACCCGTGAGCGCGCCGGCTTCGAGGTGCGCGACGTGCACGTCACGCACTACGGCCGCGTCTGCCCGATCGAAACCCCCGAAGGCCCGAACATCGGCCTGATCAACTCGCTGGCCCTGTACGCGCGCCTGAACGAGTACGGCTTCATCGAGACGCCCTACCGCCGTGTGGTCGATGCCAAGGTGACTGACCAGATCGACTACCTCTCGGCCATCGAAGAGGGCAAGTATGTGATTGCCCAGGCCAATGCGGCCCTCGACAAGGACGGCCGACTCACGGGTGAGCTGGTGTCGGCCCGCGAGAACGGTGAATCCATCCTGTGCGGCGCCGAGCGCGTGCAGTACATGGACGTCTCGCCCGCGCAGATCGTCTCGGTGGCGGCCTCGCTCGTGCCCTTCCTGGAGCACGACGATGCCAACCGCGCGCTGATGGGTGCCAACATGTCGCGCCAGGCCGTGCCTGTGCTGCGTCCGGAAAAGCCCCTGGTGGGCACCGGCATCGAGCGCGTGGCCGCGATCGACTCCGGCACCGTGGTCACGGCCCACCGCGGCGGTGTGGTCGACTACGTCGATGCCACCCGTATCGTGGTGCGCGTCAATGACGACGAGGCGACCGCCGGCGAGGTCGGTGTGGATATCTACAACCTGATCAAGTACCAGCGCTCCAATCAGAACACCAACATCCACCAGCGGCCCATCGTCAAGCGCGGTGACAAGCTGGCCAAGGGCGACGTGATTGCCGACGGCGCATCGACCGACCTGGGCGAGATCGCCATCGGTCAGAACATGCTGATCGCCTTCATGCCCTGGAACGGCTACAACTTCGAAGACTCCATCCTCATCTCTGAGCGTGTGGTGGCCGAAGACCGTTACACCTCGATCCACATCGAGGAGCTGGTGGTGATGGCGCGCGACACCAAGCTCGGGCCAGAGGAAATCACGCGCGACATTCCCAACCTGTCGGAGCAGCAGCTCAACCGTCTGGACGAGTCGGGCATCATCTATGTGGGCGCCGAAGTGCAGCCCGGCGACACGCTGGTGGGCAAGGTCACGCCCAAGGGCGAGACCACCCTCACGCCTGAAGAAAAGCTGCTTCGCGCCATCTTCGGCGAGAAGGCTTCCGACGTGAAGGACACCTCGCTGCGTGTGAGCCAGGGCTCGCAGGGCACGGTGATCGACGTGCAGGTCTTCACCCGCGAAGGCATCACCCGCGACAAGCGCGCCCAGCAGATCATCGACGACGAGCTCAAGCGCTATCGTCTGGACCTTAACGACCAGCTGCGCATCGTCGAGGCCGACGCGTTCGACCGGATCGAAAAGCTCCTGGTGGGCAAGAGCGTCAATGGCGGCCCCAAGAAGCTGGCCAAGGGCTCGGTGATCGACAAGGCCTATCTGGCCGATGTCGAGAAGTACCACTGGTTTGACATCCGTCCTGCCGACGAAGATGTGGCCGCCCAGCTCGAGTCGATCAAGAACTCGATGGAGCAGACCCGCCACAGCTTTGACCTGGCCTTCGAAGAAAAGCGCAAAAAGCTCACCCAGGGCGACGAGCTGCCCGCTGGCGTGCTCAAGATGGTCAAGGTCTACCTGGCCGTCAAGCGCCGCCTGCAGCCTGGCGACAAGATGGCCGGCCGTCACGGCAATAAGGGCGTGGTCTCCAAGATCGTGCCGGTCGAGGACATGCCCTACATGGCCGACGGCACGCCGTGCGACATCGTGCTCAACCCGCTGGGCGTGCCCTCGCGCATGAACGTCGGTCAGGTGCTCGAAGTGCACCTGGGCTGGGCGGCCAAGGGCATCGGCCAGCGCATCGGTGACATGCTGCAGGCGCAGTCCAAGGCGGCCGAGCTGCGCCAGTTCCTGGAGGACGTCTATAACAAGAGCGGCCGCGGCGAGAAGCTCGGCGCGCTCAGCGACGCCCAGGTGCTCGAGATGGCCAGCAACCTTAAGGAAGGCATGCCCTTTGCCACCCCGGTGTTCGATGGCGCCTCCGAAGGCGACATCATGAACATGCTGCAACTGGCTTACCCCGATGCTGCGGCCCAGTCCAAGGGCCTGACCGCCACCCGCACCCAGGCCCAGCTCTACGACGGGCGCACGGGCGACAAGTTCGAACGCACCACCACCGTGGGCTATATGCACTTTCTCAAGCTGCACCACCTGGTCGACGACAAGATGCACGCCCGCTCCACTGGCCCCTACAGCTTGGTCACCCAGCAGCCGCTGGGCGGCAAGGCCCAGTTTGGCGGCCAGCGTTTTGGCGAGATGGAGGTGTGGGCCCTGGAGGCCTACGGCGCCTCCTACGTGCTGCAGGAAATGCTCACCGTCAAGTCCGACGATGTGCAGGGCCGCACCAAGGTCTACGAGTCCATCGTCAAGGGCGAGCACGCGATTTCGGCCGGCATGCCCGAGTCGTTCAACGTGCTGGTCAAGGAAATCCGCTCGCTGGGCATCGACATCGAGCTCGAGCGCAACTGATCGACAGGCGTCACAAAGAGGACTGAAACCATGAAATCGCTACTGGACCTGTTCAAGCAATTTACCCCCGATGAGCATTTCGATGCCATCAAGATCGGCCTGGCCTCTCCCGAAAAGATCCGCTCGTGGTCTTTCGGTGAGGTCAAGAAACCCGAGACCATCAACTACCGCACTTTCAAGCCCGAGCGCGACGGCCTGTTTTGCGCCAAGATCTTCGGGCCGATCAAGGACTACGAGTGCCTGTGCGGCAAGTACAAGCGCCTCAAGCACCGCGGCGTGATCTGC
>CANHDQ010000244.1 GCA_947459405.1 Comamonadaceae bacterium
AGAGGTCCTGGCAGCAACTTGATTCGGCCTATCTGTCGCACAGTTTTTTGATCAATGCCCTGGGACCGGCTTTGGTGATCAAACATTTTTTCCCGCTGCTGCCCCGCCAGGGCATCTGCCGTACGATTTTCCTCTCGGCACGGGTGGGAAGCATCGGCGACAACCGATTGGGAGGCTGGTACGGCTATCGTGCCTCCAAGGCCGCCCTCAATCAGTTGGTGCGAACCGCCAGCATCGAAATGAGCCGACGCAACCGCGAGTCGGTGGTGGCCGCTCTGCATCCCGGAACGGTCGAAAGCCCGCTGTCGGCACCCTTCAGCAAATCCGGTCTGCAGGTGCGCAGCCCTCAAGAAGCAGCCGCACAGCTCGAACCGGTGATCCACGCACTGACCGCCGCCCAGACTGGACAATTTGTCGACGCCCAAGGACAAACCGTGCCCTGGTAATGCCCCGAGGCGGCCGGTCAGACCCCGATCCGCGCCGCATCTTAAAATAGGCGGTTTCGTCCCCTTACCCGCCATCCCCAGGAAGATTCACATGACCAAGAAAATTCGCGTCGAAGCCGACCGCTGCGCGCCCAGACCCGTCCTCGCGCCGGGCATGACCCGCACCAACCATCGCGGCCAAAAGAGCAGCCAGGAGCGCGGCACCTGGAGCCGCAGCAAGAAGAACCCCGGCAAGCGCCCGCACAAAGGCGGCTGATCGCCACCGATCCGCCGCTGCTGCGGCTGCGCAGAGCGGCACAAAAAAAGCGACCCGAGGGTCGCTTTTTTCATGGCCTGCTGGCTCACATATTGCGCCGGTACTGACCGCCGACCTCGAACAGGGCCGAGGTGATCTGCCCGAGCGAGCACACCCGCACTGCATCCATCAGCACGCCAAACACGTTGCTGTTGTCGATCACCGCACGCTTGAGGCGCTGCAGTTGCGCCGGCGCTTGCTGGGCATGCCGCGCCTGAAAGTCCTGCAGGCGCGCCAGCTGGCTCTGTTTTTCCTCCTCGGTCGAGCGCGCCAGTTCGAGCTTTTCGGGGATCGGATCGCCCTTGGGATTGCGGAAGGTATTGACGCCGATGATGGGCAGCTCGCCCGTATGCTTGAGCATCTCGTAGTGCATGCTCTCGTCCTGGATGCGGCCCCTCTGGTAGCCGGTCTCCATCGCACCGAGCACGCCGCCACGCTCGGCAATGCGCTCGAACTCGGCCAGCACCGCTTCTTCGACCAGCTCGGTCAGCTCCTCGATGATGAAGGCGCCCTGACTGGGGTTTTCGTTCTTGGCCAGGCCCCACTCGCGGTTGATGATGAGCTGGATCGCCATGGCCCGGCGCACCGAGTCCTCGGTGGGCGTGGTGATGGCTTCGTCAAACGCATTGGTGTGCAGGCTGTTGCAGTTGTCGTAGATGGCGATCAGCGCCTGCAGCGTGGTGCGGATGTCGTTGAACTGGATCTCCTGCGCGTGCAGCGAACGGCCCGAGGTCTGGATGTGGTACTTGAGCTTTTGCGAGCGCTCGTTGGCGCCGTATTTCTCCTTCATGGCCACCGCCCAGATGCGGCGCGCCACCCGGCCCATCACGGTGTACTCCGGATCCATGCCGTTGGAGAAGAAGAAGGACAGGTTGGGTGCAAAGTCGTCGATGTGCATGCCCCGGGCCAGATACGCCTCGACGAAGGTAAACCCATTGGACAGCGTGAAGGCCAGCTGGCTGATCGGATTGGCGCCAGCTTCGGCAATGTGATAGCCCGAAATGGAGACCGAGTAGAAATTGCGCACATCGTGCTGCACGAAATACTCGGCCACATCGCCCATCACCTTCAGGCTGAACTCGGTGGAAAAGATGCAGGTGTTTTGGCCCTGGTCTTCCTTGAGGATGTCGGCCTGCACCGTGCCGCGCACGTTGGCCAGCACCCAGGCCCTGATCTGCGCGGCCTCCTGCTCATCGGGATCGCGTCCTTTTTCGGCCTTGAACTTGTCGATGTTCTGGTCGATCGCCGTGTTCATGAACATCGCCAGGATGGATGGCGCCGGACCGTTGATGGTCATCGACACCGAGGTCGTCGGGTTGCACAGGTCAAAGCCCGAATACAGCACCTTCATGTCGTCCAGCGTGGCAATGCTCACGCCGGAATTGCCCACCTTGCCGTAAATGTCGGGCCGCAGGTCCGGATCGTTGCCATACAGCGTGACCGAGTCAAAGGCGGTCGACAGACGCTTGGCCGGCATGCCTTCGGAAAGGAGCTTGAAGCGGCGATTGGTGCGAAACGGATCGCCTTCGCCCGCAAACATGCGCGTCGGGTCTTCGTTTTCGCGCTTGAAGGCAAAGGTGCCAGCGGTATAGGGAAAGCTGCCCGGCACGTTGTCGAGCATCAGCCACTTGAGCACCTCACCGTGGTCCTCGTACTGCGGCAAACTGACCTTGCGGATCACCGTGCCCGACAGGCTGCGGGTGGTCAGCGCGGTGCGAATTTCCTTGTCACGGATCTTGACCACATACTCGTCACCGGCATAGGCCTGCTGCATCTCGGGCCACTGGGCCAGCAACTTGCGCGCACCGGCTTCGAGCTGCTGCTCGCGCTCGCGGGCCAGATCGAGCGCTGCTTCGCTTGCGCGGGCCTTGCCCGGCTTGGTCTGCTCGAGCATGCGGGCGGCCTCGCGCAACTGCTGGATCTCCCGCGCCAGCCTGGCTTGCGCGCGGGCGCGCTTCTTGTAGCCGCGCACCGTATCGGAAATCTCGGCCAGGTAGCGGGTGCGCGCCGGCGGCACGATCGGGGTCTGGTTGGTGCTGTAGCGCACATCAACGCTGGGCAGGCGAGCCTGCGAGAGCGTGAGGCCCAAGTCGGACAGGCGTCTTTTCAGCGCTTGGTACAGGGCCGTGACGCCATCGTCGTTGAAGCGCGCGGCCATGGTGCCAAAGACCGGCATCTGCTCGGTCGGCGTGCCCCAGGCTTCGCGGTTGCGCTGAACCTGCTTTGCCACATCGCGCAGCGCGTCTGAAGCGCCCTTGCGGTCGAACTTGTTGATGGCCACGAACTCGGCGAAGTCCAGCATGTCGATCTTCTCGAGCTGGCTGGCTGCGCCGAATTCGGGCGTCATGACATAAATCGGCACATCGACATGCGGCACGATGGCCGCATCGCCCTGGCCGATGCCAGACGTCTCGACCACGACAAGGTCAAAGCCGGCGACCTTGCAGGCGGCCACCACATCGGGCAGGGCCTGGCTGATTTCAGAGCCAAAGTCACGGGTGGCCAGTGAACGCATGAACACGCGCGAGCCTTGCGACCAGGGGCTGATCGCGTTCATGCGGATGCGGTCGCCCAGCAACGCCCCGCCACTCTTGCGCCGCGAGGGATCGATCGAGATCACCGCCACGCGCAGCGCGTCGTCCTGATCGAGCCGCAGCCGACGAATCAGCTCATCGGTCAGGCTCGACTTGCCCGCACCGCCGGTGCCGGTGATGCCCAGCACCGGCACGCGCACCGCTTGCGCGGCCTGACGCAGCGCCTGCACCAGGGCCGCATCGGCCGATCCGTTTTCTAGCGCCGTGATCAACTGCGCCAGTGCCCGCCAGCTCATCTCGCCATGCCCTTGGATGGCCGCCACGGTTTTGGGCGCCAGGGCACTGAGGTCGCGGTCGCAGCGCATCAGCATCTCGCCGATCATGCCCTGCAGTCCCATGCGCTGGCCGTCCTCGGGGCTGTAGATGCGGGTCACGCCGTAGGCCTGCAACTCGCGGATCTCGGCCGGCACAATCACGCCGCCGCCACCG
>CANHDQ010000245.1 GCA_947459405.1 Comamonadaceae bacterium
CAGGTCACCGACATTGATGCATGCCCCGGCGATCTGTCCAGGTTGATGCCCACGGGCTACCAACTCGAATCGCATGAGCTCACCTTGTACGGCAGGTGTCCGAGCTGTACGCCGGTTGCTGCCCGGCCGAAGGTCAGCGCAGGCAGATCAAACTAGCAGTGCAATAATTCGACAATGCATACCTTGCGCAGCTCAAAGCTCATCGCCAGCCTCGTGCTAGCGTGGTTTGCGCTGTTTCTGGCCTCAGCAGTAGCCTCGCCGGTGATCAAGCCTGGGAGTATGCAGATCGTCTGCTCTGCCGGCGGCGGGATGAAGATGGTCGACATCGACGGCAATGGCGGCGAGGTGAAGGCCTCCGCCAGCATGGATTGTCCACTGTGTGCTTCGGTGGCGGCACCGCCCTCACGCCTAACAGCCCTTTTCACCAAGCCCTCTGCGCTTGAACACGCCCTGCATCCCATTGCAGCGGCCCATATCGCAGCCCTTACGGCTCCGCCTCTCCCCTCTCGCGGCCCCCCAGCCGCCTCCTGACCTGCGTCCATCGCGCCTGCACGGTGCAGGTGTTCAGTTTGCGGCTGCTCATCATGCCGCGACAGACCGGTTCGGAGATTTCATGCAAACCCGTTTTCTTTCCGCACTGCGCGTGCGAGATAGCCTCATTGGGCTGTGCGTTTGCTTTTTTGCAAGTGTGCTGCCCGCCGCCAACTCGCTCGCTCACGATTTTCGAGTTGGGTCGATCGTGATCGATCACCCCTACGCGACCCCCAGCATCCCTGGCACCCAGACCGGTGCGGTCTATTTCAGGGAGCTGCTCAACAAGGGTGATAAAGCGGATCGATTGCTTTCGGCACAGACAGGTGTGGCGACCAGCGTAGGCATACACCGTATGCAACTCGATGGCGATGTGATGCGCATGCGCGAAATCCAGTCCCTGGACCTACCCGCGCGCGCCAGCGTACCGATGCGACACGGCCAATCGAATGGCTATCACCTGATGCTGGAAGGCCTTAAAGCGCCTCTGAAGGATGGCGAAAGGTTTGACCTGACGTTGAAATTTGAAAAAGCAGGTGAGCGCACGGTGAAGGTCTGGGTGCAGACACCCCGCAAAACCACCGCTCACCATCATTGAAATTGGATTGGGGATTTTTATGAAAGCATTGCTCTTGAGTCTGACTGCACTGGCACTGACCGCGTGTACTACCACGGGCCAGAACGCTGGAACACAGACGATTGATATCAACTTTGCTGCCGAGATCAACGGCAAGCCCTTTGCCTGCGGTCAAAGCTATTCCAACGTCGGGGTCACCCGATCGACCATCACGCCGAGCGACTTTCGGCTCTATGTCAGCGAAATCAAACTGATCAAAAAGGACGGCAGTTCGGTTCCTGTGGAACTCGCCCAAGACGGTGTGTGGCAGTACCAGAATCTGGCCCTGCTGGACTTTGAAAATGGCCAGGGTCCTTGCCTAAACGGAACGTCTGCCACCAACACCCGCATACGCGCCACGGCACCGGCTGGAAGCTATTCAGGCATTGAACTAACTGTGGGGGTTCCGTTCAAGCTCAATCATCAAGACCCCACCGTGGCTGCTGCCCCCCTCAATTCCACCGCCATGTTCTGGAATTGGCAGGGTGGCTACAAGTTCATCAAATTCGACACCGCCAGCACCGGCATCCGTGAAACGCAAGCCGCCGGGTCGAATCCAAGCGGCGTAGTGACGCGTTACTCCGTCCATCTGGGTAGCACCGTGTGCGCCAGTGCCAGCCGCACACAGGCTCCAGTCGCCTGCCAAAACGCCAACCGCATAGCAGTGCGGCTCGATGGATTTGATCCGAGCAAGAACCAGGTGGTCATTGACATGGGGGCAGCGCTGGCCAGGGCCAACGTGGATGTGAATGCGCAAGGCACTTCTCCAGGCTGCATGAGCTTTCCGAAAGATGCCGACTGCCCGCCCGTCATGGGCGCCCTGGGCCTGGCGTACGACGGCGTGCCTGCACCAGGCGCTCAACAATTGATCCGTCTGCGCTGACTACCGGGGGCTTTGTCGTGAAGCGCTGGCTTTTGTCGCTGACCGCTGCGATGTTGGGCTTGGCTCTCCTGACCGGGTTTTCTTCGAACCGGTTCAATTGGTCTTTGCCCAGTTGGGTTCCAGAGCCCTGGGTCCCCAAGGACAATCCCATGAGTTCTGCGAAGGTCGAGTTGGGCAGACACCTCTTCTATGACAAACGGTTGTCGGCCGACCAGACCATGTCGTGCGCAAGCTGCCATCGGCAAGACAAAGCCTTCACCGACGGTCTGGCTCTTTCGAAAGGAGTTACCGGCGAAAAGAGTGCACGCAGTGCAATGTCGCTGGCCAACGTCGCCTACCTGCCGGTCCTGACCTGGGCCAACCCCCAGCTAAGCTCACTGGAGGTGCAAAGCCTCATCCCCCTGTTCGGAGAGCACCCGGTGGAGATGGGCATGGCAGGCAAAGAGCAGGAGCTGTTTTCACGGCTGCGCTCAGATGCCACCTACCAAAGGCTGTTCACTCAAGCTTTTCCGAAGGATGCGCGCGAGGGAGCCGAGAGCCTGTATTCCCTCTCGACCTTGACCAAGGCCTTGGCCAGTTTTCAGCGCAGTCTGCTGTCCTTTGACAGCCCGTATGACAGGTACAAATACGGTGGACAAAAGACCGCCATGTCGACTGCAGCCTTGCGTGGGGAGGCCCTCTTTTTTGGCGAGAAGATGGAGTGCTACCACTGCCATGGAGGATTCAACTTCACCGACAACATTCGGCACAGCAAATTGCCATTATCCGAACGCGGGTTCCACAACACCGGTCTATTCAACAAGGACGGACGGGGAGCGTACCCACAGAACAATCCAGGCATCCGCGAGTTCACTGGCGACCCGGGTGATGAAGGAAAGTTTCGCACCCCCAGCCTTCGCAACGTGGCGCTCACTGCCCCCTACATGCATGACGGATCGATCGCCACGCTCGAGCAAGTCATCAGGGAGCACTACGCATTGGCAGGCAAGGCAGCCAGCGGCCCCAACGGAGCCAGCCCCATCCGCAGTTCCCTCATTGCTGGCTTTGAGGTGACCGATCAGGAGGTCAAGGACCTGACGGCCTTTCTGCAAAGCCTGACCGACCAATCATTCATCCGCAACCCCAAGCACGCCGATCCGTGGCCAAAGCGATAAACGTTCAAATTCCAGCGCCGTGCGCGGGCTCAACAATCATCCACACCACCACGTTCAACCCATCTGGAGAAATCAATATGCCTCGATCCGTCCTTCAATATCTACCGATCGCCTCCCTGGCGGCAAGCCTGTTGTTCATCGCAGCAAGCCCGGCGCGAGCCCACGAAAAGCCAGCAGCTCACAGAACAAGTGCGCAAGCCATCGAGCATGTCATGAAGGCGCAGTTCGACAAACCGCAAGCCCCCCTGACTGTGGTGCCCGTCACCGTTGAAGGGGACTACGCCATTGCTGGCTGGATTCAAAAGGACAGGGGCGGAAGAGCCTTGCTCAAGGCTGAAGGCGGCAAGTGGACCATTCGAGTGTGCGCGGGAGATGGCCTGCTCCAAGCCTCAACGCTGGAGATGGCCGGGGTCAGCGGGCCCACCGCCAAACGGCTTTTGGAAAAGGTCGCGGCAGCTGAAAAGCGTCTCCCGGTTGACCAGGTCAAAAAATTCTCACTCTTTGAGGGGGTGCTGAAGATTGAAGCTGGGAGTCACCATGGCCATGGACATAGCCATGGCTCGGGGCATAAGCA
>CANHDQ010000246.1 GCA_947459405.1 Comamonadaceae bacterium
CCATCCTGAGCTTCATCGTGTGGGCACACCACATGTTCACCACCGGCATGCCGGTGACCGGACAGCTCTTTTTCATGTACGCCACCATGCTCATCGCCATCCCGACGGGTGTGAAGGTGTTTAACTGGATCGCCACCATGTGGAAAGGCTCGATGACGTTCGAGACCCCCATGTTGTTCGCGGTCGGATTCCTGTTCGTCTTCACGATGGGCGGCTTTACTGGGCTGATCTTGTCGGTGGCCCCGGTCGATACCCAGCTGCAAGATGGCTACTACGTGGTCGCACATTTCCACTACGTGCTGGTGGCTGGCTCGCTCTACGCCATGTTCGCCGGCTTCTACTACTGGGCGCCCAAGTGGACGGGTGTCATGTACAACGAGACCCGCGGCAAGATCCATTTCTGGTGGTCGCTGATTTCTTTCAACGTCACCTTCTTCCCCATGCACTTCCTGGGTCTGGCTGGTATGCCGCGTCGCTACGCCGACTACCCGATGCAGTTCACCGACTTCAACATGTGGGCTTCGGTCGGCGCCTTTGCCTTCGGAATTGCACAGGTCTATTTCTTCCTCTTCATCGTGCTGCCGGTCATGCGCGGGGTCGGTGAGAAGGCGTCTGCCAAACCTTGGGAAGCCGCTGAAGGCCTGGAGTGGGAAGTGCCTTCCCCTGCACCATTCCACACGTTTGAGACGCCGCCTAAACTCGATGCCACGGCCACTCGCGTGATCGGCTGAGCGCACGCATCGCCATGAGCCCCGAACAAGCCAAAACCAACCGCCGCCTGGGCTGGGTCTTGGCGTCGGTGGCTTTGGTGTTCTTTGTCGGTTTCATCGTGCGCGTTCTCGTGCTCGGTATTTGAGGATCAGGCCACCATGGGACCTCGGCGCGACAACCTGCGGATGCTGGGCAAGCTTTCGGTCATCGTGCTGGGCATGTTTGGCTTTGGCTATGCGCTGGTGCCCCTGTACATCGCGATCTGTGAGATGACCGGCATCAATGTGCTGGCCCTCGGCGACAAGCTCATCCCGGGCGCATCGTCGTCTCAGACTGCCAACACCCAGGTCGACCGGGCCCGCACGATCACGGTGGAGTTCGATGCCAACGCGCGCGGCCCCTGGGATTTCAAACCCGCGGTGCGTTCGGTGCAGGTTCACCCGGGCGAGCTGGCCACGGTGATGTACGAGTTTCGCAATGTGCAGGATCGGACCATGGCCGCTCAGGCCATACCGAGCTACGCGCCGCGGCAGGCCTCACCGCATTTCAACAAGCTCGAGTGTTTTTGCTTCAATCAATACACCCTGGCTCCCGGCGAGAAAAAACAGTGGCCTGTGGCCTTTGTGATCGACCCGAAGTTGCCCAAAGACGTCACCACCATCACGCTGTCCTACACCTTCTTTGAGGTCGGAGGCAAGACACCGCCAGCGCCAGCCGGCTCAGTGGGGGTGAGCAAGTCGGCAGGTGCGCAAGCTGTGGTGGCGCAGGGCTCATGAGCCAGGCTCCTATGCTCGTGCGCACGTCCTGGTGGGCAACGGTCAGGACCGTCGCCTGGTCTTTCTTGGGCCTGCGGGCGCGCTCGGGACTCGAGCGCGATGTGCAGCAGATCAAGCCGCTGCAGGTGGTGGCCGTCGGATTGGTGGGTGTGTTTGTCTTCGTGGGGGCCCTGGCCGCCCTGGTCCACTGGATCGTGCCGGGTTAATTGGGTGGAGCCGCCGCCGTGGACGGCGGTGGGATTTTGGTTTTTATAGAGTTTTTGAGTATCAGAGGAAACAGCATGTCTTCAGCTGCACATGGCGCAACGCCCTACTACTACGTGCCCGGCCCGTCGCGCCATCCCGTTATGGCGTCCATTGGCCTGTTCTTTGTGATTTTGGGCGCTGGCCAGTGGATCAACGGCGCGGGCTGGGGAGCTTACAGCCTGCTCTTTGGTTTGCTGTTTTGGCTCGGCGTGCTCTACCAGTGGTTTCGTGACGCGATCGCCGAGAGTGAAGGCGGCCTCTACAGCGACCGCATTGACATGTCGTTTCGCTGGAGCATGAGCTGGTTCATCTTCTCGGAGGTGATGTTCTTTGGCGCCTTCTTCTCGGCCCTGTGGTGGGCTCGGGCCCATGCCCTGCCTTCGCTGGGCAGCTTAGACAACGCGCTGCTTTGGCCTGACTTTCGGGCGATCTGGCCCACCGTCGAGGCTGGCGTGACCGGGTCGCCGGCTGGCATCGTCGAGCCTTTCACCACGGTCGGCCCCTTCTGGCTGCCCACCATCAACACCGCCTTGCTGCTGACTTCGGGCGTGACCCTGACCATTGCCCACCACGCCCTGCGCGAGGGCCTGCGCGCCAAGACCATCACCTACATGTGGCTCACCGTTGCACTGGGCGTCGTGTTCCTTGGGGTGCAAGCTTACGAGTACTACCACCTCTACACCAACCTGAACCTCAAGCTCAATTCGGGCATGTATGGCTCGACCTTCTACTTGCTCACTGGATTTCACGGCTTTCACGTGTTCGTGGGCATGTTGATGCTGCTGTTCATCACCTTGCGCCTGCAAAAAGGCCACTTCACGCCCGAGCGCCATTTCGGCTTTGAAGGCGCGGCCTGGTACTGGCACTTTGTGGACGTCGTTTGGCTGGGCCTGTACATCCTCGTGTACTGGATGTGAGTGGGGTCCGGGCCCTCGCCCGGCCTTGCCCGAGTCAGGGGGCGCTGTGACGCACCTATTGCCCGGCAGCAATGCCCAGGCCGCTGACTCAGCGGCCTTTTTCATGGCCCGGGCGCCTAACCCGAGATGGGCAAACCGGTCGGGCGGATGTAGCCCAGCTTCCAGGCCAGCAGCACGCACAGGAACAGCAGGATGGAAAAGCCCACCCGAAAAGCCAGTGCGCGTGCCATATGACTGGTCTTGGGTTTGCCGCGACCGTCCTTGAGCATGAAGTACAGAGCGCTGGCCAGTGCGCCCAAAATGGCCAAGAAGGCCAAGCCAACCAGATAAGACATCGAGGAATTATCGACGCATGAGCCCAGGCCCGCATTCAGCGCCTGCCAAGCCAGCAGGCTTGCGCTCGGCGCGTTGGTGGCTGTTGACCCTGGCCACCTGGGCCATGATCGCCCTGACGTTTTCGCTCGGACGCTGGCAACTCAACCGGGCTGCCTACAAGACGGATTTGGCCGCCAGCATCGAGGCACGCGGCCGAGAGCCCGCGCTGGACGCTGCTGCCTTGCTCGCACGTCCGGATTTGTCGGACCAGTTGCACCGCTCGGTGACGGTGCGCGGGCAGTGGCTGGCCGACAAGACGGTCTATCTGGACAACCGGCCGATGGGCGGCCGAGTCGGATTTTGGGTGCTGGCGCCCTTGCAGATTGAAGGCAGTGCGCAGGCGGTGCTGGTGCAGCGCGGCTGGATCGCCCGCGACTTCCTCGACCGCCAGCGCCTGGCCGCCGTGCAAACACCCTCCGGCACGGTCGAGGTCTTGGGTCGTTTGGCCCTTTGGCCCGGCAAACTTTACGCCTTCGAGACCGACGAGCGCGGCCTGATCCGGCAAAATCTCGACATCGGCGCGTATCGCCAGGAAACCGGTCTGCCTCTGATCGACGCGCTGGTGGTGCAGACGGGGGAGGGCAGTGAAGGGCTGCAGCGCAACTGGGATGCGCCCAATCTGGGCGTTGACAAGCACCACGGTTACGCCTTTCAGTGGTTCTCTTTGTCCGCCTTGTTGATCGTGCTCTACCTGTGGTTTCAGTGGATCGCTCCG
>CANHDQ010000247.1 GCA_947459405.1 Comamonadaceae bacterium
AACGGGCAGCGACACTCCTACGCCGTCATTGCGAGGCGCGCCGCGCCGTGGCAATCGCTGTCTTTGTGCGACCGCCGATGGATTGCTTCGTTCCTCGCAATGACAGGACGGGAGCACAATGACAGGACGGGGGCGCAATGGCCAAGCGCAGCGGTCACTCAACCGTTCGTTCAAGCGGCTGACCGCTGGTTCAACTGTAGTTGCCCTGAGCAAAGGCTCCGCATAAATTGATTAGACTGTCGCCCAAAAGGTCGGCAGTCCTTTTCAACGATCTGTCGGAGTCTCAGTCATGATTCAACGCGCTTTTTCCCGATTCTTCGCTCCCCTGCTATGTGCCAGCCTGATTCCAGCGGCTGCGGTGGCAAAAACGGATTCCAAGGGCTTTTACATCACGATCTACGGACAGCACAGCCAGATTGGTTCTTCGAACCCGAACGAATCGGGCGCGCTGGGCGGCGGAAGCGGTTTGCGCGCCGAGTTCGGGAGCGGCACTGGCTTTGGGGGCGACATTGGCTATCGCTACGGCAATGGCTGGGCAACCGAGGTCGAATGGAATTACCGACGCCACTCGCTCGATCGTCTACTTCAGGGCAGTACCAACCTGGCGCGCGATGGTGATTTTGCGTCGAACATCCTGCTGATCAATGGCTTGCGCCGCTTTGCGGCCAGGGGCGCTTGGACACCGTACGCTGGCGCAGGTATCGGCTGGGTCCAGGAAATCGACATCGACATCAGCCCAAGCAGCGGCGGCGCCGAGCGCGGTTACTCCGCTGGCAGCAAGATCGCTTTGCAGCTCATTGGCGGCGTCGAGTACGCGCTCACGCCACAGTGGCGCCTGACCGCCGATGCGCGTTGGCTACGGGTGGGTTCAGTGCGCCTGAACAACGAAATGGGTAACCCAGGTGGCATTGCGGGCCCACTGAAGTACAACCCAGTTTCAGTCCAGGTCGGTATCCGCCGCAGCTTTTGAAGCGCTGCCGATTTGGTATCGGACACCATCGCCGAAGCGTGCGAGCACTTCGCTGCGTCGGCGACGGCTGACCGGTACCTGGCGACCATCACTCATCAAGCAAACCGCTGCCGTTGCGGTGCGCCGCACGGTCACGACATGTCCGGCGGCCACCCACCAGGAGCGGTGCACGCGCAGCCCCGCCTCCCCCGCCTCGGCTTCGACATCGGCCAGGGCACCCAGAATCAGCGCGCAACCGCGTGGCGTCCAGACGCGCAGGTACTGCAGTTCCGAGGTGACCGCAATCACGTCCGTGCCGAGTTCGGCAGGCAGGCGCCCGTGCCAAGCCACAGCGGCCGGCATGGCAGGATCGTTCAGGTGGCCCGTATCGGGATTGGGGAGGGGCTTGCGGGGGACTGGGTCCGCGTCGGGCCTTTGGATGCAGTCGCCGCTGACAAGCGGGCCGGCGTGGTTGGCGGGTACTCTCAGCCCGGCGGTGTTCTCTGCAGACCCGCCAACAAACGGCAGATCTTGCACGCCGTAGACTCTTCGTTCGTGCAGCAGAGGCGGCACCAGCCAATGCAAGCGGGGCAGGCAGATCAGCGTCCATGCGGCCGTAACCGGGCCCACAATGTCCATGTACTCTTTAAGAAGAGGATGCGTCAGGGCGATGCCGGTGAGCCTGGTCTTTTCGTCGTCAGGGTAGCCCGGGTAGCCGTACCAGCCTTCTATCAACCCTTCGCCGATCAGCCAGTACAGTGGGGTGAGCAAGACCGCGCCGAGCACACCCGATAGCAAGACCCAGGACCAACTGGGCACCGTACTGGCACCGCAGCGGCGCGTCAGCAGATAAAGCACGGTCTGCAGGACGAACAATCCGCACGAGATCTGTAGCGCCCAGAACAGCACCCGGATCTGCAATGGCGCAGTGAAGCCTACATCGGGCTCCAGGGTCACGACAAGCGCAAGGAGCGCCAAGCCCGCGACCGACAAATAGCGCAGGATGGGTCCTAAACTCGCGCTGCGCGGTATCACCGAGCGGCTTGTGGTTGCGCCAATATCAATAGAGCTCACGTCGATCGGGGGGCGATGATTGACAGCACAGTACAAGCTGATAGACCCGATGCCTCCTGTTCCAGAAGGCCGTTAAGAGTCTAAAAACCAACATCCGCGTCGAATGTTAATACCTGCCGGACGGGGTTGCCAACTCCAACGAGGTCGGCCCTCGCCATTGCACGGCCGAAGGCATCGGTGCTTCATGCCCCTGCGGGGCTGCCCACGGATTGCTTCGTTCCTCGCAATGACAGGACAGCGCTGCAATGAGGCTTGGGGCGCAGTGACAAGCGCAGCGCGATTTGGGCAGCGTGCTTAGCGCTTGAGCCACCACACAGGGAACTGACTGCAGTCGGAGCCGGCCAGGCCCTGGTCGATCGCCTGGTTGAGGTGATCGAGGGTGATCTGCGTCAGTGGCATGGGGTAGCCGCTCTTGCTGCCCTGCTCGACCATGGTGCGCACATCCTTGCGCATGGTGGCCAGGTCAACGGTGACTGTGGCTTGGGGCGTGCCAGCCAGCGCATCGGCGATCATGCCGCCGCGCACCTTGAGCATATTGGGCCCGCCCGATGACTCGCTGAGCACATCGACCAGCACCTTGGGGTCGATGTCGAGCGATTGCACCAGGGACAAGGCCTCGCCCAGAGTCTGCCAATAGACCATGAGCGGCAAATTCACGGCCAACTTCATGCGCGCCCCGTTGCCATGTGCGCCCACCGCCACCCATTTGCGGCACATCTGCTCGATCAGCGGACGGGCCTGCTCGACATCAGCCGGCGCGCCGCCGACAAAGCCAATGAGCTTGCCCTCCTTGGCCGGCCCGATGCTGCCGCCGACGGGGCATTCAAGGTAGCGAGCACCGGCGCGCTGGGCCCGCTCGGCCATCTGAGCCTGAAACTCGGGGGCCACGGTGCTCATCTCGATCAGCAAAGCGCCCGGCTTTTCAATCAGACCGCCAGGGCCGCAGTAGACCGCTTCGATGGCCGGCGCATCGGTCAGCAAGCTGATCACCACGTCGCAGCCGGCGGCCAGATCGACCGGGCGGTCCACCCGCTGCGCGCCACTGGCCACCAGCGCATCGGTCCGCGCCGCATTGCGGTTCCAGACGCTGACCTCATGGCCCAGACCCATCAGCCGCTGCGCGACCGCTTGTCCCATCTTGCCGACGCCTGCGATGCCAACTTTCATGCGCTCAACTCCCACTGATTTTGGGCAGACCACCTCTGCCTACATGCGAGAAGTGTACGGCCGGCTGCAACCCCAGGGCCGAGCCGCCAACCCCCAGCCTCAGGCGGGCGCCAGCCGGGCACTGACCGGCACGCTCAGGCGCTGGCCGCTCCACTGACTCACATGGCCAGCGAGCTGATGCGCCGTGATCGCGCTGAGCGTCCAGCCCAGGTGGCCGTGGCCGGTGTTGTAGAACACGTTGGCCTTCTTGCCTGCGCCCACACGAGGCAGCATGTTAGGCATCATGGGCCGCAGCCCGGCCCAGGGCACGACCTTGCGGGTGTTGATGTCTGGGAAGCACTGGTTGACCCACTGAATCAGGGGCTGGATGCGGTCTGCACGGATGTCGAGGTTAAAGCCGTTGTACTCGGCCGTGCCGGCCACGCGAAAGCGGTCGTCGCCCAAGCGGCTGGTCACCAGCTTGGTTTCATCGTCGAGCA
>CANHDQ010000248.1 GCA_947459405.1 Comamonadaceae bacterium
AGCGCTGACCATGTCGCGGTCATATCAGTCGCTGGCTGATATGACCGCTTGTGGGCCAAATCTGACCTGCGTAGCAAAGGCGAGTTCGAATCCCCGCCCTCACCAAAAAAAGAGGCTGAAAACTGATCAAGTCAGTCGAGCAATCCCGCTTGGGCTGCCAGGCAATTTGATGTTTGAATTTCAGCGCGCATGCACCTTCGGGTGCCTGTTTCGTTATCGAGTCGACCCAATGGCCGGACAAGGTTAGGCATCACGAGGCAAGCGCGAGCTTGCTTTGCTTCGGCTATCGCCGCAGCTGAATCACTTTCGCACCTTTGAACTCAGCTCTGGCGTGTTCCCGATACCCCGTCTTTTCGGCAACACGGATCGAGGCAACGTTGTCGACGCCAATGATGCACGTGGTGGTCTGGCCGTCAAAGTGACTGTCAGCCCAAGCCAGAGCAGCTTGAACCGCCTCGGTCGCAATACCCCGACCATGCGTCGTCGAGGCAAACGCCCACCCGACTTCAGGCATTCCATCAAGCGAAGGGGTGATCTGTCTGTGCCAGTTGGCAAAGCCCACGTCTCCAATGAACCGGTCGCCAGCTTTGAGCTCCACGGCCCAGTATCCGAATCCCAGCAGCCTCCAGTGGCCTGCATACCTTAAGAGGCGGGCCCAACTCTCCTCTTGCGTCGCAGGCTTACCCCCAATGAAGCGAGCCACGTGTGGGTCGGCCCACATTGCTGCCAGTGCATCGAAGTCTTCGAGACGATGACCTCGCAAAATCAATCGCTGCGTCTCTATCACGGGCACATCCATCGCACTCGGCTCCTTCCTGCAAGAAGTCTAGATCCTAGTCTGAGCCGGCCGGCATGGCAGCGGCCACGCCCACCTGCAGATTCAGGGTAGGCAGAATGGCCACCGCCGCCGTGCCATCTTTCGAATACAGATCAGGGGTGTGCACCCTTCAACCGAGCAGGCTCAGAGTGACCCAGCCCAGGTTGAGCGCAGCAAGGCCGATGAGATTGAACAAGGTGAACTTCATGCCCATGACCCGGTTTCGGAAATTGGGCGGTAACTCGTTGATGCCTTTGGCGTGATAGAGGCGGCCGACGATCAAGGCAACACCAGGGACGGCCACCAGCCACCAGGGAGCCGCGTTCAATTCCAGGCAAGCGATCAGGATCAGGCTGATGGGCACGTACTCTGCAAAGTTTCCTTGCGCGCGGATGGCGCGCTCCAGGTCGTCATGACCGCCGCTGCCCAAACTCACCTTGTGCTGGCGTCGCAATTTGATCGCGTTCAGAGAGAGACGGAAAAAGATCAATCCGAGGATTGCCGCTGTAACGGCTGTGATGGTCAAGTGGGGCATGTCGGTCTCCTACCGCGTATCGGGTTGCCTGCAAAACCAATCTAACGTGTCCTGCCAGAGGCTTGCTGCCTGGGGCCGAAAGTAGCCGATGTGCCCAATCGGACCCATGCCACATTGTTTGGGGTCGAGCGTGATGCGTTCGACTGCGGCGTGGCGGTACGCCTTCATGAAGGCATCGCGCGAAGCCGGCGTGGCCCACTTGTCATCGATGCTGTTGATGGCGCGGATCGGTGTACGCACCTTGGCAAATTGCTCGGCCAGCCCAGGCAATTGCGGGTCATCAAAAAAGTAGTGCGGCCATTGGCACCAGCGTCGCCACTGCAAAAAGAGATCGCGCGGCAGGTCTTCGCCCATGCCCAAAGCGCTCCAGGCCAGGTAGCCCTTGAGCCTGACCACGATGGGCCCGAACACCCGCCAAAGCAAGATCACGCGCAAGCGCTCCAGCGGCGGCATCCAGCCGTGCCAGCCCGCTCCGGTGGCAAAGGTGGCCATGCGTTCAATCCGCTCATGTCCGGGCAGCAGGCCAAAGGCATGGCCGCCGTAAGAGTGGCCCACCATCCAGATCGGGCCCGCGCCTTGGGCTGCGACATGATCGAGAAGGGCCGCCAGATCAAGCCGTGCCCAGTCGAGATAGTCCATGCGAAATCCGCGCAGGCTCGGCGGCCTCGACAGACCGACACCGCGATAGTCCAGAGTCCAGGTCGCAATGCCCTGGTTTGCGGCAAAGCTCGCAAAGTGCCCGTAAAAGCGCTGGGGTACGCCGGTCGCTCCGGCAACGATCAGGCGGCCTTTGGGCTGGCCTGAAGGGCGGTAGTGCAGGGCGCCCAGGCGATAGCCGTCAACTGCATCAAGTTGCAGGGACTCGGGGGCATGGGGGGCTAGTGACATGACGCTCGGTACTCTATGGCTCGCGACGGATCGCAGGCAGGCTGCTGTGCAAGACCTCCAACAGCATGTGGGCGGTGTCCTGCAAAGGCTTTTTGCTCCCGGCCACTCGCGCCTGGATCAGGCCGCCTTCGTAGGCTGAGACGACCATGGCAGCCAGGCTGGCGGCGCGTTTGGAGTCCAGGCCGTTGGCCACCAGCGCTTTCTTCAATGTGCTTCGAATGGCCTCAAAGCCTTTGGCGACGGCTTGACGAATGGGCTTGTCCTGGGCGGTCGACTCGAGGGCGATGGTTGCCAGAGGGCAGCCGACTTCATAGCCACTGCCCAGCAGGGTCTTTTGCGCGTCTTTCATCCATTGGGCCAGAGCTTGGGCCGGATCGCGGTGCTGCCTAAACAGATGCTCGAGTGCGCTGCAGATGTGCTGGACCACATGGTCAATCGCCGCCACCGCCAACTCGGTTTTGCCTCCGGGGAAGTGGTGATAGAGCACCCCTTTGGGCGCCTGCGCTTGGGCCAGCAATTCGCTCAGACCAACGCCATGAAATCCCTTGGTTCTCAAGGCAGTGAGCATGGCACCGACCAGCCGGTCACGGGTTGCCGGTCGTGGATCTTGTGTTTGGTTTTTAGGCACGAAAGTCAGTCTATAGACCGGTCGGTCTAGTGTCAAGCCAACGTGCTGGTCGGGGGGCGAAGCCTGCGCGAGAGCTTTCAATGCGTTGCAAGCCCCGGCGCACCCAGGAAATGGGTGCCCTGGTTGACCCTGTGGCGCCAACCCTGCCAACCGTCACACCACGTCTTTGGCCTTACCATCGCCCGACTTTTGCGGCATGGTGCGGCGAGAAAGCATTGACTTCCCAGAGTCCCGCTACTGCACCCGCTTGATATCGTTGTAGTCCCCGGCGGTTTTCAAGACCACTGTCACGTCAGCCTGGCCCCTGTTGCGCCAGAACCAGCCGTGATTGCCAGTAAACGCCGCGACCAGTTCGCCCTCGTCATTCGCCACGCCACGGCCTTTTTCGTAGCTGATCGAGCGACCCTTCGCATCCCCGTGCGTGTCAAAGTTCACAACGCCGCCCTGCACGCTCCACGCGTACCGTGCTTTATCGCCTTCGTTCATCTTTAGTTTGATCTCTGTCCCTTGGCCAGGGGCGAGCGTGAAGGTCATCTCATCGCGCCAAGCCGGATTGATTGCTGTCGGCACGTTTTGCGCAGCCGGTGCACCGGCTAAGGGCGATGCGGTTGGCGGCGTCATCGGTACCTCGGCCTTCGCAGCGGGCCCTGAATGCGACGCCCGAGTGGCGGCGGCTTCCTTGGCCAGGCGCGTTTTGATCTCGCCCATTTCAGTCAGCCCCAGAGCCTTTCCGATGCCCGTCGGGTCCACGCCGTATTCGGCCGGCAGCACCACGGTGTAGAGCAGCACCACGGCAG
>CANHDQ010000249.1 GCA_947459405.1 Comamonadaceae bacterium
CAGTTGCGTCAGCGACGCGTGCGCGCCGCCCTGCCCGCAGCGGCATGAGGCCAGACACCCCCCACCCCCGACGAGCGCCCAGCGGAGCAAACCCATGACCTTCATATGGCCCGAGTTGCTGTGGTTGCTGTTGGTCTTGCCGGCGCTGGTGCTGCTGTACCTGTGGCTGATGAAGCGCAAGAAGCAAGTGGCCATCCGCTATGCCAGCCTGGCCATGGTCAGCCAGGCCATGGCCGGCCGTTCGCTTTGGCGCCGGCACATCCCACCGGCCCTGTTCCTGCTCGCGCTGGCCGCCTTGCTTGTGGCCTCGGCGCGGCCCTTTGCCACCATCCGCTTGCCTTCGCAGCAAGAGACCATCATGCTGGCCATGGATGTCTCGGGCAGCATGCGCGCCACCGATGTCGAGCCCAACCGCCTAGTGGCCGCCCAAAACGCGGCCAAGGCTTTTCTGGCCGAGCTGCCTCGCCACGTCAAGGTGGGCATCGTGGCCTTTGCCGGCACCGCCTCTGTGGTGCAGCCGGCCACGCTCAGCCGAGAAGACCTGGTCGCGGCAATCGACAAGTTCCAGATGCAGCGCGGCACCGCGATCGGCAACGGCATCGTGATGTCCCTGGCCGAACTCTTTCCCGATGCCGACATCGATCTGGCCAAGATGCAGTACGGCAGCCGGCCTCAGGGCAGCAGCCTCGACGACAAGGCCAAGCCGGGCAAAAAGGTCTACGAGCCGGTTGCCCCAGGCTCCAATGGCGCGGCGGCGGTCATCTTGCTTACCGATGGGCAACGCACCACCGGGGTCGAGCCGCTGGAGGCGGCCAAGCTGGCCGCCGACTACGGCGTGAAGGTCTACACGGTGGGAGTGGGCACGGTCACGGGAGAGACCATCGGCTTTGAGGGCTGGTCGATGCGGGTGCGCCTCGATGAAGAGACGCTCAAAGCGATCGCCGCCAAGACGCAGGCCGAATACTTCTACGCCGGCACGGCGCAGGATCTCAAGAAGGTCTACACCGCGCTGAGCTCGAAGTTGACACTGCAGAAAAAGGAAACCGAAATCTCCGGCTTGGTGGCCCTGCTCGGCGCTTTCCTGGCCCTGCTGTCGGCCGGCCTGTCCGTGCTGTGGTTCAACCGCTTGCTCTAGGCTGCTGACATCGGCGATGGCCGGCGCAGCCAGCGCCCCGGCTGGGCTCAGGAGGGCGCAAGTCGTCCTTCGATCAGATCGAGCCGACGGTCGCAGCGCGCAGCCAGCAAGGGGTCGTGGGTCACGACCACGAAGGCCGTGCCCTGCTCGCGCGCGAGCTTGAGCATGAGCTCAAAGACCCGCTCGGCTGTGCCGCGGTCCAAGTTGCCGGTAGGCTCATCGGCCAGCACGCAAGCGGGCTGGGTGACCAGCGCGCGCGCGATCGCCACACGCTGGCGCTCGCCACCGGACAGCTCCGCGGGGCGGTGCTGCAGGCGCTGGGCAAGCCCGACCGCAGCCAGGGTGTCGGCAGCGCTGGCCAGCGCCTGCGCGCGCGGCTGCCGGCGAATCAGCAAGGGCATGGCCACGTTCTCAACGGCACTCAGCTCGGGCAACAGATGGTGGAACTGATAGACAAAGCCCAGATGCCGATTGCGCAGGCGGTCCTGCTGGGCCGCTGAAAGGGCAGCCAGCTCCTGCCCCATGAGCTCGACTTGCCCACTGCTGGGCGCATCGAGCCCGCCCAGCAGGTGCAGCAGCGTGCTCTTGCCCGAGCCCGAAGCGCCCACGATGGCCACCGTCTGCGCCGGCGCCACTTGCAAATCCACACCCTGAAGCACCTGCACATCGAGCGGGCCTTCGACAAAGCGCTTGCTCAGGCCGCGCGCCTGCAGCACCCAGGCCGGCGCACCCGTTTGCGCGGTCATGGCCTTATTCATATCGCAAGGCCTGCGCCGGCTTGACCCGGCTGGCGCGCCAGCTCGGGTAGAGCGTGGCCAAAAAAGACAGCACCAGGGAGATCAGCGCCACAGGCACGATATCGCCGGCCTGCGGGTCGCTGGGCATGCGGCTGATCAGGTAGATGTCGCGCGGCAAAAAGCTGGCCCCCATCAGGCGTTCGAGCGCCGGCACGATCACATCGATATTGCCGGCCACCAAAAGCCCAAGCAGCAGGCCGCCGCCGGTGCCCACCAGTCCGACCATGGCCCCTTGCACCATGAAGATGCCCATGATGCTGCGCGCGCTGGCGCCCAGCGTGCGCAAGATGGCGATATCGGCTCTCTTGTCGGTGACGGTCATCACGAGGGTGCTGACCAAGTTGAAAGCAGCCACTGCGACGATCAGGGTCAGGATGATGAACATCATGCGCTTTTCCACCTGCACCGCCGCAAACCAGGTGCGGTTCTGCCGGGTCCAGTCGCGCACCAGCAGGTCTTGCGGCAAGCTGACCATGAGCTCGCCGGCCACCTCGCGCGCCTGGTGCAAGTCGCGCAACTTGACGCGAACGCCGCTGGGGCCCTCCAGCCTGAACAACCGCAGCGCATCGTCTTGATGAATCAGCGCCAGGGTGGCGTCGTACTCAAAATGTCCAGAATCGAAAAAGCCGACCACCGTCATTTGCTTGAGCCGCGGCACCACACCCGCTGGCGTCACCTGCCCACCGGGCACGATGAGGGCCACCGTATCGCCGGCGCGCACGCCCATGGAGCGGCCAAGCTCGGCGCCGAGCACGATGCCAAATTGCCCGGGCTTGAGCTGCTGCAACAGGGCTTGCTGCTGGGCCGCCACATCGCTGACCTGGCCCTCGAGCGCAGGATCGATCCCCCGGATCACGGCCCCCTTCATGTCCTCGCCGCGGCCGATCAAGGCCTGCGAAGCCACAAAGGGCGCAGCCCCGACCACCTCGGGGTGACGGCGCAGCTGGGCCAGCGCGGCGGGCAAGTCGGCGATCGCGCCGCCCCCGGCGCCATAGACCTCGATGTGCGAAATCACGCCCAGCATGCGATCGCGCACCTCCTTTTGAAAACCGTTCATCACGCTCAGCACGATGATGAGCGCGGCCACGCCCAGGGCAATGCCCAGCATGGAGACGGCCGAGATGAAGGAGATGAATCCGTTGCGGCCCGACGCACGACCGGCGCGGGTGTAGCGCCAGCCCAGGGACAGCTCGTAGGGAATGGGCATGGCGCGATTGTGGCATCGCCGCGCGCGCCGGCCGCAAGCCGGGGCAAGGCCGGCGAATTCGGGACAATGCGCCATGTCCAGCGTTTTTTCGGACCCGTTTGTCCCCGGCCTGGCGCCAGCCGAAGAGGCCGATCATCTGATCGTGCCCTGGGCGGCCTGCGACAGCCCACAGTGGTGGCCCGCCCTGCAGAGCTTGCCGCCGCAGCACACCGAGAACCTGCGCGCGCTCTTGCAGGGCATGCGTCTAGGTAAGCCCGAGCGGGCAGCTGCCAACAGCCTGAGCCCGCCGCACGAGCGGGCCCTGGCACGCGCACTGGGCTGGCCGCAACTGCCCGACGGTCAACTGCCCTGGGCGGCGCTGGACCAAGGCCGGATCGATCAGGCCTGTGGCTGGGTCACCCTGTGCCATTGGGCCATGGGGCGCGAACAGGCCACACTGAGTGATCCGCAGTGGCTGCAGGTTCGGCAAGAGGAGTCCGACGCCTTGCTGCAGGACATGCGGCC
>CANHDQ010000250.1 GCA_947459405.1 Comamonadaceae bacterium
AGGTCGCGCTGAGGCACATAGGCCTCGGGCTGGTAGTAGTCGTAGTAGCTGACGAAGTACTCCACCGCGTTTTTCGGAAAGAACTCCCGGAACTCGCTGTAAAGCTGAGCGGCCAGCGTCTTGTTGGGGGCAAACACGATGGCCGGGCGGCCCATGCGGGCAATCACGTTGGCCATGGTGAAGGTCTTGCCCGAGCCGGTCACGCCCAACAGCGTCTGGAAGGCCTCGCCATCTTGCAAACCCTCGACCAGGTCGGCGATGGCCTGTGGCTGGTCGCCGGCGGGCGAATAGGGCATGAAAAGCTGAAACGGCGAGCCGGGGAAACTCACGAATTGGCCGTTTGGCTGCTCAGGCTCGGCGTTCTCGGGGTCGTGTGCAAGCTCGATTTGGGGCATAGCGTTTGTCCTGGCCCGTTAAAATCGGGACGACCGGTCAGGATACGCGATCTGCACGCTGCTTGCCTGCCTCGTCACCGACAGGCCGAACCGGCCTGTGGTCTGCACCGCAACCCAAACGCCTGCCCCTGGCAAAGGAAAACGATGTCTTTGTTCACCGCCGTCGAAATGGCCCCCCGCGACCCCATCCTGGGTCTGAACGAACAATTTGCCGCCGACACCCATGCTCACAAAGTCAACCTGGGCGTAGGCGTGTACTACGACGACAACGGCAAGCTGCCGCTGCTGCAGTGCGTGCAGGCGGCCGAGAAGCGGATGGCCGAAAAACCCAGCCCGCGCGGCTATCTGCCCATCGACGGCATCGCCGCCTACGACAGCGCCGTCAAAGGTCTGGTTTTCGGTGCGGACAGCGAGCCGGTGCGCTCGGGCCGCGTGGCCACCGTGCAGGCCATCGGCGGCACGGGCGGCCTGAAGATCGGGGCCGATTTCCTCAAACGCCTCTCGCCGGGCGCCAAGGTGCTGATCAGCGATCCAAGCTGGGAAAACCACCGTGCGCTGTTTTCAAGCGCCGGCTTTGCTGTCGAGGCCTATCCGTACTACGACGCGGGCAAGCGCGGCATCGACTTTGCCGGCATGCTGGCGGCGCTGCAAAACGCCGCAGCTGGCACGATCGTCGTCTTGCACGCCTGCTGCCACAACCCCACCGGCTACGACATCAGCGCAAGCCAGTGGGACGAGGTGATTGCAGCGGTCAAGAGTCGCAATCTGGTGGCCTTTTTGGACATGGCCTACCAAGGCTTTGGCCATGGCATTGCCGAAGACGGCGCGGTGATCGGCCGCTTTGTGGCGGCCGGGCTTTCGATTTTGGTCTCGACCTCGTTTTCCAAGAGCTTTAGCCTGTATGGCGAGCGCGTGGGCGCCTTGAGCGTGCTGTGCCAGGACAAGCAGGAGGCCGATCGCGTGCTCAGCCAGCTCAAAATCACGATCCGAACCAACTACTCCAACCCTCCCACCCACGGCGGGGCGATCGTGGCCACCGTGCTGGGCACGCCCGAGTTGCGCGCCCAATGGGAGCAGGAGCTCGCTGAAATGCGGGTGCGCATCAAGCAGATGCGCCACAAGCTGGTCGACGGCCTCAAGGCCGCGGGGGTCAAGCAGGACATGGGCTTTATCACCAGCCAGATCGGCATGTTCAGCTACTCTGGCCTGACCAAGGACCAGATGGTGCGCCTGCGCAGCGAGTTCGGCGTTTACGGCACCGACACCGGGCGCATGTGTGTGGCCGCACTCAACAGCAAGAACATCGACCACGTCTGCGCGTCGATTGCCCGGGTCGTCTGAAAACGCCAGCCTGTCGAGCCTTGCTTGCAGGATCTTGACAAGACTGTGACCGACGCTCACAAGTTTAGAGCTCGCTCCCGCTTTTAAAAGCTCGACAACTGCTATATTGCTGCACTGCAACATGCTCAAGGCAGCACAAGGATTTCACCATGCTCTATCAGGTCTTTGAAACCCAGCGCACCATGATGGAGCCCTTCGTGGACTTCGCGCAGGCTGCGGCCAAGTTGTTCAGCAACCCGCACTCCCCCGCCGGCGCCCACCCTTGGGCGCAGCGGATGTCGGCGGCCTACAGCCTGATGTACCGCTTGGGCAAAGACTACGAGAAGCCGGCGTTTGGCATCAGCACGGTCGAGGTCGACGGCATGCCGGTGGCCATTCAGGAGCGGGTAGAGATCAACAAGCCATTTTGCGAGCTGCGCCGATTCAAGCGTCTGAGCGACGATGTCCAAACGCTGGCCAAGCTCAAGCAGCAGCCGGTCGTGCTGGTCGTGGCCCCGCTGTCGGGTCACTACGCCACGCTGCTGCGCGACACGGTCAAGAGCATGCTCAAGGACCACAAGGTCTACATCACCGACTGGCGCAATGCGCGCATGGTGCCGCTGGACGAGGGCGACTTCCACCTCGATGACTACGTGCACTACGTGCAAGAGTTCATACGCCACCTGCAGCACCGCTACGGCAATTGCCACGTGGTCAGCGTCTGCCAGCCCACGGTGCCGGTGCTCGCGGCGGTTTCGCTGATGGCTTCGCGCGGCGAGAAGACGCCTTTGACCATGACCATGATGGGTGGGCCGATCGATGCGCGCAAGTCACCCACCGCGGTCAACAACCTGGCCATGAACAAAAGCCACAACTGGTTCGAAAACAACGTGATCTTTCGCGTGCCCGGCAACTTTCCGGGCGCCGGTCGGCGTGTCTACCCGGGCTTCATGCAGCATGCCGGATTTGTGGCCATGAACCCGGACCGCCATGCCAAGAGCCACTACGACTACTTCAAGGACCTGATCAAGGGCGATGGTGCCAGTGTCGAGGCGCACCGAAAGTTCTACGACGAGTACAACGCGGTGCTCGACATGGATGCGCACTACTACTTGGAGACGATCCGCACCGTGTTTCAGGAGTTCAAGCTGGTCCACGGCAGCTGGGACGTGCTCAACCACAAGGGCGAACCCGAACGGGTCAGGCCGCAGGACATTCGCACCACCGCGCTGATGACGGTCGAAGGTGAGCTCGACGATATCTCGGGATCGGGTCAGACCGCCGCCGCTCACGATCTGTGCACCCATATCGACAAGAGCATGAAGCAGCACCTCGAAGTCGAGGGTGCCGGTCATTACGGCATCTTCAGCGGCAGGCGCTGGCGTGATGCGGTCTACCCGCAAGTCAAGGCGTTTATCGCCAAGGGCCAGGCCCGGATGGAGCAGGCCCCTGCCAAGCGCTCAAAAAGCGCCGTCCCTGCAAGCAAGAGCCCGCGTGCGGCCGCCAAGCCTGCAGCACGCCCGACGGCGTCGCGCAGCCCGCGCAAAAGTGCCGCCCGCGGCGCCAAGCAGGGCTGAGCCTCGCAGGCCCGGCCATGCAGGCCTTGCCCCACGGGCCTGACACGCTGGCCGAGCGAATCGACGCGGCGCTGCCGCAGACGCAGTGCACCCGCTGCGGCTACCCCGACTGCCGCGCCTATGCCCAGGCCATCGCAAACGATCGAGCCGCCATCAACCAGTGCCCGCCCGGTGGGCAGGAGGGCATTGCCCGGCTGGCGGCCATCACCGGCCAAGCCGAAAGGCCCCTGAATCCCGAGCATGGTGTTGAAGGGCCACGTGCGGTCGCCGTCATCGATGAAGACTGGTGCATCGGATGCACCTTGTGCCAGCC
>CANHDQ010000251.1 GCA_947459405.1 Comamonadaceae bacterium
CAGCCTTATGCCGGCCTGGCCGAGCACGTGATCTGCGAATACCCCGGCAGCCCCAAGCCGCTGGCCTTGGCCATCACCGGCTCTCACTTGCTGCGCGATGCCAATGGCCAAATTGCTGCGCCCGACGCCCCAGGTCTGGGCATGAAGGTCGACGTCGCCGCCTTGGCGCCCTATGTCGTGGACACTGAAATCCGGGTCAAAGGGCAGTTGCTCTATCGCACCCCCTCCTTGATGTGAAGGCCTATTTTCAGCGCCTGTCCAGCGATGGCATCGGGGTGCTGCTGCTTTTGCTGTCCATCGTGCTGGCCACCTTGGAGGCGTTGGTGGTGCGGCTGATGGCCGATCGCATCAGTGTGGGCCAGTTGCTGCTGTTTCGTTCGCTGTCGCAGATCGCGCTGGCCCTGTGGATCAGCCGAGTCTTGCAGGGCCGCGCCCTGGCCCTGCTGGCCACGCCACGGCCAGGGGCGCATCTGCTGCGCAGCGCGCTCACGGCGGTGTCTTGGTGGTGCTACTACAAGAGCTTTCAGCTCCTGCCCATCGCGCTGGCCACCACCCTGATGTTTTCATCGCAGTTTTTTGTGCTGCTGCTGATGCGGCCCATGCTCAAGGAGCATGTCTCGCGTCAGGCGGTGGTGGCCACCAGCATCGGCTTTGTAGGCGTGGTGGTGGCCGCCGGCCTGTGGCAGCCCCAAGAGATGGACTGGCGGGTGATTTTTGGTTTTGTCAGTGCCCTGCTTGGTGCGGTCATGCTGCTGCTGACCCGTTCGCTGACCAAGACGGAATCGACCGAAACCATCTTGTTCTACATGCCCCTGATGGCGCTGCTCAGCGCCATCGTCCAGGCCTGGTTCGATTGGCGAGACTTGTCGCTTGGCGACAGCGCTTATCTGCTCGTCTTTGCCGTCATGGGCACGCTGGCCAGTTGGGCCCATGTGGACGCCTATCGACACGCCCAGCCCTCGCTGCTGGCACCCGTGACCTACTTTAGGCTGGCCACCGGCCTGGCCGCCGGCGCCTGGTTCTTCGGCGATCCGATCACCCCATCCATGGTGCTCGGCGTCGTTCTGATTCTTTTAGGCGCCTGGTATCCGCGCTGGCGCTCAAGTTGACGACTGATGTGAAAACAAAAAACCCCCAACTCAGCCGAGTTGGGGGTTTGAATTTGGTGGTGATAGGTGGATTTGAACCACCGACATCAGCATTATGAATGCTGCGCTCTAACCAACTGAGCTATATCACCGCAGGGCTGGCATTATAGCCGTTCCGCTCACCGGTGCTTGAAGCGGGCGGCGCGCTTGTTGACGAAGGCATCCATGCCTTCTTTTTGGTCTTCGGTGGCAAACAGGCCGTGGAACAGGCGCCGCTCGAAGGTCAAGCCTTCGCTGAGCGGGCTTTCGAAGGCGCGGTTGACCGACTCCTTGGTGGCCATCACGGCCAGGCGGCCAAACTGGGCGATTTGCAGTCCGGCGCCCAGGGCCTCGTCCATCAGCTTGTCCAGCGGCACGACACGGCTGACCAAGCCGGCGCGCTCGGCCTCGTGCGCGTCCATCATGCGCCCGGTCAGGGCCAGGTCCATGGCCTTGGACTTGCCCACGGCGCGCGGCAGCCGCTGCGTGCCGCCGGCGCCGGGGATGATGCCCAGCTTGATCTCGGGCTGGCCGAATTTGGCGTTGTCGGCGGCGATGATGAAGTCGCACATCATGGCCAATTCGCAGCCGCCGCCCAGGGCAAAGCCGCTGACGGCAGCGATCACGGGTTTTCGCACCTGGCCCATCTTTTCCCAGTTGCGGCTGATGAAGTTGCGTCCGTAGGCATCGGCAAAGGTCATGGTGGCCATGGCGCCGATGTCGGCGCCGGCGGCAAAGGCTTTCTCGCTGCCGGTGATGATCGTGCAGCCGATGGCGTCGTCGGCCTCAAAGCCATGCAGGGCCGCACCGAGCTCGTCCATGAGCTGGTCATTGAGGGCGTTGAGTTGCTTGGGGCGATGGAGCCGGATGATGCCGACCTGCTGGCCCTCGGGCCCCTCGGTGCTGACTTGGATGGTTTCGTAGGACATGGTTTCCTCTTCGGGTTCAGGGAGATTTCAGGGGGAGGCAGGTGCCAGCCAGCCCTCTAGGCGCGCTGCGTCTTGAACCGCCAAGCGCCAGGTGGTGCCTGGCTTGGGCATGCGCAGCGGCAGGCGCAGCAGTTGCTCGTCACGGCTGACCAGGGCTTGCAGCCGCTGGCCGGGCTGGGCGTGCAGCAGCAGGTCGTCGAGCTTGCGCAGGCGCCAGCCGCGCCCCGCTGCGGTCTCGATGCCCAGCCACTCGTCGCCTGCGCTCAGGCCGGCCGTCTGGGCGGGCCCGCCGCTGAGCACGGTCTTGATTTTGATGCCTTGGCTTTCCTCGACGCGCAAGCCCAGACGCTGGGCCAACTGGTCTGGCTCGTCGAGCACCGCCACGCCTTGGGTCTGCAGCAGCTCTTTGAGCGGCAAGTCTTGTGTGCCATGCACCCAGCGCTCGAGATCGGCGCGATAGGAGCGAGCGCCGATGGCCTGCAACTGCTCGAGCAGGTCGTCTTGTTGCATCGGCCCGCCCTTGCAGTGTTTCCACAGGGCCCGCATGAGCGCATCGAGGTTGCTCGCAGGCCTTGCCGCGCGCAAACTCAGGTCCAGGCACAAGGCCACCAGAGCGCCTTTGGTGTAGTAGCTCACCGTGGCGTTGGGCGTGTTTTCATGCTGCCGGTAGTACTTGACCCAGGCGTCCATGCTCGCCTGCGCGACCGACTGCACCTTGCGCCCCGGCGTTTGCAAGACCTGGTTGATGGTCTTGCCCAGCAGCTTGAGGTAGGTGGCACTGTCAATCAGCCCGGCGCGGCGCAGCAGCAGGTCGTCGTAGTAGCTGGTAAAGCCCTCAAAGAACCACAGCAGCTGCGTGTAGTTTTCTCGGCTGTAGTCGTAGCGGGCGAACTCGGCCGGTCGCAGGCGCTTGACGTTCCAAGTGTGAAAGTACTCGTGGCTGATCAGCCCGAGCAAGGTGGTGTAGCCTTCGCTGGCCTTGGCCTGGCCGATTTGGGGCAGATCCTTGCGGCCGCACACCAGGGCGGTGGAGTTGCGGTGCTCCAGGCCGCCGTAGCCGTCGGGGACGGCGTGGAGCATGAACACATACTGCTTAAAGGGCGGCTTGCCGCTGGCATGCCAGAAGCGGATCTGGGTCTCGCAGATCTTGCGCGCATCGTCGAGCAGGCGCTGGCCGTCAAAGCCCTCGGGCGCGCCGCTGATCACAAAGCGGTGCGGCACGCCGCAGGCCTTGAATTGGCCGCTCCAGAGTCGGCCCAGGGTGACCGGGCAGTCGGCCAGCTCGTCGTAGTCGGCCGCCAGGTACTGGCCGAAACCGCGGCGGTCGGTGCTGATCGGGCTCAGACCGGTGGCCAGCAGCCAGTCGGCCTTGCCCTTGGGCGCCACCACCTCCAGCGCTTGCGGCCGATCGTGCTGCCCCTGCACTTGCAGGCACACGCTCGTGGCGTTGAAAAAGCCGCGCTCGTGGCTGAGCATGGCCGCGCGCACCGATGGATCGTTGGCGTAGACCTCGTAGTCGA
>CANHDQ010000252.1 GCA_947459405.1 Comamonadaceae bacterium
GCCAGAAGACTCGGGGCCGTAGATTTCGATCACCCGCCCGCGGGGCAGGCCGCCCACGCCCAGGGCGATGTCCAGCCCGAGCGAGCCGGTGGAGACGACCTGGATGTCTTCGGCGGTCTCGCCGGCGCCCAGGCTCATGATGGTGCCTTTGCCAAACTGCTTTTCGATCTGCGCCAGCGCCGCCTGCAGGGCTTTGGCTTTTTCGGTATTGAGGGCCTTGAGCGGTGCGTCCATGAAAAACTCCTTGTCAATCAAAGGTTTGGGGTGAATTTTCAAAACCATCGGCAGGCGTGGATGAAACCACAGGCTGGATGCATGACCAGTACTTTATCAGGCTGATCTACCGTGTAAATGGTTTTTTTGGTCAGTTTGCCTTACCATAAGGCTATGCCCTCTTTTGCAGCCGATGGAGCCGATCACGGCTGGCGCCTGACCCACCTCGGCCGCTTGCTCGGCCACAGCCTGCGCCGCTTTGACGCACGGGTGCTCCAGCTGATGGCCGGCGATCCGCAGGTGCCGCTGGCGCTGTCCAACCTGGCTGCCCGTGAGCAAATCGGCGCGGCCCACATCCACATCACCCGTCACCTGGCTGTAGGAGGCTCGCGTCTGAGCGAGCTCGCGCGCGGCGCGGGCATGAGCAAGCAGGCGATGGGCGATCTGGTCGACCAGTGCGAGGCCTGGGGCCTCGTGGTGCGCCAGAGCGATCCGATCGACCGCCGCGCCCGTCAGATCGTGTTCACGCCCACCGGGCTGCTCTGGTTGGAGGCCTTTCACCGCGCGGTGACCCGTGCCCAGAGCGAATTCGCACAGGCCGTGGGCCCGCAGGTGGCCACGGTCGTCATGCTCGGGCTGGAGGCCTACGCTGGCGCCTACGAGCCCTGAGTTCTGAGCCCTGTTCAGCCCCGCGATCCCCGCCTAGAATGGTTTGAGGCTGTGCGCAGCGACCCGCAGAGAAGCGCGCAGGCCATCCACGGGCACGGCAGACGGCTTTGGGATGCAGGGCGAAACCCGCCAAGCAAGCCGCCCACGAAGCCGTCCAGAAGGCCGCCAAGGAGACCGCCATGCGAATTCTGATCGCCGAAGACGACCAAGTGCTGGCCGACGGCCTGCTGCGCACCCTGCGCGCGTCGGGCGCCGCCGTCGACCATGTGGCCAGCGGCAGCGAGGCCGATGCGGCCTTGATGACCAACACCGAGTTCGATCTGCTCATTCTCGATCTGGGCTTGCCGCGTCTGCACGGCCTGGAGGTGCTCAAGCGTCTGCGCGCGCGCGGCAGCGTGCTGCCGGTGCTCATCTTGACGGCTGCCGACAGCATCGACGAGCGCGTCAAGGGGCTGGACTATGGCGCCGACGACTACATGGCCAAACCGTTCTCCTTGCAGGAGCTCGAGGCTCGCGTGCGCGCCTTGGTGCGCCGCGGCATGGGCGGGGCCACCAGCACCATCAAACACGGCCCCATGGTCTATGACCAAGCCGGCCGCGTGGCCACCATCGATGGCCAGATGGTCGAGCTGTCGGCCCGTGAACTGGGCTTGCTCGAGGTGTTGCTGCAGCGCGCCGGCCGCCTGGTGAGCAAGGACCAGCTGGTCGAGCGCCTGTGCGAGTGGGGCGAAGAAGTCAGCAACAATGCCATCGAGGTGTACATCCATCGCCTGCGCAAGAAAATCGAAAAGGGCCCGATCCGCATCGCCACCGTGCGCGGCTTGGGCTATTGCCTCGAAAAGATTCCCTGACTTGCAGCGCCACCGAGTTCAGGCGGCTCGCGCCCACTGGTCTTGCGGGCGCCGCCCTCTCTCATGAAAATTTTCCAGCGCGAAAAGCGCAGCTTGTTTGGCGAGATCCTGGACTGGATGCTCACGCCCCTGCTGTTGCTGTGGCCGATCAGCCTGGCCCTGACCTGGCTGGTGGCGCAAAACATCGCCGGCAAACCTTTCGATCGCGGCCTCGAGTACAACGTGCAGGCGCTGGCCAAGCTGGTGACGGTGCGCGAGGGCCGGGCGCAGTTTTCCCTGCCCGCACCGGCGCGCGAAATCTTGCGCACTGACGACAGCGACCAGCTGTACTACCAAGTGCGCCACAGCAACGGCGACCTGCTCGGCGGCGATCGGGACCTGCCGCCGCCGCCGCAGGAGAGCCCGCCCATCGACGGTGAGGTTCGACTGCGCGAGGACGTGATGCTCGGGCAGGAAGTGCGCGTGGCCTACACCTGGACCACGATTGATACGCCGCAGCCGCAGCTGCTGTTGGTGCAGGTGGCCGAGACGCTGGAAAAGCGCAAGACGCTGGCCACCGAAATCGTCAAAGGCGTGATGGTGCCGCAGTTCGTTACCCTGCCCCTTGCGGTGCTGCTGGTCTGGCTGGCCCTGGTGCGCGGCATACGGCCGCTGGCGCAGCTCGAGCGGCGCATCCGCGCGCGCAAGGCCGATGACATGAGTCCGATCGATGAGACCGTCGTGCCCGAGGAGGTGGTGCCCCTGGTCTCCTCGATCAACGACTTGCTGACCCGCCTGAAGGTCTCGCTGAGCACGCAAAAGCGCTTCTTGGCCGACGCCGCCCACCAACTCAAGACGCCTCTGGCGGGGCTGCGCATGCAGGCCGATCTGGCGCAGCGCCAGGCCGATGCCGACGAGGTCAAAAAGTCGCTCAAGCAAATCGGTCTGTCGAGCATCCGGGCCACCCACACCGTCAATCAGTTGCTGGCGCTGGCGCGTGCCGAGACAACCGGCCGCAGCCTGGCCAAGTCGCAAGTCGATCTGGTCGATGTCATCAGCGAGGCCATTCAGGAGTCTTTGCCGCGTGCGCTGGACAAGCAGATCGACCTGGGCTACGAGGGGCCGCAGGCGGCTCAGGCGCCCAGCCGAATTGAGGGCAATGGCACGCTGCTCAAGGAGATGGTGCGCAATCTGATCGACAACGCGATCAACTACACCCCGGAAGGCGGTCAGGTCACGGTGCGTTTGTTGGCCGACCGTTTCAGCGGATCGCTGAGCCTGCTGGTGGAGGACACCGGTCCGGGCATCCCCCCGGCCGAGCGCGAGCTGGTGTTCGAGCCTTTTTATCGTGCGCTGGGGACCAACGTGGACGGCTCTGGCCTGGGCCTGGCCATCGTGGCCGAGATCGCCGAGCAGCACGACGCGGAGGTCAGCATCGAAAGCTGCGGCAGACCCTCGCCCCTGCCCGGTACCCGCGTGATCGTGCGGCTGCGCAGCCCACAGCCGCCGATCTGATTGCTGGTCTGCAGGAGCCGGCGCTCCGCATCCGTCATGGTGAGGCGCCGTGGCAACCCGGGCCGTTGTGCCACGGCCTATGGATCGCTTCGTCCCTCGTGATGACAGCGGGGCTCTCGATGACAGTCGGGCTCGCGATGACGAGGGCGCTCGCAATGCCCGCCCTTTCTCGTCATTGCGAGGCGCACAGCGCCGTGGCAATCCACGACCGTGTGCACCGGCCGATGGATCGCTTCGTTCCTCGCGATCACGCAGCCGGTGCGCAATGACGCCCCGGGGCCACGATGACCCCGGCGCGGCTATCGGACTTGTTATTGCAGGTGCTTGCCGATCAGCCCGGCGAGCTCG
>CANHDQ010000253.1 GCA_947459405.1 Comamonadaceae bacterium
CCTGCCCAGCTTCACGTTGGTGGGGCTGGCCGATACCGAGGTCAAGGAGGCGCGCGAGCGGGTGCGCTCTGCCATCGTCAACAGCGGCCTGGACTTTCCGCTCAACAAGCGCATCACGGTCAATCTGGCACCGGCCGATCTGCCCAAGGATTCGGGCCGTTTCGATTTGCCTATCGCCCTGGGCATCCTGGCTGCGGCCGGCCAGCTCGATGCGGCCCGGCTCGAGGCCTTTGAGTTTGCGGGCGAGTTGTCTCTGGGCGGGCAGCTGCGTCCGGTGCGCGGCGCTCTGGCCATGGCCCTGGCTGCGTCCGGTGCCCGTGGCTTGGTGCTGCCCACTGCCAGCGCGCAAGAGGCCGCTTGCGTGAGTGACGCTCGCGTCTATGCCGCCGCTGACCTGGCTGAAGTGGTGCGCCAGTTTCTGCCAGGCCAGCCGGCTGCCGACGAGCCTTGGGCGTGCGTGAGCCCCGCCGAGCGCCCGCCGGCGCCGCCCCAGCCTGACATGGCCGAGGTCAAGGGCCAGGCCGCGGCGCGCCGCGCGGTGGAGGTGGCCGCCGCTGGGGGGCACAGCCTGCTGCTCATGGGCCCGCCCGGTTCGGGCAAGTCCATGCTCGCCCAGCGCCTGGCGGGCCTGCTGCCGCCGATGGACTTGCAAGAGGCTTTGGAGAGCGCGGCCATTGCCTCACTGGCCGGCCGCTTTGCGCCCGAGCGCTGGGCGCTGCGGCCTACTTGCGCGCCGCACCACACGGCCAGCGCCGTCGCTCTGGTCGGCGGCGGCTCGCCGCCTCGGCCCGGTGAAATCTCCCTGGCCCATGGTGGCGTGCTGTTTCTCGATGAATTGCCCGAATTTCCGCGCGCTGCGCTCGAGGCGCTGCGCGAGCCGCTGGAGACGGGCCGCATCCACATCGCCCGTGCGGCGCAGCGCACCGAGTTTCCGGCGCGTTTTCAGCTGGTGGCGGCGATGAACCCTTGCCCCTGCGGCTACCTGGGCTCGAGCGTGCGCGCCTGCCGATGCTCGGCCGAACAGGTGGCGCGCTACCAGGGCAAAATCAGCGGACCCTTGCTCGACCGCATTGATTTGCAGGTGGAGGTGGCCGCGCTGCCCCCCGACGAGCTGGTGCAAGCGGGCAGGGGCGAGCCCAGCGGGGTCATCGCCGCGCGGGTACAGGCGGCGCGCCAGATTGCCCAAGAGCGCCAGGGCGCGAGCAATGCGGCCTTGAGCGGCCAAGCGCTTGACGAGCACTGCGCGCTGCACGAGGGCGCCCGGCCCTTGCTCACCCAGGTCGCCACCCGACTGGGCTGGTCGGGTCGCAGCCTCCACCGCTGCCTCAAGGTCGCGCGCACCATCGCCGACCTGGCTGGCAGTGCCCAGATTCAACCGCCGCATCTGGCCGAGGCGATTCAGTACCGAAGGGGGCTCAAAGTAGGCTGAAAGAGGGGTAGGCGAAGACCTGCGATGCTCAGCAGGTTTGCCTCCGGGGCCCTGTCGCTTGCGGGCCAGGGCGCAGCGGCCATCCGTGGGACACTTCCGGCCGGGCCCCGATCAATGCGGGTCGGCCCGTCTTTTTAATGCTGCTTTGTTCGCCTGCCGAGGCGGCGCCTTGCCGCCGGCCTTCATGAGTCCCCAAGTTCTCGACAAGCCCCTGGTGCTGCGCCTGATCGGCCTGATGGTGCTGGCCCATCTGGCTTTCGGGGGCATGCGCCTGACCTTGACCTTGTGGGCAGTGGCGCGCGGCATGACGCCGCTGGGCGTGGGCGTGCTGCTGAGCTTGCTGATGGTCATGCCCATGCTCACGGCCGTGGCCATGGGCCGCTGGAGCGACCGGGTCGGGTTTCGGCCGCCGGTGCGGGGCGGCCTGTCCATGCTGCTGGCCGGCGGCCTGCTGGCGGCCTGGGCGCCGCAAGAAGGGGTCATGGGGCTGGGCTGCGTGCTCATAGGCTGGGGCGTGACCATGGTGCAGGTGGCCGTGACCCAGGCCATAGGCCAGGCCGCAGGCCCCGCCGGGGTGACCTGGAGCTACTCGGGGCTCAGTGTGGGCTTTTCGCTTTCGGGCTTTATGGGGCCCCTGGTGGCCGGCGTGCTGATCGACACCATCGGCCACGGGCTCACGTTTTTGGCAATGTGTGCCACCTTGCCGGCCGGCTTGCTGCTCTTGTCGCGCACCGATTCGCCCTTGCTGCAGCCGACCCCGCGGCCGCCCGACGAGGCGCAGGCTTTAGCCCGTGGCAGTTTGCTGGTGCACGGGCCGATCCGGGTGGCACTGGTCACGGCGGCGCTCGTGGCACTGTCGTGGGACCTGTTTAATTTCTTCATGCCGGTGCATGCGGCCGAGATGGGCCTGTCGGCCACGGCCATCGGTTCCCTGGCGGCGGCGTATTCGGCCGGCAGCCTGGCGGTGCGCCTGCTGCTGGGCCGCATCAGCGCGCAGATTGACGAGGCGCGCATCCTGACCGCTTCGCTGCTGCTGACGGTGCTGATCTATGCGCTGATCCCGCTGGCCAGCAGTTTTTACGCCTTGCTGGTGATCTCTCTGGTCATTGGCCTGATTCTGGGCATCGGTCAGCCGCTGGCCGTGAGCCTGTTGCATCACAACGCGCCGCCCGGCCGCTCGGGCGAAGCGTTTGGGATGCGCTCGCTGATCGTCAGCGCCAGCCAGACCTTCTTGCCGGCGGTTTTTGGTGCCCTGGGTTCGGCCCTGGGCACCGGGCCGGTGTTTTGGGTGGTGGCAGCAGCCATCTTGCTGGCCCTGGCCGTGGCGCGGCCGACCCGCATCGCGAGCTGAACACTCGGCCTGCCGGCTCAGGGCGCCAGTTGGGGCGAGCGCGTGCGGCCCGTGCCTTGCAGGCAGGCCAGCGCCGCTTGAATGACTTGCGGCTCTGATACCCGCGCCTGCGCCTCAAGCACCGGTGCATAGCCCACTGGAATGCGCGGCCCGCCCAGGCGGCGCACCGGGATGCCCAGCTCTTGCGCCACCGTGGCCGCGATCTCGGCGCCAAAACCGCCGGCCTGTATCGCTTCATGCACCACCAGAAGGTGGCCGGTTTTGGCGCAGGACGCCAGCACGGTCTGCCGGTCCCAGGGCCAGATGGTGCGCAGATCGATCAGTTCGACCTCAATGCCCTGGGCCGCCAGCTGCTCGCAGGCCTGGCTGCACACTTGCAGCTGCCGGCTCCAGCTGACCATCGTCAGGTGCCGGCCAGGCCGCAGGCAGGCGGCCTGGCCCAGCGGCACCTGCACCGACTCGTCGAGCGCGCCTTGCAAGCCCCACAGGGTCTTGTGCTCCATGTAGATCACCGGGTCGCCGCACTGCAGGGCCGAGCGCAGCAGACTGTAGTTGTCCTGCACCGAGCCCGGGCAGACCACCACCAGACCGGGCATGTGCGCAAACCAGGCTTCCAGCGACTGCGAGTGCTGGGCGGCCGAGGCGTCCCAGATGCCGTTGGGCATGCGCGCCACCAACGGCACGCGGCCCTGGCCGCCGAACATGTAGCGGTTTTTGGCGGCCTGGTTGATGACCTCGTCCATGCCGCACAGGGCAA
>CANHDQ010000254.1 GCA_947459405.1 Comamonadaceae bacterium
CGCATCGCAGCCGGTGACGCGGTGGCCCGCCTCTCGAGCCAAAGCAGCCAGACCGCCCATGAAGGTGCCGCAAATCCCGAGGATGTGAAGGTGCATGGGCAAATTGTAGAAGGCGGCGGCGAGCCGATCGCGCATCCTGGCCAGCCCGAGGGCGCAAGCCTCGCGCAGCCGTGGGGTCGACGCCCGGCCAGGCGGTGAAATGGGCACAGGCCGGGCACAATCGGCGCGATGAACACGATCGGCCAGAGCGCATCCCTGCAAGCCCGGATTGCCCAGGCGGCCGCTGCGATGGCCGTCGATGAAGGGCTGGAATGGGGCGCGGCCAAGCGGCGCGCGGTCAAGCAATTGGGTCTGCCCGCCCGCACTGCCCTGCCTGACAACGACTTGGTGGAAGAGGCGGTGCGCGAACATATTGCCCTGTACTGCGCTGACACCCAACCGGCCGAGTTGCGGGCTCTGCGTGAACTGGCAGCCCAGTGGATGCGCCGTCTGGCTGAGTTTTGTCCCCATCTCAGTGGCGCGGTCTGGCATGGAACGGCCACCCGCTTGTCCGATATATACATACAGTTGTTTTGTGATGACCCAAAATCGGCGGAGATTGCGCTCATTGACCACAATATCGACTATGAGGTGCGCACCGTGTCGGGCTTCAATGGGATGGCGGTCGACGCCCTGAGCCTGCGCAGTGTGTGCCGGCCCTTGCAGGAGGAGGTGGGTGTGCACCTGATGATTCATGACCGTGACGATTTGCGCGGCGCGCTGCGCCCGGATGGGCGCGGGCGCCCGCCCCGCGGCGATCTGGCGGCGCTCGAGCGCCTTCTGGAGGCCGGGGCATGAGGCGGCGTGCCGCCGCGTATGCGGCAGCCGCCGCAGTGGCCGCTGCCGCCGGCGTTGGCTATGGCTGGTGGACCCGCCGCCTGGTTTCGCCCGCCGCCGGGGCAGATCCCGCTTTTTGGGGGGCGACGCTTGACACCCCGAGCGGCGAGCCGCTGCCTCTGCGCAGCCTGCTTGGCCAGCCCCTGCTCGTCAATTTTTGGGCCACCTGGTGTCCCCCTTGTGTCGAGGAGTTGCCGCTGCTTGAGAGTTTTTACCAGCAGCAAAAGGCCAAGGGCTGGCGCCTGCTGGGTATCGCGATTGACCAGCCCAGTGCGGTACGCAGCTGGCTGCAGCGCTCACCCCTGTCTTTTGCGATCGCGCTGGGCGGTTTGCAGGGCTCCGAGATGAGCAAGCAACTGGGTAACGCGGCCGGGGGCCTGCCTTTTTCGGTGCTGTTTTCTCCTCGTGGCGAGGTGCTCGAGCGCAAGCTCGGCCAACTCTCTGCCGCCGACCTGAGCGGCTGGGCCGGCCGGATTTGAGGCCTGCGGGCAGGCTGTAGAGCTGTCTGGGCCTCTATTCTCGAGAAATTCCTATTAATTTATGCCAATTTGGGGCGATTTGTCGTTTTCATCTCGATTCATAGCGCCATCGCCGGCGCGCGATGCGTGATCCCGCCCCCATCCCTTGCGATTCGCAGGTCCCCGGCAGACAAAGCGGTAGAATGAAAATAATCATTAATTGAGCCATTTTGTTTTGGTTTTAGAAGAAAATGCGTGTGGATCGGGCGGCGAAGATCTGGATGCAGCAGCCCGCATCTCCCCAAGCTGTCAGACAGATGGGCAGCCGCAGCGCGGCTGAGCAGGGGCGGCACAGCAACCGGGCGTCTGAACGCCCTTTCAGTGGAGTACAGCAATGGATTTGCGCAAGCTCAAGACCTTGATCGACCTGGTCTCGGAGTCCAACGTTTCGGAGTTGGAAATCACCGAGGCCGAGGGCAAGGTTCGCATCGTCAAGGGCGGCGTGGCGCCGGTCATGGCCCCGGTCATGGCACCGGTGGCCATGCCGGCTGTGGCGGCGCCAATGCCTGAGGCGACGGCCGCTGCCGCGCCGGCAGCCCCGTCGGTGCAGGCCGAATCGGCGGGCCATGCGGTCAAGTCGCCCATGGTCGGCACGTTTTACCGCGCCGCCAGCCCCGGGGCCAAACCCTTTGTCGAGGTGGGCACCCAAGTCAAGGAAGGCCAGACCATCTGCATCATCGAGGCCATGAAGATCCTCAACGAGATCGAGGCCGACAAGTCCGGCACGGTCACCCAGGTGCTTTGTGAGAACGGCCAGGCCGTTGAGTACGGTCAACCCCTGCTTGTGATCGAGTGATATCGGCCGCTGACCACCACGGCCATGGGCCCGCCGCAGCTGGCGCGGGCGGGCCATCGAGCCAAGGAACGCCATGTTCAAAAAAATACTGATTGCCAACCGTGGCGAAATCGCGCTGCGCATCCAGCGTGCCTGCCGAGAAATGGGCATCCAGGCGGTGATGGTCTACTCCGAGGCCGATCGTGATGCCAAATATGTCAAGCTGGCCGACGAGGCAGTTTGCATTGGCCCTGCACCGTCGGCTCAGAGCTACCTGAACATGCCGGCCATCATTTCGGCCGCCGAAGTCACCGATGCCGAGGCCATCCACCCCGGGTATGGTTTCTTGAGCGAAAACGCCGACTTTGCCGAGCGGGTTGAAAAAAGCGGCTTCCAGTTCATCGGCCCGACCCCCGAGTCCATCCGCATCATGGGCGACAAGGTCTCGGCCAAGCAGGCCATGATCAAGGCGGGCGTGCCTTGCGTGCCAGGCTCTGAAGGCGCCTTGCCCGACGACCCGGTGGTGATCAAGCGCACTGCGCGGGCGATTGGTTACCCGGTCATCATCAAGGCCGCCGGCGGCGGCGGCGGTCGCGGCATGCGGGTGGTGCACACCGAGGCCGCACTCATCCATGCGGTGCAGACCACCAAGGCCGAGGCGGGCGCCGCTTTTGGCAATCCGGAGGTCTACATGGAGAAATTCCTGCAGAACCCCCGCCACGTAGAAATCCAGGTGCTGGCCGATCAGTACAAGAATGCGGTCTGGCTCGGCGAGCGCGACTGCTCGATGCAGCGGCGCCACCAGAAGGTGATCGAAGAGGCGCCAGCGCCGGGAATTCCGCGCAAATTGATCGAGAAGATCGGTGAGCGCTGCGTCGCTGCGTGCAAGAAGATTGGTTACCGTGGAGCCGGCACCTTCGAATTCCTCTACGAAAACGGCGAGTTCTACTTCATTGAAATGAACACGCGGGTGCAGGTTGAGCACCCGGTGACCGAACTCGTGACCGGCGTGGACATCGTCAAGACCCAGATCATGGTGGCCGCCGGGCTCAAGCTGCCCTTTACCCAGCGCCAGATCGAGATCAAGGGGCACGCCATCGAGTGCCGGATCAACGCCGAGGATCCCTATAAATTCACGCCCTCGCCGGGCCGCATCACCGCCTGGCATGCACCCGGAGGCCCTGGTGTGCGGGTCGATTCGCACATCTACGCCAACTATTTCGTCCCGCCCAACTACGACTCGATGGTGGGCAAGATCATCGTCCATGGCGATACGCGCGAGCAGGCGCTGGCACGCATGCGCTCGGCCCTGATCGAGACCGCAGTGGAGGGCA
>CANHDQ010000255.1 GCA_947459405.1 Comamonadaceae bacterium
AGATGCGCGTGCATGAGTTCAATGGCGCGGCCGTGATCTCGCCCGAGCACGGCCTGCATGATGGCGTGGTGTTCGGCCTCGATGTCGCGGGCCTTGGACTGCTTTGCGCGCGTGGCACGCTGCATCAGGCGGAATTTTCGGTAGCGTTCGGAATGGTCGGTCAGGATGTTCCAGAACCACAGCAGCCACTTTTCCTGGCAGGCGCTGACCAGGGCGTGGTGGAACTGGCGGTGACGCGATTCCCAGAGCGTGGCCGCCTCACGGTCCTCCTGGGATCGGGGAATGGGCGTGCGCGAGAGCAGGTGCATCGCGGCCACGATGTCGGCCTCCCAAGCGGCGCTGCCGTGCTCCATGGCAGAGGCCAGGCACAGGCTCTCGATGGAGCGGCGGGTGGCCATCAAGTCGCCCAGCTCGCTCAAGCTGGCCTGGCTCACGCGTGAGCCGCGGTGCGTGTCCAGTGCCACCAGGTTCTCCGATGACAGGCGCATCAGCGCCTCGCGGATCGGTGTCAGGCCCAGCTGAAACTTGCCGTTGAGATCGGCCGGTCGCAGGCGCTCGCCCGGCATGAGGTCGCCGTGCAGGATTTCGCTGCGCAGGCGTTGGTAGGCGCGCTCGGCCAGCGAAGAGGTTTCAGGGTTTTCCATGCGTCCTAAATATCTTGACGGCGTGATTTTATAAAATTATGATGAATTTATATCAAGGAGGCAAGGGGAAAAATGGTGCAGACACAAGCGGACTGGTCACTGGCCACTTTTTCGATCGACCAGCAGCCCGTGGCCGCTTTGGAGGTGGCCGGACGCGCTTATCGGCTCGAGCCGAGCTTGGCCCGTGTGGGCTGGCCCGGTCAGACCTGTGTTCGCACCCTGTTTGGCGACTGGGCTCGGGCTTTGCCGGCGCTGCAGGCGGCCAGCGGTCAGGTGCAAGAGGCCGATGCCATTGGAGCGGCGCCGCGTTTGGCACCTTTGCTCTATCCCGGCAAGATCTTGTGCGCCGGTGCCAACTATTTCGACCACCTGGCCGAGATGGGCATGCCCGGTGCCAAGAAAGAAGACCAGCGCTTGTTCTTCTTCATGAAGCCGCCGCGCAATGCGGTGGTGGGCGAGGGCGCCACGGTCCATATGCCGATTGCCTCCCAGGCTTTCGACTGGGAGGTCGAGTTGGCCCTGGTGATCGGCAAAACGGCGCGCAATGTCAGCACCGAGCAGGCGCTCTCGCATGTGGCGGCCTACACCGTGGCCATCGATTTTTCGGCTCGCGACCACAACCGCGCGCCCGAGACTTTTTACAAGCTTGACTGGGTGGCCGGCAAGGGCCACGACACCTGCTGTCCGCTCGGTCCGCGGCTCGTGCCGGCGCATGCCTTTGGCGATCCGCAGCAGGCACGTCTGCAGTTGAGCGTCAACGACGTGCTCAAGCAAAACGGCAGTGCGCGCGACATGATCTTCTCGGTGGCCGAGCAAATTGCCACGGCCTCGCGCATCATGACGCTCGACCCCGGTGATGTGCTGCTGACCGGCACGCCCGCAGGTGTTGGCTCACCCCACAAAACCTTTCTCAGCGTGGGCGATCGGGTCGACGCCCAGATCGAGCGCATCGGTCGCTTGTCGGTTCAGGTGCAGCCTTCGCGCTGAGCCGTCATTGTTTCCAGGGCCAAAGACCCGGCCTGATCTGATGGGTCACCGCAACGACAACATAGGGAGATTGAGCATGAGACGAACACTGGTGGCGGCCACACTGGCCATGGCTGCAGCACTGGCCTTGCCGATGGCACAGGCGCAGACCGAAATCCGCATTTCAACGGCAGCACCGGACAACTCGCCGCTGTCGGATGCGTTTCGCATGATCAAGGCGCGCATGGAGGCCAAGTTTCCGGGCGCGGTCAAGGTGACGGTGCACACCGCCAGCAGCCTGTTTCGCCAAGGCACCGAACTGCCTGCCATGCAGCGCGGCAATCTGGAGATGGCCAGCCCTGTGACCTTCGAGATCGAGGCGCAGCTGCCCGAGTACGGGGTCTTTAGCGGCGCCTACCTGTTTCGCGATGCCGACCATCTGATCAAGACCTTCCGCTCGGACATCGGCCGAGAGTATTACGCCGATGTGGCCAGCAAGATGGGGCTGGTGATACTCGATACCGCCTACCTGGGCACGCGCACCATCAACCTGAGCAACGACAAGAAGATCGAAAAGCCGTCGGACCTGGCCGGCACCAAGATGCGCATGCCGCCGGGGGCCGCCTTCCAGGGCCTGGCCAAGGCGCTGGGCGCCACACCCGTCTCGATGCCGATCACCGAGGTGTATCTGGCGCTCAAGACCGGTGCCATCGACGCGCAGGACAACCCGACCAACATGACGCGTGACTGGAAGTTCCACGAGGTGACCAAGCAGGTGGTCTTGACCCGGCATCTGGTGCAGCCGGTCTTTATTGCCATGGCCAAGCCGGCCTTCGACAAGCTTACCCCCGCGCAGCAGACCGAGTTGCGGGCTGCGGCCCGTGAGGCGGCCGACATGCAGATTGCCAAAACGCTGCAAGACGAAAAGTCGGCGATCGACACGTTCCGCGCGGCCAACATCCGCATCAGCGAACCCGATCCGGCATCGTTTCGTGCCGCCGTCCTCAAGGAGTATGAGGGCAGCGGCATGACGGCCAAGTGGAAGCCCGGTCTGCTGGCGCGTGTGCAGGCGGTCAAGTAAGCGGCTTTTTGACATCAGGTATTGGCAAGGCGGCTCCTGGGCCGCTTGGCCACCTGGCAACCTGGCCTGTGCATGAACATTCACACGATACGCCCCTACTTTCATCGCCTGGGCCAGTATGCCGAGTGGATTTCCGCGGGCATGTTCGTCGGGATCTTCGTGCTGTTCCTGGTATCGGTCTTTCAGCGCCATGTGCTGAGTCAACCGGTCAATTGGGTCGACGAGGTCATCCTGATGCTGTTTCTCTGGTCGACTTTCCTCACCGAAGCTTTGGTCTTGCGCGATCGGGAACAGGTGACCTTCGACGTCGTCTGGGGCATGGCCGGTCCCCGTACGCGGCGGGTGATCGGGCTTTTGGCGGCCTCGTTGGTGGGCGTGCTCTTCATCTTGGCGGCGCCCACGATCTGGAGCTATGTGACGTTTCTTTGGCGCGAAAAGACCAATGCGCTTGAGTGGCGGCTGGACTGGGTCTATTCCTGTTTTTTGGTGTACTGGCTCGGCGTGATTGTTCGCTCGATTGATAAGTTTTGGGTGCTTTGCTCCCCGAGTTGGAGCGATCATGTGCAAGATGTTCCTGCCGACGAGAAGGCCAACGTCTTGGGCTGATTGAGCGAAAGAGACCCCATGAGTACCGCCCTGATTGCTATGTGCATCATGATTGTTGTCGGCGCTTTGCTGCGCCTGTCAATTGTCCTGATGATGTTCACGAGCGGCTTGGTCTATCTGTGGATCAAGGGACAGGATTTGGGCTTGCTGGTCGATCAGACGCTCAACTCGATGTTCAGTCTGTATGTTCTGCTGGCTGTC
>CANHDQ010000256.1 GCA_947459405.1 Comamonadaceae bacterium
CCAGCACGTTAAGCAAGACCTCCGAATCGCTTTCGGTGTTGAGGTGCCGGTGGTCAATCGAGAACAGCTCGGCCTTGAGTTCGGCCGCGTTGGTCAGGTTGCCGTTGTGCACCAGCACCAGCCCGAAGGGCGCGTTGACGTAAAAGGGCTGGGCCTCCTCGTCGCTGAAGGCGTTGCCGGCGGTCGGATAGCGCACCTGCCCCAGGCCCACATGGCCGGGCAAGGCGCGCATATTGCGCGTACGAAACACGTCCTTGACCATGCCCTTGGCCTTGTGCATGAAAAACTTCTGGCCCTGATGCGTGGCGATACCCGCTGCATCCTGGCCGCGGTGCTGCAGCAACAACAGGCCGTCGTAAATCAGCTGATTGACGGGCGCTTGGCTGACCACTCCCAAGATGCCACACATGGTTGACCGGCTCCTCAGTTCAAAAATCGTGAAAAAGACTCCGGCAGGGCCGGCTTCAAGCCCACCAACATCATGCCGAGCACGGGCGCTGCCATCGAGGCCTCCCACCAGGCGGCGCGCTTGAGGGGCGTCAGGTCGATGACTACGGCCACGGCCAGTAGCACCACCACGCCACGCAGCGCACCGAAAGCGCCGCCAAGAAGTCGGTCGACCGGCCGCAAACCCACCACGGCCAGCAATTTGCGCATCAGCGCCGCAAGCAGCCCGGCGACCATGACCGCAACCACAAAGGTCAGCGCGAACGCGGCCGCGTAGCGCACCGGATCCGACAGGCCCTCAACCGGCAGATGCCTGCCCAGCAAGGGCGCCAGCCATTGGGCGATGAAAAACGAGGCGACCCAACCGAGCAGGGACAGCACTTCAAAAACCAGCCCGCGCACCAAACCGACCACCGTCGACAGCAGCAACAGGCCCAGCAAGATCCAGTCGACGCTGGTCATGACGGCCTCAAATCGCCAGCAATGAAGCCGGCAAATTCAGGGATTTGATCTTGGCTGCAGCCTTCTCGGCCTCCGCGCGACTGGCAAAAGGCCCGACGCGCACCCGGGTGCGCTTGCCCTCGCCGGTATCGACCACCTGGGTGTAGGTTTTAAAGCCCGCTTTCTCGAGCTTTTGACGCACCTCCCGCACCTTGCCCTCGTCGGTATAGGCGCCCACCTGCACCACAACGCGGCCATCGCCACTGCCGGCGTCAGATTTGCCGTCTGCCTTACCCTCTGATTTGGCCTCTGACTTGGCTTTGGCCGGGGCCGCCGCAGCGGGCGCAGGCTTGACCGCCTCGGCTGGCGCAGCGGCTGCTCCGCTCACGGGCCGGGCCGGCGTCACCACCTCTTCCTTGTCCTGCAAGCTCGCCTGCACGGGTACGGCCGCAGGCGAAGCGCTGGCTGGGGCCGCAACTGGGGCCGCCACCGCCGCCGTGGAAGCCGGCGGCGCGGCAATTGGCGCCCCCGGCTTGACCGCTGCGCGCGAGGGGATCTCAATGGCGATGTCGACGGGCACCGGGCGCGGCTGGCTGTCAAACAGCAGGGGAAAACCGATCACGCCGATGAGCACCAGCACGGCCGCACCGATCAGGCGCTGGCGGGCCCGCCGCCTCACCACCTCGACGCTGTCGGTGGCCGGCTCTTCCGAGTCGACTTTGGCACTGGACGGTTGACCGCGGCGAAAGCTGAAGAAAGACATGGGCAAGGAGCGAGCGGTGTCCGGTTGAGGGGTCGGGTCAGGCCTGCACCTGACCATCAGGACGCCAAGTGCTGGCCCGCCAGGCGGGGCAGTCCGTCCCGAAGAACGCCCCCCACCGTGTAAAACGATCCGAAAACAATGATTCTATCAGCGGGGTCGGCTGCAGACACCGCTGCCTGCAAGGCACTGCGCGGATCGGCATGACAGGTCGCAACGGGCAGCTGAGCCGCAGGGCCGCTGGCTGCGGCGCGGTCAGGCATCATCGCCCGCAACTGCTCGGCCGACGCCGCACGGGGGGTGGGCAGATCGCAAAAATACCACCGGTCGACCAGAGGGCCGATGCGCGCGAGCATCGCCGCCAGGTCCTTGTCAGCCATGGCGCCAAACACCGCATGGGTGCACGGGTAAAACCCCATGGCGTCAAGGTTCTCGCTCAGCGCGGCGACCGAGTGCGGGTTGTGCGCCACATCGAGCACCAGCATGGGCTGGCCCGGCACGATCTGAAAGCGCCCGGGCAGCTCGACCAGAGCCAGGCCGTTGCGTACCGCCTGCGCCGTCACCGGCAGCTTGTCCCACAAGGCGCTCAGGGCGGCGAGCACACCGGCCGCGTTGAGCAACTGGTTGGCCCCGCGCAAGGCCGGATAGGCCAGGCCCGAATAGCGCTTGCCGCGCCCGCTCCAGCCCCACTGCTGCTTGTCGCCGCTGAACTGGAAATCGGTGCCCAACAACCACGGGTCGGCACCCAACACCCGGGCCGCCTTGAGCACGCTTTGCGGCGGGGCCGGATCGCTGACGATGACCGGCTTGCCGGTGCGCATGATGCCGGCTTTCTCCCGGCCGATGGCCTCGCGGTCGGGCCCAAGGAACTCCATGTGATCGAGGTCAATGCTGGTGATGATGGCGCAGTCGGTGTCGATGAGGTTGACCGCATCGAGCCGACCGCCGAGCCCGACCTCCAGAATCACCACGTCAAGCTCGGCATGGGCCATGACCGAGAGGAAAACCAGCGTCGTGAACTCGAAATAGGTCAGCGACACCTCGCCACGCACGTCCTGAGGCCGCCCGGGCAGCTGGCGCAGGTCACGCCCCAGGCGTGCCCGCTCGACCAGCGCAAAATGCGCAAGCAGCCCATCGGCACGCACCGGCTCGCCGCGCAGCCGGCAGCGCTCCTCAAAATGCACCAGATGCGGCGAGGTGTAAAGCCCAACCCGGTAACCCGATTGCATCAAGATCGCCTCGAGCATCGCACAAGTCGAGCCCTTGCCGTTGGTGCCGGCCACTGTGATCACCGGGCAGTTAAAGCGCAAGCCCATGCGGTGCGCCACGGCGCGCACGCGCTCCAGGCCCATCTCGATGCCCACCGGATGCAGGCGCTCGCAGTGGGCCAGCCACTGGTCTAGGGTGTTGAAAGACTCCATCGCCTTATTGTGTCGCAGGTGTCTATGGAGTCGCAGGCATGGCCCCGCAGCCGACCGGGGCGGGCCGCAGCTGCCAAAATCGCTGCCATGATTGTTGTATTTGGCATCCCCAATTGCGATACCGTCAAAAAAGCGCGCGTCTGGCTGAGCGACCACGGAATCGAGCACCAGTTCCACGACTTCAAAAAGCACGGACTCGACAGCCAGCAGCTGGCCCGATGGGCCCAAACCCTGGGCTGGGAGAGGCTGCTCAATCGCCAAGGCAGCACCTGGCGCAAACTCGATGCAACCGTGCAAGCGGCCGCCTCGGACAGCGCCAGTGCCTGCCAGCTCATGCTCAGCCACACCAGCCTCATCAAGCGGCCGGTGGTGCAATGGCCCGAGCGGCTGAGCGTCGGCTTTGACGC
>CANHDQ010000257.1 GCA_947459405.1 Comamonadaceae bacterium
CAGCGCCGACGCGGTGGTGATCGGCTCACGGCTGATCGAGCTGATCGACAGCGCCTCGCGCGAGCAACTGTGCGAGGTGGCCACTGGCTTTATGGCGAGCATCCGGCAAGCCCTGGATCAGGCGGGTGACCCCACGTAGCCTGGGGTCATACGGATGAGCGACCGAGGCTAAACTGCCGGTCCGCAGACCGTGCTCGCGCGCTACCCGTGTCAGAACCAGGCCCATGGCCCGGCTCGCACGGCCTCGCAGCATGGAACAGCAGGTGCGCCCATTCCTAAGCACTAAAAACGGCGACCTGACTGCCACGCCCAATCCCCAAACTTGGCGGGCTGGCGCCTTCAGGTGCCGGTCTGCCAGCTACGCTGCGCTCTACCCGAAGCATTTTTGACGCATGACAACACCTCCCCTGCGCACGGGCGACCCCCACCAGGCGCAAACCCCCTGCCCTTGCTGCGGCAGCCATGCAGCCCGGATTGTGGCCACACGGGACGGCAAGACGCGCGCACCCCTGACCACCGTAGCCTGCCAGGCCTGCGGTCTGGGCCGCACCGACCCCCTGCCCAGCCCTCACGCCCTCAAGGAGTGGTACACCACCAGCTACCGCCAGGAGTACAAGGCTGCGTTTGAACCGGCCCTGCGCCATGTGCTGCGGGCCGGACGGATCGCCCTGGACCGTTGGGCATGGCTACAAGCTCAGGGATGGCAGCCGCCCGCCGGCGCGCACAGGACCGCCACCCTTGACATTGGTGCCAGCAGCGGCGAATTCGTCTACCTGATGAAAAAGCTTGGCTTTGACGCCCTCGGCTTGGAGCCCCACGAAGGCTACGCCAGCTATGCGCGCGGCCAACTCCAGCTCGATGTACGCAACGGCAGCGTGCAAGAGCTGCCTCACCTGGGCGCCGCAAAGCCATGGGACCTGATCACCCTCTTTCACGTTTTCGAACACCTCAGTGACCCTGTCGCCTCGCTTCAAACCATTGCCGGTCAAATGAGCGATCGGGGCGTTCTGTTCATCGAAGTGCCCAACGCAACCCGGCCGTGCTCGCCCCACTCGATGTTCTTCAAAGCCCATGTGCTGTACTTTTGTGCAAACACGCTGCGCCAGACCCTGGGCGCAGCCGGCTGGGACGTGCTCAGCCAAGGCTCGGACACCGACGGCAACCTCAGGGTGCTGGCCCGGCCCAGCAGCCAAGCCGGCCGCACCGACCCTGCGGCAAACGATCACGCCCTGATCAGGGCGCAGCAGGCCCGCCGCTGGGGCCCTTACTTGATTGACGAACTGCGAAGTGGACGGGTGCTGCGAAAGTTGGGTGTCCGGCGCGAGGAAAAGCGCACAGCCCACCGATTCAACAGCGGCCGCGACCTGCTTGAAGACCTGTACGCAGGCCCGTCGACCCCCAGGTCGCAAGCAGCGGCTTGACAGACGGCGCGCGGGCGTGCCGCCTGGCTGTGGGCATGTCCACGGTCTGCTGCTAAAGACCCGCTCAGGCCTGCGAAGGCGCATCGAGGCTGCCGCACCGCCTAGAATCGGGCTACCCCTGCCACTCGACAAGGCCTTTCATGTCCTGGCTAGACAAGCTGCTCCCGCCCAAGATTTCCCCCACCGATCCGAGCGAGCGGCGCAGTGTGCCCGAAGGCTTGTGGATCAAGTGCCCCCAATGCGAGACGGTGCTCTACAACAGCGATCTGGAAAAAACCAGAACGTGTGTCCGCAGTGCAATCACCACCACCGCATCGGCGCGCGCGCCCGGCTCGATGCTTTCCTCGATGCCGAAGGACGCTACGAGGTTGCGCAGGAGGTCTTGCCCGTCGATGCGCTGAAGTTCAAGGACAGCCGCAAATACCCCGAACGCCTGAAGGAGGCCCTGGAAAACACCGGCGAGACCGATGCGCTGGTGGTCATGGGCGGGGCGGTGCACAGCATCGGCGTCGTGGCCGCCTGCTTCGAATTCGATTTCATGGGCGGCTCGATGGGCTCGGTGGTGGGCGAGCGCTTTGTGCGCGGCGTGCACACGGCCATTGAGCAAAAAGTGCCCTTCATCTGCTTTACCGCCACCGGCGGGGCGCGCATGCAAGAAGGGCTGCTGTCCCTCATGCAGATGGCCAAGACCAACGCCGCCCTCACCCGCCTGGCCAAAAAGGGCCTGCCTTATGTGAGCGTGCTCACCGACCCGACCATGGGCGGGGTCAGTGCCGGCTTCGCCTTCATGGGCGACGTGGTGATCGCCGAGCCCAAGGCGCTGATCGGCTTTGCCGGGCCGCGCGTGATCGAATCGACCGTGCGGGTCAAGTTGCCTGAAGGTTTTCAGCGCGCCGAGTTTCTGCAGGAAAAAGGAGCGATCGACTTCATCTGCGACCGGCGCGAGTTGCGCAAGACGGTGGCCACTGCGCTGGCCATGCTGCTGCGCCAGCCAGCCGACGCGGTGGAATAAGGCGCCGAAGGCGCGCTTTAGCTGCCCCGGTAGGTCGAATAGCTCCAGGGGCTGACCAACAGTGGCACGTGGTAGTGCTGGTCCTCATGGGCCACACCGAAGTCCAGCGTGACCTGATCGAGGAAATTGGGCTGCGGAAGCACAACACCCTTGGCCTGAAAGTACCCGCTCACATCGAAGACCAGCCGATACGTGCCCTTGCGCAGGCTGGCGTTGTCGTAAAGCGGGCCGTCCGGGTTGCGGCCGTCGTTGTTGAGCCGCAGGCGTTTGACCAAGGTGGCCTGCTCGCCCGAGGTGGCATAGAGCGTCACCTGCATGCCAGCGGCCGGGCAACCGTGCATCGTGTCCAGGACATGTGTGCTCAAACCCATGGCATTACCTCTTGATTTTGACGGTTTCAACCTACTGTTCACGCAAGTGTATACAATTTTCCAGATGCCCGCTAACATCGGCTCTCCCCTCAAGCCATGGCCATGGACGCCCCGTCGACCCACACCCACACCCACACCATCGTCGAGGCGCTGACGCGCGCCATCGTCGAACACCGGCTGCTGCCGGGCGCCAAGCTGGTCGAGCAAAAGCTTGCCGACCACTTCGGCGTGTCGCGAACCCTGGTGCGCCAGGCCTTGTTTCAGCTCTCGCAAAACCGGCTGGTGCACATGGAGCCCGCGCGCGGGGCATTTGTAGCCGCCCCGTCGGCCCAAGAGGCACGCCAGGTGTTTACCGTGCGCCGGATGCTCGAGGCCGAGATGACGCGCGCCTTCATGCGCGAGGTCAGCGCCGAAAAGCTCGAGGCCTTGCGCCAGCACATCGCGCTGGAGCGCCAGGCGGTCGAACGCGAAGATGTGCCAGGCCGCACCGAACTGCTGGGCGATTTTCATGTCCGCATGGCCGAACTGATGGGCAACACCGTGCTGGCGCAAATCCTGGGGGAACTGATCTCCCGCTGCGCCCTGATCACCCTGATGTACCAGTCACGCCGCCAGGCGCAGCACTCGAGCGACGAACACGAG
>CANHDQ010000258.1 GCA_947459405.1 Comamonadaceae bacterium
CGCCGGCCATCGTGCTCCTCCTGCTGCAAATGGCGGTCATGTTGCTCGGTTGATCCGATTGACTCAGTTACGGGGCGATTAAGGCGGGACGATTAAGTCAGGGCGAGCAAGTCAGGGCGAGCAAGTCAGGGCGAGCAAGTCAGGGCGAGCAAGTCAGGGCTGTGCGCAGCATCGATCAGTGCCGCCGCCGACACCACCGAGCCATCGAGCGCCAGCGCAACCTTGGTGCTGCTTTAGAGGTCGCGCGCTTGCAGCAGCTCGCTGGCTGTCATGGCTTGTGCGCCTGCTTGAGCGGCCCGGGCATCGGCCCGCGCGCCGTGCCGGTGCACCATGAGCCGCGCGGCTTCCCAACCGCCCAGGCCATAAGCCATGGCTGCACCGATCATGCCGGCCAGCACATCGCCGGTGCCGGCGCTGGCCAACAAGGCGTTGCCTGTCGGGTTGATTTGCGGCCGATGACCGGCTTGGGCGACGACGCTGCCCGATCCCTTGAGCACCACGGTGCACGCGCCCCACTGCTCGGCCAGGGTTTGCGCTGCCCGCATTCGATCGTGCTGGACCTGTTCGGCGCTGCAACCGAGCAGGCGTGCCGCTTCCAGTGGATGGGGTGTGAGCACGGTCTGCGCCGTCCTGGCACGACGCTGCAGTTGACGCTGCAGCGGTGGATCGAGAGCAATCGCGTTGAGCGCGTCGGCATCGAGGACCAGGGGGCCGCGATGGCGGAGCACTTGGGGCAGGACCCGGGCCACTTCGGCGCCGCCGCCGCAGCCGCAGACCAGGGACAAGCGGTCGTCGTCCGGGGCCATGGCGCTCAGGGGCCTGAGCATCAGCTCGGGTTGCCCCGGGTCGGTGCGCAGGGCCGGCTCGCCCAGCAGATGCAGGTAGACCCGACCGGCACCGCTGTGCAGGGCGGCCCGGGCGGCCAGCACCGCTGCGCCGGCCATGCTGTTGGCGCCGCACTGCGCGCCGCCGATCACCATCACATCGCCAAAGCTGCCCTTGTGGCTGTCGTGTGGCCCGCGGGCCTTGTCCATGCGGGCCAGGCGATCGGCGCCGATCAGTTCGGCCGTTGCCGGCACGGCCTGTAAATCGGCGCCCAGTGCATCAAACCACACTTGCCCGGCCTGGTCGCGTCCCCGGGCGGTGAACAGACCGGGTTTGAGGCTGAGCAGGCTCAAGGTGTGACGCTGACCTGGCCCAGATGCCATCAGACCGCCTTGGCCTGTGTCGCCGTTGAGTCCCGAGGGAAGGTCGATGGCCAGCACCGGCTGGCCACTGCTGTGCATGCGCGTCAGCCATTGGGTCAGGCAGGCCGAGCCGGATCGTTGCGGCGACAGATCGCCGCCCAGTCCCAGCAGGGCGTCGATGGCCAGATCGAAAGACTCCGGCGCTTGCTCCTGAAGCTGCAGGCCCGCCTGTAACGCGCGAGCCCGGGAGGCCTGCGCATCACGTGGCTGCGCACCCGTGTCGCTGCAGTTGAGCCAGACCTGCCAGCCCGCTTGCTGGAGATGCCAGGCCGCTTCAAAGCCGTCGCCACCGTTGTTGCCCGGCCCGCAGGCAACCCAGACCCTTCGTGCGTGGGGTGCGATCGCGCGCGCCAGTCTGGCCACCGATGCGCCGGCCCGTTGCATCAGCTGGTGTTCGGGCAGTCTGGCTTGCGTCAGGCGCTCAAGTTCGCGGCTGGCTGCTACGCCGTGCAGGGGCCAGCTGGTGTGCGCGTCAAGGCGGTGCATGTGCCGATTCATGGGTCGATTCATGTGCCGATGATCGCTGCACTTGTCGCGTCAGCGTGTCAGCGGCCTGCCAGTGCCGCCTCCACTTGGCCGGCCAACTCGAGCACGCGGTCATCGTGCAGGGCGCCGTGCCAGAGCATGAGGCCGACGGGCAGCTCGTCGGGCGCGTGGCAGGGCAGCGAGATCGCGCAGCCGTCGAGCATATTGACCACCGAGGTGTTGCGCAGCAGCAGGGCGTTGACGCGGAAAAAGGCCTCATCGTCGTGCTCGAGCGGGGCAATGGGTGGCGCCACCATGGGCACGGTTGGCGAGATCACCGCGTCGTAGCCTTGCAGTTGCTGCTCCATGCTGGCGATCCAGCGCTTGCGCGCAGACAGCAGGTCGAGGTAGTCGGCCGCAGTCATTTGGGCGCCGCGCAAGATGCGCTTGGCCACCCGCGGGTCGTACTGGTCGGCCCCCTGGGCGAGCAAAGGCCTGTGCCAGGCATAGCTCTCGGCCGCCGAGAAGCCACCGCCGGCATTGATCTGAGCCAGGTCGGCAATGGGCCCCAGATCGATCTCCTCGATGCGCGCGCCCGCTGCGCTGAGCGTGCGCAAGCTGCGCTCGAACGCCGCGGCCACTGGGGCTTGCATGTCGTCGAGCATCCAGGTGCGCGCCAACGCCAGGCGGGCCCCCGCCAGCGTCTTGCCGCTGGCGTGTACGCGCCGCTGGGCGAGCACTTCGTGCGCCAGCACTGCATCGCGCACCGAGCCGGTGATGGCCCCGACCGTGTCGAGCGTGGTCGACAGCGGGACGGCGCCCTCGGTGGGGACCAGGCGGGCGGTACTCTTGAAGCCCACCAGGCCACACAGCGCAGCCGGAATACGCAGCGAGCCGCCGGTGTCCGAACCCAGCGCCAGCCAGGCCGCACCCAGCGCCACGGAGACGGCAGCGCCGCTGGAGGAGCCCCCTGGGATGCGCGGCGTGCTGCGGTCGGCCGGGTTGACGGGGGTGCCGTGGTGGGGGTTGATGCCGACGCCGGAGAAGGCGAACTCGGTCATGTTGGTGCGTCCTGCGATCAGGCCTCCGGCGGCGCGCACCCGGGCCACGGCCGGGCAGTCCATCGTGGCGGCAGGGCCTTGCAGCACCACCGAGCCTGCCCGGGTGGGCTGGCCGGCTACATCGAAGAGGTCCTTGACCGACACCGGCAAGCCTGCCAGCGGCAGCTGGGTGGCCGAGCCCTGGCCGCCAGCGATGGCCTGACGCAGCTCGGCCTGCGCCCCGAGCACGTAGGCATGGCGGCATGACGGCTGCTCGCAAGCCTCTAGTGCCTGCTCGAGTGGCTCGGCTGGATGAATGAGGCCGTTGGCGATGCTTTGACGCACCTGGTGCAAATCGGCAGTAAGGCGGGGGTTGGGCTTCATGATTGGAAGGGTGCGAGGCTGGCGCAGGCGCTGCTTGCGCAGCGGCGATGGTATACTCTGGAGGCTTTGCGTTAGGTTGGCCTGCGGGCCGTACCATGGTGCAAGGCAAATCGCAAATCAGCCACTGACAAGGTGCCGCCGGCAGACTCTGCAGGGTGGATGGCGCTGATTTTAGACCCAACCTTAGGAGTTTTTATGTCGACAAGCATGCGTGAAATGCTGGAGGCCGGTGTCCATTTCGGGCATCAGACGCGCTTCTGGAACCCCAAGATGGCCCCCTTTATTTTTGGCCATCGCAACCGCATCCA
>CANHDQ010000259.1 GCA_947459405.1 Comamonadaceae bacterium
CAACGAGACCCTGTTCGAAAAACAGGTCGGCCGCTTCGGCGTGATTTCTATCAAAGACTGAGACCTCAGCGCCGCTGCGCTGCCTTCGCCCCAAACAGGGCCTGCGGCAGGCTCCGTCGAGCAGCCTTTGAAGGCCCGCCCGATCAGGCTTGATTGATTAGGCGGCGCTCAGTCGGCCTTGATCTGGTTGTCCTTGACGACCTTGGCCCACACGTCCATCTGACGCTCGATGAAAGCCCGGGCGGTCTCTGCAGAGCCACCAACCACATCGATACCCTGCGCATCGAGCCGCTTGGCCACCTCGGGGGCACGCATGACCTTGTTGAGCGCCTCGTTCATGCGCGCAAGGATCTCCGGCGGCGTGCGCGCAGGCGCCAACACGGCCCACCATGCGGGCGCCTCGAACCCCGCAAAGCCCAACTCAGCCAAGGTGGGCACATCGGGCAAATCGGCTGCGCGCTTGCTGGTGGTCACCGCCAGAGCGCGCACCCGTTTGTTGTCGATAAACGGCTTGAGCAAAAACACCGAGCCGATGGCCAGCGGCACGTGGCCTGCCACGGCATCGTTCATCAGCGGCCCACCCCCCTTGTAAGGGATGTGCTGAAAATTCAATCCCGCGCCCTTGCCCAGCATGGCCATGGCCAGATGACCCAGGCTGCCCGAGCCGATCGAGCCGTAGCTGGCCCCCTGCCCTGTTTTGGCGGCCGCCACCACATCGCCAAAGGTCTTGAAATCCGAGCCAGCTGGCGTCCCTAGCACCATCGGTGCGGTGCCCACCAGCACCACCGGACTGAGGTCTTTGCGCGAGTCGAACGGCAAATTGGGGATCAGGCTGGGGTTGACACCGTGGGTATCGAACACCACCGCAAAGGTGTAGCCGTCGGCTGGTGCAGCGGCCACGGCGGCCGCGCCGATGGAGCCCGATGCACCGCCCCTGTTCTCGACGATCACCGACTGGCCCAACTGGGCCGACAAGGCCGGTGCGAGCAACCGGGCAACCTGGTCGACCGAGCCGCCCGGCGGAAAAACCGCCACCAGCTTGATCGGCTGGCGCGTGGGCCAAGCTTGCGCCAAGGCCGTACCGGTGGCGGTCAACGAGACCATGAGCACGCCAGCCATGACGGCCAGCACACGGGGCAAACGTCGCAACATCGGAAGTCTCCTTGTCAGTCTGAGTCGGGTCGGGCCATCATAGCGATTGCTGCCGTGCCATGCTGCGGCTGCGCATCACCAGCCACAGCGCAATGCCCAGATTGAGCAGATTCCAGGCAATCCCATTCAAAAAAGCAGCACGGTAGCTGCCGGTGACGTCAAACACCCAACCGGACATCCAGCCGCCCAGAGCCATGCCCAGCATGGTGGCCATGATGACCGCACCGACCCGCACACCGGCCTCCTGGGGCTTGAAATGCTCGCGCACGATGATGGCATACGAGGGAACGATACCGCCCTGAAACAGGCCAAACAGAGCCGACACCAGGTACAGCGACACCATGCCGTCAAAAGGCAAGAACAGCAGCAAGGCCGTGCCCTGCAGGACCGAGCCGAGCAGCAAGGTGCGCAAACCGCCGATCCGGTCGCAGATCAGGCCCGAAATCAACCGACTCGCGATGCCGCAGGCCAACATCAACGAGAGCATCTGCGCGCCCCGCGCCGCACCAAAACCCAAATCAGTGCAATAGGCCACGATGTGCACCTGAGGCATGGCCATGGCCACACAGCAGGAGGTGCCGGCCACACACAGCAGCAATTGCGCGCGCAGCGGCGACAGGCCAAAAGGCCGATCGGTGCCGCCACCGGCGACAGCACCCGACCCGGGCACAGACACCAGCGGCGGGCGCTGCCTGAGCGCCAGCGACAGCACCGCCATGCCCAGCCCGCAAACCAGACCCAGCAGCACATAGGTCTGTCGCCATCCCAAAGTCTCGATGCCCATTTGCACAATCGGGGGCCAAAAAGCGCCAGCCAGGTAGTTTCCGCTGGCGCAGACGGCCACTGCGATACCGCGCCGCTTGTTCCACCAAAGCGCCGTGTCGGCCATGAGGGGCGCAAAAGTCGAAGAACTGCCCACCAGCCCAAGCAAGAGCCCATGTGCCAGCGCAAAGGCCCAGATGCTGTCGGCTGTGCTGGCCAGCGTGTAGCCTCCGCACACTGCCGCGGCACCGACCCACAGCACCCGCATGATGCCAAAACGATCGGCCAGCCGGCCGGTGACGATGCCGCCCAGACCCAGGGCCACCATCATCAACGTGTAAGGCAGCGCCGCGTCGCCACGGCCAACCCCAAATTCGGCCTGCACCGCCGGCAGCACCACCGACACCACGTACATGCCGCTGTTGCCCAGCGCCACCAAGCCCAACGTCGCCAGCAGCCGCCAGGCGGCGTAGCGTGAGTCGATCAAGCCGGGGTCGGCAGGTAGCGGCGGCATGGTGGATGGGGCAGCTGATGGACTTATGGGTCTAGGCGCATACGGACTTTTAGGTACTCGCCCGAAGTTGCCCCAGCATAACCGCTCGGGAGACAGACTTTGCGCCGCCAGTCACCGCCCCATCGTCGTCAGTGAGAGCCAAAAATTGCCATGCGCCAGTGGCGCAAAACGACCCAAAGCGGTTCGCGTTCCCGCCTGACAGTGCACCAGCATGTGATCGAGCCGCGGAAAACCTTTAGGTCCAGCGAGACGATCACAGCAAAAGGATGCCTCGGGTCGATGCGCTGCGCGATGGCAGCATCGGTATGGTCAATAGGCTGGCCGAGCCCACGGCTCAATGCCAAACTGATCTACTTGACGCGGCGATACGATCCAGGCGCAATGCCGGTGCGCGGGGTGCACATAATGTGCTCGCTGATCCGCACAGCGCTGTCAGAAATACTGAAAACAGCATCGTCGGTAGATGCCGTCATGTACCCACCCTTGGCCGGTTGCAGTTCCTCATCGAGATTGCACAACTTACCATCGGGAAACGGCTTGGGCTGGTAGGCATCTGGCATCCAGTTTCCCCACAAATGAATCCGTTGACGGCCGTTTGAAGGGTAGACCAAAATGGCCAGATCCTCATGCGTGAACTTGCCATTGGCGTTGGCATAGACTTTGGCGAACGCCTGGGCTTGCATCTCGGCCGTCCTTTCGCGTACCAGGGCTGTGCATCTCCGAACAGCCTCTGCACCGGCCGTCAGCTTACCGGCGTCATCGCTCATGCAAGACGGATACCCCGCTAAAAAAGCACGCTGAGTGACCAGCAAAAATCCCTTCAATGGAAAGCCTGCATTAACCTGCTTAAACACCTCACCCATCCGAGTGTCAGCGGCATCCAATTCCGGGTTATTGCAAATGAGTTTTTCGATGGGACGACGTGCTTTCGCACAATCAAAACTGGCTGCGGAGGCTGAGCTGTAGGCGAGCGATAAGCCGACCGAAAGCACCATG
>CANHDQ010000260.1 GCA_947459405.1 Comamonadaceae bacterium
CCTGCCGCGTGACCTTCCACTGCTGAGCGACCTTTTCAGCCGTCAGGCCCATGCCGTAGGCGATGCCCACGTTCTCATCGCCGGCAAACATGGCCGGCGAGAGCGAGGGCGAGTTGCCCGACATCGGCACCATGCTCATGCTCTCGGTACCACCGGCGATCATCACATCGGCCTCGCCCACGCGAATGCGGTCAGCGGCCATTTGCACCGCCGACAGGCCCGACGCACAAAAGCGGTTGACCGTGATGCCACCCACCCCGGTGGGCAGGCCCGCAAGCACGGCCGCGATGCGCGCCACGTTCAGGCCCTGAGGCCCTTCGGGAATGGCGCAGCCCGCGATCACGTCCTCGATGGCCTGCGGGTCGAGCGTGGGCACCTGGGCCAGCGCCGCCTTCAAGGCGTGAACCAGCAGCTCATCGGGCCGGGTGTTTCTGAAAAAGCCCCGGCCCGAGCGCCCGATGGGCGTGCGGGTGGCGGCAACGATGTAGGCATCTTGGATCTGTTTCATGAATCCGCTCCTGCTTTTACTCCCTCCCCCAGAGGGGGAGGGGGAAAGAAATCAATTCCTTAGCGGCTTGCCTGTGCTCATCATGGCCATGATGCGCTCCTGGCTCTTGGGATGGGCCACCAGTTCGCAAAAGGCCTTGCGCTCCAGTGCCATGAGGTACTCCTCGCTCACCAGGGTGCCGGGGTCCACGTCGCCGCCACAGACGACGCCGGCGATCAGCTTGCCGATATGAAAGTCGTGCGCGCTGATGAAGCCGCCGTCGCGCATGTTCACCAGCTGGCCCAAGATGGTGGCCTGGGCATGCCGGCCGGCTGCAGCGAAAGGCCGGCGCATCGGCGGCCGCCAGCCCGAGGCCGCCATGGCGCGCACTTCGCCCAAGGCCACCGCCAAGAGCTCGTCCTTGTGTGCCACGATGATGTCGCTGTCTTGCAAATAGCCCAGCTTGCGACTCTCCAGTGCGCTGGTCCCCACCTTGGCCATCGCCGCCGCGGTAAAGCCTTCGGTCAGGAAGGGCAGCAGGTCTTTGCCCGTGCTCAGCTGCGCGTTTTCTGCGGCGCGGCGCGCAATATAGGTCAGCCCGCCGGCACCGGGCACCAGGCCGACGCCCACTTCCACCAGCCCGATATAGCTCTCCAGGGCCGCTACGCGCCGGGCCGAGTACAGCGCCAGCTCGCAGCCGCCACCGAGGGCCAGGCCGCGCATGGCCGCAACCACCGGCACGCTGGCATAGCGCAGTCGCAGCATGAGTTTTTGCAGTTCATGCTCGGCGCCCTCGATCGCGGAGACGCCCGCAACCATGAAGGCCGGCAGCATGGCCTGCAAGTCGGCCCCGGCCGAAAACACGTCGTCGGGCGACCAGATCACCAGGCCCTGGTAGCGCTCCTCGGCCAGGGTCACGCCACGCAGCAGGCCCTCGGCCACATCGGGGCTGATGGCATGCATCTTGGTCTTGATGCTGGCAATGAGCACCTGCTCGTCGAGCGTCCATAGGCGTACCGCATCGTCCTCGTGCAGCGTCACCCCTGCTTGGGCTGCAGCCCGGGCCGGGGTTGTCATTACGTCCTGCGCAAACAGTTGTCGGGCGTGCACTGGCAACTGCCGCCTGGGCACGAAGCGGCCGAGTGCCGGCGACCAGGAGCCCTCAGGGGTGTGCACGCCGCCGGCCTCGTCCACCGGCCCCTTGAACACCCATTCGGGCAACGGCGCCTTGCACAGGGCCTGGCCCGCGTCGATGTCTTCCTGCACCCAACGGGCGACCTGGCGCCAGCCCGCCGCCTGCCACAGCTCGAAGGGGCCTTGCGTCATGCCAAAGCCCCAGCGCATGGCCAGATCGACATCGCGGGCGGTCTCGGCGATCTCCTGCAGATGCACGGCCGCGTAATGAAATTGGTCGCGCAGCAGCGCCCAGAGGAAACGCGGCTCGGCCCCTTGGGCTTGGCGCAGCAGTCTCAGGCGCTCGGCTGCGGGCTTTTTGAGCATGCGGGCGACCACCTCGTTGGCCTTGGCCCCGCCGGTCACGTATTCCATGCTGGCCGGATCGAGCCTGAGCACCTCGCGCCCGGCCTTTTTGTAAAAGCCCGCGCCCGTTTTCTGCCCCAGGCTTTTGGCCTCGATCAGCCGAGCGAGCACCGGCGGCGTCTGGTAGAGGGCCGCAAAAGGGTCCCGATCACCGGTGCAATGCTCCTGCAGCGTGCGGATCACATGGGCCAAGGTGTCGAGTCCCACCACGTCGGCGGTGCGAAACGTCCCCGAGCTGGCGCGGCCGAGCTTCTTGCCGGTCAGATCGTCGACCACGTCGTAGCTCAGGCCAAATTTCTCGGCCTCGACCATCGTGGCCAGCATGCCGGCCGTGCCGACCCGGTTGGCGATGAAGTTGGGCGTGTCCTTGGCCCGCACCACGCTCTTGCCCAGGGTGGTGGTGACGAAGGTTTCGAGCGCGTCCATCGCCTGTGGGTCGGTCGAATCGGTGGCGATGAGCTCGACGAGCTCCATATAGCGCGGCGGGTTGAAGAAGTGGATGCCGCAAAAGCGCCCGCGCAAGGCCTCGGGCAGGGCTTGGCTGAGCGCGGTGATCGACAGCCCCGAGGTGTTGCTGGCCACCAGGGTGTGCGCGGCCAGGGCCGGGGAGATTTTGCGGTAGAGCTCGAGCTTCCAGTCCATGCGCTCGGCGATCGCCTCAATCACGAGCTCGCAGTCCTTGAGCAGGTGCAGATGCTCCTCGTAGTTGGCCGCGCGGATCAGCGCCGCGTCCTCGGGCACGCCCAGGGGTGCGGGCTTGAGCTTTTTCAGCCCTTCTATGGCGCGCTGGGCAATGCCGCTTTTCGAGCCTGCGCCGACACTGGGCCGCACCGAAGCGGCGCTGGCCCCTTGTGCAGCCGTGGGGGCATGGCCCTCGGGCAGGTCAAAGAGCAGCACCGGCACCTTGAGGTTGACCAGGTGCGCCGCAATCTGCGCGCCCATCACGCCCGCGCCGAGCACGGCCACCTGACTGACTTGAAATCGGTTCATGGCCGTATCCTTTACTGCACGCGCTGCCAAAGCTGGGTGCGGAAAAACGGCCCGATGTAGCCGCGCACCTGCAAGGTCTTGCCGCCGTCTTGCGGAGACAGGCGCAGCTTGTAGACCTTGCCGTTTTCCGGATCCAAGATGGTGCCGCCTTCCCAAAGCGGCTCACTGCCGGACTTCTTGGCGTCGCGGATGATCTCCAGGCCGATCTTGGGCTGGCCCTTGCGATCGTCGGTGCACAGGTTGCAGTTGGGCTCGGGGCTGGCGACCGCTTGCAGGCTGCGCTCGACCTTGCCATTGAGCCCGCCCCGGCCGTTGTCCTTGATGGAAATCTCGGCTCTGGCCTGACCGGTTTGGTCGTCGATGCTGCGCCACAG
>CANHDQ010000261.1 GCA_947459405.1 Comamonadaceae bacterium
CAGATTCCCCACGCTTGACGGCCGGGCCCGATTTGCGCGAGCATGGCCGCGTGAAGACGTCGCTGATCTCGCTCCAAAGGCTGTGCCTGGCCATTTGCACGGCCGCCGCCCTGCTGGGGTCGCTGGCAGGCTGCAGCGACCCGACCGATTTCCAGTCCAACCACGAGATCGTGCGCCTGCCGCCGCTGGGCGCGACCTCAGGGCCCGAGCCGATGCTGCGCCTGGACAGCCGGCAACTGCCCGACAGCCCCATCGTCTCCGACCAGATCAAGGCCAGCTACTACAGCTGCGCCGGCGTGGTGGGCAGCTGGTTCCTGGAGCTGATCGTGGCCGAGATGAATTTCCTGGCCCGCCACCATGAGCTCGAACGGCTCGACGGCTCTGCCTGCTCTATCAGCGTGAGCAAGGCGGGCATGGACTCAGGACGCATCAAGCTGCACCTTTACGCCAGTGCCACAGAGGCCAACGACTGCGTGTTCAAGAACAAGTGCACGCTGGCGCGCAATGTGACCCTGGTGCCCACCACCAAGGCGGTGCTGCGCTCATACTTTCTGTCCGATCTCAAGCGCGAGAAGTTCTACCAGCACTGCCTGTCGCCCCATCTGTGGCATCAGGGCGTGAGCTGCGAGTACATCGGTCTGGAGGCCGCGCTGGGTGCGAAAAAGTAAGGTCGGGCAAGGCTGTGCACCGCTTCAGGACGTGAGCACCACGGGCGCTGCGTCTGCGCTGGCCGGCAGCACCCGGCCGATGACCGCAGCGCGCCGGTAGCCGGCGGCTTGCAGGGCCTGCACACAGGCCGCAGCCTGCGCCGCCGGGATGCTGGCGAGCAGGCCGCCTGCGGTCTGCGGATCAAAGAGCAGGGGCAGCTTGGGGTCGCTGGCGTGGGCTTGCAGATTGCGCAAGGCGCTGCGCACCTGGGCGTTGGCCGGTTGCGCCGAGCTCAGATGGCCCGCGCCGGCCGACTCGATCGCGCCTTCAAAGACAGGCAGCGCCGCCAGATCGAGCTCGACATCGACGCCAGAGGGTCGGCTCATTTCGAGCAGATGGCCCAGCAGGCCAAAGCCGGTGACATCGGTGCAGGCGTGCGCGCCATGCTCGCGCAGGCACTGCGCAGCTTGCTGGCTCGACTGCATCATCGAATCGAGCACGGCGTCGATCCAGTGGCCGCGCGCGCGCAGCAGTTGGTGCGCCACCAGCAAGCATCCGGCGCCTACCGGCTTGGTCAGCACGATCGCATCGCCAGGCTGCATGCCCGACTTGCGCAGCACGCTGCCCAGATCCTGGTCGATCAGGCCGTTAACCGCAAAACCCAGGGCCAGCTCCTGGCCTTCGGCCGAGTGGCCGCCCACCAGCGCGCAGCCGGCCGCCTGCAACACCTCGGCAGCGCCGGCCATCATCTGCGCGAGCAAGTCCTCGGTGCGAGACTCCAGCCCGGGGGGCACGGTGGCAATCGCCAGGGCGCTTTGCGCATCGGCTCCCATGGCCCACACATCGCCCAAGGCATGATTGGCCGCGATCCGGCCCAGAACATAGGGGTCGTCGATGAAGGCGCGAAAAAAATCCACGCTCTGCACCAGCGCCTTGCCCGGAGGCACGCGCACCACCGCCGCATCTTGCGCCTGCTGCAAACCGATGGGCACATCGTCGCGCGCGCTCACCGGCAGGCGGGCCAGCACACGGCCGAGCACCGAGGCGCCCACCTTGGCGCCGCAGCCGCCGCAGCGCATGGCCGAGGCCGCCAGGGCTTGCTCGCGCTCGGCCTCGGACACGGGCAGCAGGGGCGCCCCAGCGGGCGCGGGCATCGCGAGGGGCAGGTGGGTGAACTGGGCCATGAAGCGACGATCGATCCAGTCCTTCCAGCGCCATACCCAGCCTCCATGGGCCGACAGCGCGCCGCGCGAGGCCACCGCCTGGGCACCGCCCGTGCCCAGCAGCGCCAACCAGCGCCGCTGCGGGCGGTAGGGCTTGAGCGGCCGGCCCAGCACGCTGGCGCGCAGGTTGTGCAGCAAAGGCATGGCCTGGCGCACTGCAAACACGCCGGCCTTGGCCAGGGGCTGGCCGACCCGGCTGGCCACGTCGCCGGCAGCAAACACGCGCTCGTCGCCGGTGCTTTGCAGGCAGTCGTTGACCGCGATAAAGCCCTGCGCGTCGAGCGGCAAACCGGTCTCGCGCAGCCAGGGCGCGCCCACCGCCTGGGTGACCCAGATCACCTCGTCGGCATCAAGCACCCGCCCGCTTTGGGTTTGCAGGCAGCCGGCCCACACCTGCGTGACGGCCTGGCCGGTGTGCACCTGCACGCCGCGCTGGCGCAGCAGGGCCATGAAGTGGCGCTGCACCCGCGCGTTGTGGGTGGGCAAAATGACTGGCGCGTCGCTGTAGAGGGAGAACTCGACTGCACCCGGGTCGCGCCCCAGCGCCTGCAGCTCGCCGCGCAGGCGCCACTGCATGGCCAGCAACAGCTCGACACCGCCGGCGCCCGCTCCCACCACGGCCAGGCGCCAGCGCGCCGGCCGCCCCCGGACCCGCTCGAGCAGCTCCAGCCAACGTTGGTGGAACCGATCGATGGGTTTGACCGGCAGCGCATGGACGCTGGCGCCGGCTGCGCCAAAGCCGGGCGTCGCGCCGATATTGATCGACAGCCAGTCGTAGGGCACGGGCGGGCGGCCCTGGCAGATCACCCGTTGCGCGCTGCGATCCAGCCCCGTGACCTCGGCCTTGAAAAATCGCGCACCAGCGGCCTGGGCCAGCGTGCGCAGATCGATATGCACTTGCTCGTGCGTGTAGTGGCCGGCAATGTAGGCCGGCAGCATGCCCGAGTAAGGCGTGTGGGTGTCGCGGCAAATCAGGGTCAGGCGCACCCCCGGCAGCGGCTGCATGGCCCAGCGGCGCAGCAAAACCGCATGGCTGTGCCCACCGCCGACCAAGACGATGTCACGCAGGACTGGGCTGTCAGATGCGCGCATGCCCCGTGCCATTGAAGTGCCGTTGAAGTGCCATTGAAATGACCTGCAAGCAAAGCCCCATTGTCACAGGGCGCTGCGCCTGCAGGGTCAGCCCCGGCGCCAGGCGTGGTAGCGCTCGAGCCAGCGCAGCGCCCAGGCCGGCTGACGCCCCCGCACAAAGACACCGGCTGCATGCTTGTTGGCCTCGGTCCAGGTCGGGTAGGCGCGAATGCCGGCCAGCAATTGCCTCAGGCTCAGGCCTTGCTGTAGCGCCAGGGTGTATTCGGCCAGCAATTCGCCGGCGTGCGGACCGACCACGGTGGCGCCCAGCAGCTTGCCGCTGCCGGCGGCGGTGATGAGCTTGACGAAGCCCTCGCGCCGCCCCTCGATGATGGCCCGA
>CANHDQ010000262.1 GCA_947459405.1 Comamonadaceae bacterium
AGCCACAAAGCCCGAGCGCCACCCCATCAACAAGGAGACTTCTACCCATGGCCCTGGAACACATTACCGTTCTGGACCTCACGCACATGCTGTCCGGGCCCTACGGCACCATGCTGCTGACCGATCTGGGCGCGCGCACCATCAAGGTCGAACCACCGGGAACCGGCGAGGGCACGCGCCGGCTGCTCGAGAAAGACCCGGACCACTCGCGCGATGGCATGGGCGCCTATTTCCTCACGCTCAACCGCAACAAGCAAAGCGTGTGCATCGACCTCAAAAGCGAAGCAGGCCGCGCGGTCTTCCTCGATCTGGTGCGCCAGGCCGATGTGGTGTTTGACAACTTCAGCGTGGGAGTACCCAAACGACTGGGCATCGACCATGAGGCGCTGGCGGTCATCAATCCGCGCATCATCACCTGCTCGGTCACCGGCTTTGGCGAGACCGGCCCTGACATCAACCGCCCGGCCTTCGACCAGGTGGTTCAGGCCATGGGCGGGGGCATGTCGATCACCGGCACGCAGCAGTCGGGCCCCACACGCAGCGGCATCCCGATCGGCGACCTCGGTGGTGGCTTGTTTGGCGCCATCGGCGTGCTGGCAGCCCTGGCTCAGCGCGAACGCACGGGTCGCGGCCAGCATGTCGACATTTCGATGCTCGATGCGCAGATTTCCATGCTCAACTACATGGCCACCATGTACCTGATGTCGGGCATCGTTCCCGAGGGCATCGGCAACGGCCACTTCGTGCACGTGCCCTACAACAGCTTTCCCACGTCGGATGGGCACGTCATCGTGGCCTGCATCGGCGACGCTTTTTTCGAGCGCTTTGCCAACTTCATCGGCATCGAAGAGTTGCGCGACCCCCAGTACCTCAAGCAGCCGGTGCGCTACGCCCACAAGGAGCGCATCGAAGCCCTGATCAGCGAGAAATTTCGCACGCAGAGCACCGCTTACTGGGTCGAGCAGCTCGAGGCGGCGCGCATTCCCTGCGGCCCGGTCAACAACTTTGCACAGGCGCTCAACCAGGCCCAGGTTCGTGCGCGCGACATGGTCGTTGAGGTCCAGCTCTCCAACGGCCAGACGCTGCCGATGCCGGGCAACCCAGTCAAACTCTCGGACACCCCCCCACACCATTTCGTGCGCCCTCCTGCACTGGCCGAACACACCGACCAGGTGCTCTCCAGCCTTGGCTACAGCGCCGAGCAACTGGCCAGCCTGCGCGCCCAAGGCGCCATTGCGTGAACACGGAAAGAACCACCATGGACCGCCTCATCCTCACAGACGTCGCACCGCGCGACGGCCTGCAAAACCAGCCTGTCTCCATTGCCACGGCCGATAAACTGCGCCTGATCGACCTGCTCGTACAAGCCGGTGTGCAAAGCGTCGAGGCCACCAGCTTTGTCTCGCCCAAGGCTGTGCCCCAGATGGCCGACGCCGCCGAAGTCACCGCGCAACTGCTCGAGCGCCAGCCGCAGCTGCGCAGCTCGGTGCTGGTGCCCAACCTCAAGGGCCTGGAGCGCGCCCACGCGGCCGGTGCGCGCGAGATCGCCGTCGTGCTCTCGGCCACCGAAACCATGAACCGCAAGAACATCAACATGGGGCTCGATCAGGCCACCACCGTGAGCGAAGAAACCGTGCGGGCGGCACTTGGCCTGGGCATGCGCACCCGAGCCTATGTGGCCGTGGCTTTCGACTGTCCGTTTGAGGGCGAGACGCCCATGGCGCGGGTGGTCGAGCTGGCGCGGCGTATGCTGGACTGCGGCGCGCAGGAGGTGGTGATCGCCGACACAATCGGCGCGGCCTCGCCGGGCATGGTGCGCGACCGCACCCGCGCGCTGCTGCAGCACATCCCGGCCGAGCAGCTGGCCATGCACTTTCATGACACGCGCGGTATGGCGGTGGCCAATGCTTGGGCAGCGGTCGAAGAAGGCGTGCGCCGTTTCGACGCCAGTGTGGGCGGCATAGGTGGCTGCCCGTTTGCACCCGGGGCCGCAGGCAACGCAGCCACGGAAGATTTGGTGCTCATGGCCGAGCGCAGCGGCCTGTCCACCGGCATCGATCTGATGGGCCTGCTGGCCGCCGTGGATTTTGCGCAGGAACTGCTGGCCCGCCCCCTGGGCGGGCGCAGCGCCACCTGGTTGCGCCGCCAGCGCGACAAGCAGCTCGAGAGCTTGGCGCCAGCAGCCGCAGCCTAAAGAGCTGCGACCGCGCCAGCCTTCGTAAAATACCCCATTCGTCAATTCACACAAAGCACCCCCCATGACACGCACTGTCAATTGCATCAAGCTCGGCCGCGAGGCAGAAGGCCTGGACCGTCCGCCCTACCCCGGACCCCTGGGCCAGCGCATCTGGGCCGAGGTGAGCAAGCCCGCCTGGGCTGAATGGCTCAAGCAGCAGACCATGCTGGTCAACGAAAACCGCCTGAACCTGGCCGATGCACGGGCCCGCCAGTACCTGGCCCGCCAGATGGAAAAGCATTTCTTCGGCGAAGGCGCCGACGCCGTCGCCGGCTACGTGCCACCGCCTCAGTCCTGAGTCGGCGCCACGATGGCCGAGCCGGTGGCCTGGCTGGAAGACGGCACCCCGGCCAGCCCGCGCTTTGAGGACCGCTATAGAAGTCGCGTCGACCACGGGCGCGCACAGGCCGATCAGGTGTTTTTTGCAGGCTGTGGCCTGCCCCAGGCCTGGCAAGGCCAACCGCACTGGCGCATTCTTGAAAACGGCTTTGGCCTGGGCCTGAATTTTCTGGTCAGCTGGCAGAACTGGCGCCAAGACACCCAGCGCCCTGCCCTGTTGAACTACACCGCCACGGAGGCGTTTGCGGTCAGCCCTGCCGACCTCCTGCAAGCCTGCCAACCCCACCCCGACTTGATGCCCCTGGCCGAGCAACTGGCCCGCAGTTTTAGCGGCCTGCTGCCTGGCGTGCACCGCCTGGCCTTCGAGGACGGGCGGGTGCTCTTGACCCTGCTGATCGGCCCGGCCGAGCGCATGCTGCGCACGCTCGACGGGCAGTTTGACAGCGTCTACCTCGACGGCTTCGCACCCGAGCGTAACCCGCAGATGTGGAGCCCCGAGCTGCTGCGTGCAGTCGGCCGCCGCTGCCGACGCGGCAGCCTGCTGGCAAGCTGGTGCGTGGCGCGCAGCGTGGTCGACGCGCTGGCCGAAAGCGGCTTTGAGGTGCGCAAGGTCGAGGGCCTGGCGCCCAAGCGCCATCAGCTTCGGGCCAGCTACCAGCCCACCTGGCAGCCGCGCCAGAGCGCCCGCAGCCGGCCTGCAGCGCGTGCAGCCGGGCGCGCCCTGGTCATCGGTGCCGGGCTGG
>CANHDQ010000263.1 GCA_947459405.1 Comamonadaceae bacterium
GGCGCTCGCGCGCCGGGAGAACGGCCGCCGCCGCGCGAGTGGGCCGCATCGCGCGGGGCGGCTGGGAGCACTGGCTTGCGGGCCGGGCGGGCAGTGCCGCCGCGGCCGGCGCCCGCTCAGGCCTGCTTCTTCGACAGCGCGAGGCGCAGCAGGTCGGCCACCGTGTTGACGTTGAGCTTTTCCATGATGTTCGCGCGGTGCGCTTCGACCGTCTTGATGCTGATGCCGAGATCGTCGGCGATCTGCTTGTTCAGGCGGCCGGCCACGATGCGCTCGAGCACCTGGGCCTCGCGCGAGGTCAGCTTGGCCAGCAGCGCTTCGCGGCTGGCCGTGTTCTGGTAGGCGTTGAAGCTCTCGCGGGCCTGCTCGAGCATGCGTTCGACCAGGCTGAGCAATGCCTCTTCCTGAAAGGGCTTCTGGATGAAGTCCATGGCGCCTTTTTTCATGGTGCTCACGGCCATCGGGACGTCGCCGTGACCGGTGATGAAGACCACCGGCAACGGGCTTCGGCGCTCGATCAGGCGGTCTTGCAACTCCAGACCCGTCATGCCGCCCATGCGGATGTCGACGATCAGGCAGGCGACCTCGCGCGGGTCGTAGCGCGACAGGAAGGTTTCGGCCGAGTCGTAGCAGCGCACCCGGTAGTCTTTGCCTTCAAGCAGCCATTGCAGGGAGTCGCGCACGCCCTCGTCGTCGTCGACTACGTAGACCGTGCCTTTCTTGGGAATCAAGCTCATGAGAACCTTGCGTCAACAAAAGGGTGAGTTACCGCGCGATCGTCGCGTTGCTGCCAGTGTCGGCTGCGGTGCGCGTCGCATCCTCAGGGGGCTCGGTGTCGTCGCTGGCCGCTGGCAGCCAGAAGGAGAAGCGACACCCCAAAACCTCCTGGCCATTGTAGAGGTTCTCCGCCTCCAGCCGCCCCTGATGGGACTCGACGATGCTGCGGCACAGTTTGAGGCCAATGCCCATGCCCTCGGGCTTGGTGGAATAGAAGGCCTCGAACAGGCGCTTGGTGTTTTCCTCTGACAGACCGCGACCGGAGTCCAGCACCGAAAACTCGACCATGCTGACCTGCGCGGCCTCGGCTTTGTGGCTGACCCGCAACTCGACGCGCCGCCGCGCGGTGGGACGAGCGGCCTGTTCGATCGACTCGGCAGCGTTCTTGAGCAGGTTGATCAGCACCTGCTCGATCAAGATGGGGTCGACCAGCACCTTAGGCAGCCCGGGCGCCAGGTAGTGGGTCAGGCGCACATGGTGGCGCCGCAGTTCGATATCGGCCAACTCCATCGCATTGCTCACGAGCGTGGCCACGTCTGAGGGCGCCCGGTTGGGTTCGCTGCGTTTGACGAAGGAGCGGATGCGGTGAATGATCTGGCCAGCCCGCTGCGCCTGACGGGCCGTTTTCTCGAGCGCGCCGAGCAGGTCGGCTGTTTCGATGTTGCCACGCTCCAGGCGCGATGCCATGCCCTTGCAGTAGTTGCTGATGGCCGTCAGCGGCTGGTTGAGCTCATGGGCCACCGAAGAGGCCATCTCGCCCATGGTGATCAATCGGCTGGCCGATTGCGCACGCTCGGCCTGCAGCGCCGCCTGCTCCTCGGCGTGGCGCCTGGGCGTGATGTCGGTGGCAATCATCATCTGCGCCAGCCGTCCATCGACCCAGCTCAGGTAGCGCGAGCGCACCTCAAGCCATTTGCCCAATTCGGGCACAAAGATTTCCGCGTTTTCAGCCGCAGCGGCGGTCAAGCTGTGCGTGGGCAAGCCCACCAGGGAGTCCACTGGATCGAGCAGATCATCGCTGGGCGTTACCGGGGGCGTTCCGGCCTGCGTGATCAGCCGCAGGTGACCGGCCACGTCAGCGCCGAACCAGGCCCGGTACAGGCGGTTGGCAAACAGCAACTCGGCGCTGTCGAGCGGCGCGACCGAGACGGCGGCATCTAGACCCTCGAGCACGGTGGTAAAGCGCTCGTACGAGTTCGACAGCTCCTCCCGGATGCGCTTGGGCTCGGTGATGTCGGTCATCGAGGTCATCCAGCCGGCTTGCTGACCACGCGAGTCGATCAGTGGCGAGACATACATGCGGGCATCGAAGATCGAGCCGTCCTTGCGCTTGACCCGGACCTCGAACCCGCCCGGCGTTGAGCGCCCGGCCAGCTCCTCCTCGAGTCGGGCCGTCAGCCACTCCACGTCTTCATCGGGCCAGTACGGAAAGGGCGCGGTGCGCCCGACCAGCTCGGCCTCGCTCCAGCCGGTCATCTGGCAAAACGCCGGGTTGACATAGGTGATGCACCCTTGCAAGTCCAGCGCACGCATGCCGGTGAGCATGGAGTTTTCCATGGCCCTGCGGAAATTGGTTTCGGCCACCAGGGCGTCTTGCGCCTGCACGCGCCGGCGGGTGTGACGCCAGGTGCCCAGCAGCATCCAGACCGTCAGCGCGCTCAGGGCACTGACCAGCCAGAAAAATCCACTGCCCACCACCCCAAGCGATGCGCGGTAGCTTTGCGCCCGGATCAGCAGGCCGTTGCCCACCGGTGAGACCGGGGTTTCGTAGTCGGCCGCCTCTTCATACCAGGGCAGCAGCTTGGCCGCAGTGGGCCTGGGCGGGGGCAGGCTGCCGGCCAGGATCTGCCCCTGATCGTCGATCAAGGCCACCGCATAGCGCGCGCTGACCTCAGGCGGCACGCCAAAGCGCAGCAGGCCGTCGATCGAATACTCGCCCAGGATCACGCCATCAAAGCGGCCCTGGTTGTCCAGTGGAACCTGCAACTGCACCGTGGGCATGCCGGCGGCCGTTTCGCTGCCCGCGCTCAGCGGGCGCGAATGCACCGGCTGCCTGAGATCGCGCGCCAGGCCGAAGGTCTGGTCGGTCTCGCCTGCTGCCAGGCTGTCGCCCGGCGCACGCTGCTGTGCCGAGCCCGCGCTGGGTGAGGCGTAGGTGGCCCGAACCCTGCGTCGCGCATCGATCCAGCTCACCGCCAGCAGTTCTGGGTGCTTGCTGATCAGGGACTCGGCTTGGTCGATAAAGCCGTCGGCGTTGATCTCGCGGTTGGAGATGTCGCGGCCCAGTCGCATCAACTGCTCCTGGCGCTCGAGCATGCGAAGGCGCAGGCGCTGCTGTGCGTATTCCACATCCCGTCGCACCGCCTCCGTTTCGCGGTCGATCTCCTCGATGCGAAGGTAGGCGAAGGCGGCCACCACGGCCGCCAGAAACAGGGCCACCGCAAGCAGCGGGCCCAGGGTGATGAAGCGGTCTTGCCGTGCAGGCGAGAGGCGGCGCCACCAGCGCCGCCA
>CANHDQ010000264.1 GCA_947459405.1 Comamonadaceae bacterium
AGATTGAGCGCAACGAGTTGAATCATGATGCCAATGCCAAAGGTGGCGATGGCCAGGTAGTCGCCGCGCAGCCGGATCGTGATCAGACCGATCACGGCAGCGGCCAGGGCGGTCAGCAACACAGCGCCCAATATGCCGACGATCCAGGGCAAGCCATAGTTGCCCATCAGCTGCGGGTTGGGCGCGGCCGTCAAGATGGCGTGGGTGTAACCGCCAATCGCATAGAACCCAGCTACCCCGGCGTTGAACAGGCCGGTAAAGCCCCATTGCAGGTTCAGGCCCATGGTCAGGATGCACAGCACCAAGACGACACACAAGAAGAACACCAAATAGGACAATATGCCCGCCATCAGCCCACCCCGCTCATGATGAACGCTCCCCAAGCAGGCCCTGTGGGCGCAAGCACAGCACGGCCAGCAGCAGCAAGAAGGGCATAGCCGGCTTGTAGCCGGGATCGGCCACCAATAAAAAGAGGTTCTCCGAAATGCCCACCAACAGGCCACCGAGAACCGCACCCGGTAAGCTGCCGACGCCCCCAAAAATTGCAGCAGCAAACACGGACAGCAGCATGTTGGAGCCCAACTCCGGATGCAGCTGGGGCGTCAGCGCAGAAAACACGCCGGCCATGGCCGCCATAAAGCCCGAGATGATCCAGGTGGTACGCATGACGCTGTCGACCCGAATGCCGCAGACCTGCGAAAGCGCCGGACTTTCGGCCATCGCACGCATGGCGATGCCGGTGCGGTGAAACGTCAGAAACAGATGTAGCACCACCATGAGCAGCACGGCAAGCGCCAGGATGAAGACCTGATCGGGCATCACGCGCATGCCGGGCATGATCATCACACCCATCTGCAGTTCGCGGGTGTAGAAGTAAGACTCGTGCCCCCAGATCAGCACCAGCACATGGCGCAGCACCAGCGCTGCACCAAAAGCCGCAAAGACCAGCACCAAAGAGGCAGCCCCCTGGCGGCGCAGCGGCCGAAACACCAAGAGATCCAAGCCCCAGGCCATCAGCCCTGCCAGAGCCGAGGCCAGCAAAGCGGCCACCAGCAGCTGCCAACCAAACGTCAAGCCCAGGGTGGGCGAACCGGGCCCGATCATCCACACGATGGCCAGGGCAAGATAGCCGCCAAGCGTCATGAATTCGGCATGCGCAAAATTGGCAAACCGCATGATTTGCAGCGTCAGCGACAGCCCGATGGCCCCCAAGGAAATGATGGCCCCCGTGAACACGCCGTCGACCAGTGCCTGCAGGATCATGCAGCCTCCCGACGACGGCCTTGGCCCAGAAATGCAGCACCCACGGCAGGATCATGGAGCAAGGCCTGAGCCGGGCCCTCCAGGTGATTGCCCCCCTCGACCAAAATATAAGCGCGGTCGCTGTGCTGCAAGGCCCCCTTGGCATTTTGCTCAACCATCAACACGCTGACCCCCTGGCGGCTGAGGCGGTGCAGGCTTTCAAACACCTCTTGCACCATCATCGGAGCCAAACCGGCCGAGGGCTCATCGAGCATGAGCACGCTAGGATCGGTCATCAAGGCCCGCGCAATGGCCAGCATCTGCCGCTGACCGCCCGAGAGGGTTCGAGCCTTGTCACGCCGTTTGGCCGCCAGCGCGGGGAACATGGTGTAGGCCCGCTCCAGACGTTGCGTCAGCTCGGCGCCGAGCAAATAGCCCCCGACGCGCAAATTCTCGTGGATAGTCAGGGTGGCAAAGACATTGCCCGTTTGCGGCACGAATCCCAGACCAGCCCTCATGATCTGGTCGGGGCTCAGGCCGAGCAGCGACGCCGAGCGCAAGGCAATCTGCCCGGACTCGGCCGTCACCAGACCGGCGATCGCCTTCATCAACGTGCTTTTGCCCGCGCCATTGGGGCCAATAATGGCCACCAGCTCGCCAGCGCCGACCTGCAAGCTTGCCCCTTTGACAATCGGCATGCCCTTGACATAGCCGGCCACCAACTCATGCACGCGCAACACCGCCGCGTCCTGGGCGCCTTGGGTGGACGAGGCCGGCGCGCTCATGACTGGGGCACCTGACCGAGGTAGGCGTCGAGCACCTGCGGGTTGTCCTGAACCTCTTGAGGCGTACCCTGAGCCAGCACCTGACCCTGGGCCATCACGATGACATGCTGACAGACCCGCATGACCAAGTCCATGTTGTGCTCGATCAACAAAAAGGTGATGCCTCGGCGATGCAGCAACTGCACCCGCTCCATCAGGGTCTCCAGCAAGCTAGGGTTGACGCCTGCAGCGGGCTCGTCGAGCAAGATCATCTGGGGATCAATCATGAGCACACGCGCCAGCTCGAGCAGCTTTTGCTGCCCACCCGAGAGCTGGCCGGCCAGCAGGCTCGCCTTGTCGGACAAGGCACAAAGCTCCAAAACCTCGCGGGCGCGCTCTTGCAGCGCCCGCTCTTGGGCGCTCACCCGGCCAGCCCACCACCAATTGGCATAAAGCCGCTCACCGATCTGGTTGAGCGGGGCAATGAGGACGTTCTCGAGGACCGTCATTTGTGCAAAGGGTCGCGGCACCTGAAACGTGCGCGCCAGACCGCGGCGAAAAATCGCATTGGGCGCCAAGTTCTCGATGGATTGCCCCTGAAAGACGATGCGCCCGCTGTCACAGCGCTGCGCGCCTGCAATCAGGTCGAAGGTGGTGGTCTTGCCCGCGCCATTGGGCCCGATCAAGCCCGTCAGGCTACCAGAGGCCACCGACAGGTCGACGCCGTCGACCGCTCGCAGTTGACCGTAGGCCTTGCGCAGGCCCTGCAACTGCAAGATAGCGGGTGACAAGGGGGTTGAAGTCAACAAAACAAAGGCTGGGCAAACACCCAGACCGCGAATGAGCTTGCAAGCGCTAGAGCATACCCAGTGGGTGCCCTCAATTCATTCGTATTTGTCCTAGGGCCGCCGTGTCAAGCGCTTTACATCAGGCAAGCCAAGCACATGCAGCCCGGTTCAGGGCATGCCCTGGGCTGGCCAGCGCATCGAGCACCACCGAGATATGGTGGGTGTGGGGCACTTGCATGTGCTCAACTTCGGCCCCGCACCGCTTGGCATGCACCGCAAATTCGGCGCTCTGGCGCAAAAACTCGCCCGTCTCATCGGCCCCCACCGCCACCACCAGAGGCGCGCGCAGCGCCAGGGGACGCATCAAGGGGCTGTAGCGCGCGATCTCCTGCGCGCTCAGTTGCAAGCTGTC
>CANHDQ010000265.1 GCA_947459405.1 Comamonadaceae bacterium
GGCATGAGCCTGACGCAGGCTCTGGCGCAGGCTCGGCGCTGAGCCGAACTGACCTCAAGGCAAGCGGGTGCCACGGTATTCGTCAACCTGGTGGCCACTCATGGCGTAGCCACTGACCCCCCAGTCGGTGGTCTTGCCTTGTACGCTGAGCACGCCGGCGACCCAGCAGGCATCCATGGTGCGCAGCCGGGCGGGTTTTTGCAGGGTCACCAGCACGATCTGGTTGGCCGGCGGCGGTGGGCTGTGGATGCAGGCGCCGAAGTAGGGCACCAGCAGAAAATCGCGAATGGCGCCGGTGCTGTACTCCAGCGGCACCACGTAGCCGGGTAGACGGATGCGCTGGCCATCGAGCTCGGCGCGCACGGGCGCATGGTCCCAGATCTTGCGCATCTTGCGCTGCAACTCAAGCTCTTGCGCGCTGCCCTCCGGGATGCGGCTGGCGTCCAGATTTCCCAGGGCCGCCTTGGGGTTCCAGCCGTCGGGCATCAGCTCGTCCCATTGCACGGTGCGGTAGTTGCCCCTGTTTTGGGCCCCGACCGATGGCGCGCAAGCGCCTGTCGCCGCGATCAGGGCCGCGCGTTCGATGAACTGGCGGCGGCTCTTGTCCATGCTTTTATCCTCTCGGTTGTAGGCCGTCCGTGATGGACATTCGGTAGGCCCGCCAAGCCGGCAGCACGCTGGCCAACGCGCCGGCTGTCACCGTCGCTGCCAGGATCAGCCATTGGCTGGCCTCGGGCACACCGAGCCGGGGCGCAATGCCCCAATGGGCCGCCAGCGTGCCGCCCAACACGGCAACGGCCAGAGCGCTGGCCAAGGCGCCTACTGCGGCGGCTGCGCTGGTCACCAGCGTGCCCTCGATGATCAGCAAGGCCAACACCCGGCTGGGCCCCGCGCCCAGCGATCGCAGCACGGCCAGCTCGCGGCGCCGCTGTTCCAGCCCGGTGCTGATCACTGCAATGAGCGACAGCACGCTCACGGCTGCCACCAGCAGCACCATGGCCTCGATCACCTGCTCGCCGATTGCCAGGGTGCTCCATAGCTCGTCGAGCACCACGCCCGGCAGCACGGCCATCAGAGGTTCGGCGGGAAACTGTGCGACGCTGCGCTGCATCGAGAACACGGCCGCGCGTGATTTGAGCCCGACCAGCACCGCCGTCACCGAGCTGGGCGTCAGGTCCATCTGCCGGACCTGACTGGCGCTGATGGGGTCGCGTGACGGCATGCCGCCGAGCCAGTCGATATGGATGGCCTGCATGCCGTCGAGTCCGATGTGCACCGAGCGGTCGACCGGCGTGCCGGTGCGCTCGAGGATGCCGACGATGGTGAAGGGCTTGTCTGCATGATCGACGGCCTCGAAGGCGCCCGTGCCGTGGCTCAGCGCGATCTTCTGATTCAGCTGCAGCCCCAGTTGCTTGGCCGCCTCGGCCCCGACGACGGCCTCAAAGACATCGCCGAAGGCTCGCCCCTGGCTCACTTGCAGCGCTTGCCGCTCGCCATAGCGAAAGTGTTCGAAATACGCGCCGGTGGTGGCTACCACCGGGAAACCCCGGTAGGAGTCGCCCAGCGACAGGGGGATGGTCCAGGCCACCGCCGGATCGCTGGCCAGGGCCTGCACGCTGCTCCAGCGGATGTTCTGAGTGGCATTGCCGATGCGAAACACCGAATACAGCAGCAGCGACGTGGCGCTGGTGCGCGCGCCAACGATCAGGTCGGTGCCCGAGACCGACTGCGCGAAATGCAGGCGCACGTCTTGCCTGAGGCGATCGAGCGAGAGCATGAGAAAAGTCGACAGCGCGATCGACAGCGCCACCCAGGACAGCCCCGCCCGCCGGCTCCAGGCGCTGCGCCAGGCCAGGCCCCACAAGCTGCTCATCGCCCACCTCCGGCCGGCTCGGGCAGGTGCACCGTGTGCTGGAAATGGCTCGCCAGGCGGCTGTCGTGCGTCACAAAAAGCAGGGCGCAGCCGGAGCGCTCGCACTGCTCGAGCAGCAGCTGCATGAAGCCGTCGCGTCGGCGCTCGTCGAGCGCTGACGTGGGCTCATCGGCGATTACGAGCTCGGGCTGACCGATCAGCGCGCGTGCGGCCGCCACACGTTGCTGCTGGCCTACCGACAGCCGTGCAGCCTGCAGGGGCCACAGCGCGGGCGCAAGATCGAGTGCGCGCAGCAGCTCGCGCGCCTGCTCCTGTGGCCGGCCGCAGCGCTCGGCGCGGCGGCGCGAAAAACGGCAGGGCAGCAGCACGTTGTCGAGCACGCTCAGATAGGGCAGGAGGTTGAGCTGCTGGAACAGGTAGCCTACATGGTCGGCCCGCCATTGTTCGCGCCGGCCGGCGGGCAAATCGCGCCAAGATTGGCCCAGCAGGCTGACCCGGCCCTCGGTGGGCAGCAAGACACCGGCGGCCAGCGACAGCAGCGTGCTCTTGCCGCTGCCGCTGTCGCCCTGCACGAGAAGGCGTTGCCCGGCTGCCAGGCCAAGGGAGTCGATCTGCAGCAGATCGCGCGCCTGCTCGGGCCAGCGCTGGCGCAGGCCGCTGATCTGCAGAACGTCGGCTTGCTCCATGCGCCGACCTATTTACCGATTTGAAACTCGCGCCGGTTGCGTCGCAGGGTCGATTGCGACTGCCCCTGCGGCCCGGCCACCTGCACCTGCACCCGGCTGATGCGGCGTGACAACTCGAACAGACTGACCTTGGCGCTGCGCAGCTGGGCCACCTGGCCGCATTCAAAACGGTACTGCGCTTCAATATCCACATGGCCGCCGGCCTGCGCTTTGCCTTGCAAGCCTGGCGCGTTGACGCTGGCGCTGGTGGCTTTGCACTGCGCTTGGGCGTTCCACTCAATCACCGATTCGGCCACGCGCATTTGCTCAATCAGCTTGTCAGCCTGCTGCTTTTCGGTGCCCTCGCGCGGTGCCCGCTCGTAGCCCAGCAAGCTTTCCTGCGGCGCGCGCAAGGCCAGTTGGACGATCGTGCCTTCGATGGCGACGGTCATATGAACCACGCCGTGCTCGTGGGGCCCGGCCCAGGCGCTGGCATACAAACCAGCGACAAGGCCCAGACAGGCGCCCGCCTGCCTGGCTGTGCGGTTCAGGAGGTGGGCGGTTGACAGGCTCGGGTGCATCGCAGTGGCTCGGGTTTGATGTAAGGCCGTATATTGTCCACCCTGCCAATAGCCGCAGAAAC
>CANHDQ010000266.1 GCA_947459405.1 Comamonadaceae bacterium
CGCTGTGTCCTATCGCCTCTCAAGCGGAGAGCAGGCCGGCTTTAGGGCAACACAATGAGCTTGCCCTGCGCGCGCCGCTGCGACAACTCCAAGATGGCCTTGGACGCATCTTGCAAGCTGTATCGCGCCGAGATCAACGGCTGGATCTGACCGCGCGCCAGCATGGCCACGAGGTCTTGCAGGTCGGTCTGCGCCGCTTGGGGCTCGCGGGCCACGAAGTCGCCCCAGAACACCCCCACAATGGCACAGCCCTTGAGCAACACCAGATTCAAGGGCAGCCGAGGAATCTGACCGTCGGTAAATCCCACCACCAGATAACGGCCGCGCCAGGCCATGGAGCGCAGGGCCTGCTCGGCATGGTCGCCCCCGACCGGATCGACCACCACGTCCACGCCCTTGCCACCGGTGATCCGCTTGATCTCATCGCGCAGGTTTTGTTCGCGGTAGTTGATGACTTCATCGGCTCCCTTGGCGCGGCAGGTGGCCAGTTTTTCTGCCGATGAGGCGGCAGCGATCACGCGCGCGCCCAGCGCTTTGGCCAACTCGATGGCGGCAATGCCGATGCCGCCGGCGGCGCCCAGGACCAACACCGTCTGCCCTGGCTGCAGGCCCGCGCGGTCGCGCAGCGCGTGTATGCAAGTGCCGTAGGTCAAAAGCAGCGAGCCGGCCACCTCAAACGACAGGCCCTGCGGCATGGGGAAGAGTTGGTCTTCCTTGGCCAAGACCTGCTCGGCAAAGCCCCCCCAGATGGTCAGGGCGATGACCTTGTCGCCGACCTTGAAGCGGCTGACGCCAGCACCGACGGCCAGCACCTCGCCAGCGGCCTCTCCACCGGGAGAAAACGGCGGCGTGGGCTTGAATTGGTAGAGGTTCTGCACGATCAGTGCATCGGGGAAATTCACGCCGGCTGCGCGCACCCGCACCACCACCTCCCCGGCAGCGGGCTGGGGGTCGGGCATGTCCTGTACGCGCAGGTTTTCGGGCGGGCCGTATTGGCTGCAGATCAGGGCCTTCATGGCAGAACTTTCTGGGGTTCGGGTTTCAAGACTTGGCGGGAACTTGGGCCTGGAAATACTGGCGCACCACGGATTCGGCGACACAGGCGGGGCGCTCTTGGCCCTCGATCTCGAGGGTGACCTTGAAGGTCAGCTGCAAGCCCCCCGCAATGTCTTCGAGCTGAGCCAACACGAACTGACCGCGCACCCGGCTGCCAGAGGGCACTGGGCTGGTGAAACGCACTTTGTTGAGGCCATAGTTCAGCCCCATCTCGCAAAACGGCAGCGTCATGTGCCGCTCGTAGAACTGTCCCAGGAGAGACAAGGTGAGAAAGCCGTGCGCGATCGTGCCGCCGTAAGGCGATTCTTTTTGCGCCCGCGCCACATCGACATGGATCCATTGAAAGTCGCCCGTGGCCTGGGCAAACAAGTCGATGTGCTGCTGGGTGATCAGCACCCAATCGGACACAAAGGCCGGCTTGCCCACGAGGGCGCGAATCTCATCGACGGACTGGACAAAGCTGCCAGATGGGGGGGGTGCGGCGCTCATCGGGCCTCCTGTGGGGTCAGCAGACGCAGGCCCTGCGCATCCGATTCGATCGACAGATCGAGCAGCAGCCAGATCGCCGCCTTTTGCCAATGCAAACCCGGGTGCATAGCGGCATACACACCGCCCGGCAGCGCTTGGGGCAAAACAAACTTCAAGGCCTTGAGCCCGGGCAGCTCGTAGCGCAGCACGGGGCCCGGGACAACCCGGTTGAGCAGGGGCTGCAGACGTTCGGCGGTCAATGCCTGGCGCAGCTGTTCGTAGGCCGCCTGATCCCGTGCGACCAGGGTCAGGTCGAGCATGTCGCCTTTGTCGCCAGCCCGTCCGGCCGCGATGTCTCCAACCCTCATGAGAGGCTCCAGATGAGTTGCGGCAAAACGTGCTGCGGCGCAATGAAGCCATCGAGCACTTCGATGCGTGGCCGCTTTTCGCTGCGCACACTGGCCCCGCCAGCCGGGCCCGACAGGGTCATGGCGTAGACCTCGTCTTCAATGGTTTGCGCTTGCTCGGCATCGATGCAGCGCGCCGAGACATGCACGCGCATCTCGGGTAACTCGCCGCGCAAGGGCTGCGAGAGTGCGCGCAGCACCGATCCCGCACCCACCAAATCCACCGTCACGTCGTCATCGCCCCAGTCTGCCAGGCGCAGCCGCAAGGCTTGGGCCATGACCTGCGCACGCGAACGCGCGCCCGCACCGGCCAGGGTGATCTCGCAGTCCATGATGAAGCCCGGACGGTCCACGAAGCCGGCCACCTTGAGCATGGGTGGAGGCCCCTTGGACTTGACGCCACTCATGAGCACCCGGTTGTCGCCCGTTCGCTCAAAGCGCACGCCGCTGAAATCGACCACCAGATCGGGCGTGGCGTAGTGCGACGGATCGTGCACCTCGTAGAGCAGCTGCAGCGTGCAGGTCAGCGGATCGACAATGCCGGGAGTGCCAGGTGGCAGACCGATTTCGGCACTGCCGTCGGCCATCACGCGGGCCAGCGGATAGCCCAGGCGGGCGTACTGCTCGGCCGTCAAAGGCGGCGGTGCGCCCGCGCCGGCGATCGGCTCGTAATTGCCGCCAGTCAACTGCCCGCCGCATTCGAGCAGATGCCCCACTCCGATGGCGCCGGCCAGCGCGTCATCGCCCGGCGCGAGGCGATCGCGGGCCACCGCCGAAAACAGCGCCGAATCGGCCACTCGGCCGGTGACCACCACGTCAGCACCCTGGGCCAGCGCATCGGCCAGCGGGTTGCAGCCCAGGTAGGCGTGGGCGCCCAGCAGGGGCGCTGCGGGCTCGCGCACCCAGCTGATCTGGGCCAGCCGGTCCGCCACATCGTCGCCCACCACCGCAGCCACACGCAGGCCCGCAATGCCCATCTCGCGGGCCAGACGGGCGATGTACTGCGCCGCTGCGGCCGGGTTGGCCGCGCCAAAATTGGAGATGATGCGGCAGCCGTTTTGACGGGCTACTGGCAGCAGGGCGCGAAGCCGCCGCCCAATTCGCGGATCAAAGCCGGCTTGTGGATTCTCGCGGCGGGCCCGAATGGCAGGAACCAAGGTGCGCTCGGCCAAACACTCGAGCACCACGGCGTCCACCCCAGAGGCGGCCAGCACCACGGCCGGATCGACCCGGTCACCGGCAAA
>CANHDQ010000267.1 GCA_947459405.1 Comamonadaceae bacterium
AGCACCTGCAGCTGCTGCACGCCGGCGCTGCGCAGCTTCTTGAGCAGGGCCTCGGTCAGCTCGTCATTGGCCTTGGCAATGATCTCGCCGGTTTCCGGGTCGACCATGTTGCGCGCGACCACGCGGCCGAGCAAAAAGTCCTCGGGAACGCTGATGGCGCTGGTGCCCGACTGCTCGAGCTCGCGGGTGTGGCGCGCAGTGATGCGCTTGTCCTTGGCCACGATGACCTTGCCGGCCTTGTCGGTGATGTCGAAGCGGGCCACCTCGCCGCGCATGCGCTCGGCCACGAACTCCATCTGCGCGCCACTGTCCATCAGGCGGAAGTTGTCGAACACAAAGAAGTTGGCCAAGATGGACTCGGCATTGAGGCCGATGGCCTTGAGCAAGATGGTCACCGGCATCTTGCGACGGCGATCGACGCGGAAATACAGGATGTCCTTGGGGTCGAACTCAAAGTCGAGCCACGAGCCACGGTAGGGAATGATGCGAGCCGAGAACAAGAGCTTGCCCGAGCTGTGGGTCTTGCCCTTGTCATGCTCGAAAAACACGCCCGGCGAGCGGTGCAGCTGCGAGACGATGACACGCTCGGTGCCGTTGATGACGAAGGAGCCTTTTTCGGTCATGAGGGGCACCTCGCCCATATAGACCTCTTGCTCCTTGACCTCCTTGACCACCTTGGACTGCGGCGTCGAGGACTCGCGGTCGTAGATGATGAGCTGCACCTTGGCGCGCACGGCCGACGCAAAGGTCAGGCCGCGCGTCTGGCACTCGCGCACATCGAAAGCCGGCTTGGCCAGGTTGTACTCCAGGAACTTCATCTCCACAAAACCGTTGTGCGAGACGATGGGGAAGGCGTTCTCGAAGGCGGCCTGCAGGCCCTCAGCTTGGCGCTTGCCCGGGGCGCGGTCTGCCTGCAAAAACGCGGTGTACGCGTCTTTTTGCATTTGCAGCATATAGGGGACTGCCAACACGCTTTCGCGGTTGCCGAAGCTCTTGCGTATGCGCTTGCGCTCGGTGAAGGAATAGGCCATGAGTTCTCCGCTTGAAGGGGACGAGATGAAACGGTTCGGGCTCTGGCGACTGTCGTGAGCCCGGGCACGGACTCAGACTTGGTGGTTGGCCACTACCAACCGATGGCGGACGGCGATGCATGGCGCATCGCCCGAACCAAGGCGCTTTCTGCAGTCGGGGTCAGAAAACACTCGTAAACGGGCTTGTAGCAAACCGGCTTGAGAGTGCGCTCTGAAGGCGCAAAAGGCTGGAGGCCCGAGACGGCACCTCCAGCCCTGCGGGCGCAAGAATTACTTGAGCTCGACCTTGGCGCCAGCTTCTTCGAGCTTTTTCTTGGCGGCCTCGGCGTCGGCCTTGTTGGCGCCTTCCTTGACGGGCTTGGGTGCGCCGTCGACCAGGTCCTTGGCTTCCTTGAGGCCCAGGCCGGTGATTTCGCGCACGGCCTTGATGACCGACACCTTGTTGGCACCGGCTTCGGCCAGCACCACGGTGAACTCGGTCTTCTCTTCGGCAGCAGCGGCTGCGCCACCACCACCGCCAGCAGCCGCAGGTGCGGCCATGGCTGCGGCGCTCACGCCAAACTTCTCTTCGATGGCCTTGACCAGGTCGTTGAGCTCGAGGACCGTCATGCTGTCGAGTGCGGTCAGGAATGCGTCTTTATCGAATGCCATTTTGATTTCCTAATTCCAAAACAATGGGTTTGAACACGGGGGCTGCGCACCGATCAGGCGGCAGCCGTTTCACCTTTTTTGGCCGCCAGCGCGCCCAACACCACAGCGGTGCGGGAGATCGGCGACTTGAGCAAGCCACACAACTGGGCCAGCAGCACCTCTTTGGAGGGGATGTTGGCCAGTTGCTTGACGCCATTGACGTCCAGGGCCTTGCCTGCAAATGCACCGCCACGGATGACCAGCTTGTCGTTGGTCTTGGCGAAGTCGCTGACCACCTTGGCGGCTGCGACGGCATCGGCAGAAAAGCCATAGATCAGCGGGCCGGTCATCTGGCCGGACACGACTTCGAAAGCGCTGCCGGTGACCGCGCGGCGAGCCAGGGTGTTTTTCAACACACTCAGGTTCACGCCTTTTTCGCGGGCTTGGCTGCGCAGCCGGGTCATGTCAGCGACCGTGATGCCACGGTATTCCGCCATCACGAGCGTCTGAGCTTGAGCGGCCAGTGCGGTCACCTCATCGATGACCGCCTGCTTCTCACTGCGATTGAGACTCAAGGTCTACTCCTTCAAAAATGTGTCCCTGGCCTCAGGCACGCGGGACACGCCTTTCTTCATGCAGCGACCAACTGTTTCGGATTTCTTTGCAAAAACCTTCAAGCAGCGGGACCGCCATCTGCGCTGGCTTTTCGATTAAGTGTCACCTTGCGGGTGACACGCCAGCGGTCTTGGATGACCTGCCCGCGCTTGCGTGCGGACAGCCCACCACATCCAAGGGGCTCTTGCGAGACCCTTGAGATCTCTCAGCCGACCAGGGTCTGGGTGTCGACGCGAACGCCCACGCCCATGGTCGAAGACACGGCCACCTTGCGCAGGTAAATGCCCTTGCTCGAGGCCGGCTTGGCCTTGTTGAGCGCATCGACCAGAGCTGCGAGGTTGCCCTTGAGCTTGTCGGTGTCGAACGAGCGACGGCCGATCGTGGAATGAATGATGCCGCCCTTGTCCACACGGAACTGCACCTGACCGGCCTTGGCGTTCTTGACCGCCGTGGCCACATCCGGGGTGACGGTGCCAACCTTGGGGTTGGGCATCAGGCCGCGCGGGCCGAGCACCTGGCCGAGCGTGCCGACCACACGCATCGCGTCGGGCGAGGCGATCACCACATCAAAGTCCATCTTGCCCGCCTTGACCTCAGCGGCCAGGTCGTCCATGCCGACGATGTCGGCGCCCGCAGCGCGGGCCTCTTCGGCTTTGGCCCCTTGCGCAAACACCGCCACGCGCTTGGTCTTGCCGGTGCCGTTGGGCAGCACCACAGCGCCGCGTACCACCTGGTCGGACTTCTTGGCGTCCACGCCGAGCTGAACCGCCACATCGATGGACTCGTCAAACTTGGCCGTCGCGCATTCCTTGACGATGGCCAGCGCATCGGTCAGCGGGTACAGCTTGTTG
>CANHDQ010000268.1 GCA_947459405.1 Comamonadaceae bacterium
CGACCAGCCCGCACGGGCAACTCCTGGCCCTCGTGGACCAGACGGAAATCGATGCGCCGGCCATCGAGATCGACCCGGCTGACCTGCACCCGCACCCGTGTGCCGATGGCATAGCGAATGCCGGTGCGCTCGCCCCGCAACTCCTGCCGGGCCTCATCAAAACGGAAGTACTCGCCGCCCAACTCGGTGATGTGCACCAGACCCTCGACGTACATTGCATCGAGCGTGACGAAGATGCCAAAACCGGTGGCGGCGCTGACCACGCCGGCAAACTCTTCGCCCAGGTGCTCGCGCATATATTTGCACTTGAGCCAGGCCTCGACATCGCGACTGGCCTCATCGGCACGCCGCTCGTTGGCGCTGCAATGCAGCCCAGCGGCCTCCCAGGCCTGCTGCTCACCGCTGGTCTTGCGCACTTTTTCGGGGCGCTGCTGGGGCGCTGGAGCCCGCTCGGCCAAGCGCCGGGCCAGCTTGGCATGCGCCTCACCCGGTGTGGGCAGGGTCGGCAATTGATAGCGCCGATCGCTGAGGATCGCCTTGATGACGCGGTGCACGAGCAAGTCCGGATAGCGCCGGATCGGGCTGGTGAAGTGGGTGTAGGCTTCAAAAGCCAGACCAAAATGCCCGCTGTTGACCGGCGTGTAAATGGCCTGCTGCATGGAGCGCAGCAGCATCGTGTGAATCTGCTGGGCATCGGGCCTGTCCTTGGTGGCCTGCGCGATGCGCTGAAACTCACCGGGCACCGGGTTGTCGCTGATGCTCAGGCCCACGCCAGTGGCCTTGAGGTAATTGCGCAGCAGTTCCTTTTTCTCAGGGGTCGGGCCTTCATGCACCCGGTACAGGCCATGGTGCTCGCTCTGGGCAATGAAGTCGGCAGAGCAGACGTTGGCCGCCAGCATAGCCTCCTCGATCAAGCGGTGCGCGTCGTTACGGGTGCGCGCCACGATCTTCTCGATGCGGCCGGCCTCATCGCACAAAATCTGCGTCTCGGTGGTCTCGAAGTCGACTGCGCCGCGTTCGCTGCGCGCCTTGAGCAACGCGCCGTAAACATCATGCAGATTGAGCAGGTGAGGCAGCAAAGCCTTGCGCTGCTCGGCCTGCGGGCCGCGCGTGTTGGCCAAAATCGCCGCCACCTCGGTGTAGGTTAGGCGGGCGTGGCTGTGCATGACCGCCGGATAAAACTGATAGGCATGGATCTGACCCTTGGCGGTAATCAGCATGTCACACACCATGCACAGCCGGTCGACCTCCGGGTTGAGCGAGCACAGCCCATTGGAGAGCTTCTCGGGCAGCATCGGAATCACCCGGCGGGGAAAGTACACGCTGGTGGCGCGGTCGTAAGCGTCGATGTCGATCGCGCTGCCAGTCTCGACATAGGCACTCACATCGGCGATGGCCACCAGCAAACGCCAGCCCTTGCTGCGCCCGACCCGCGCGCTTTCGCAGTACACCGCATCGTCAAAATCACGGGCGTCCTCGCCGTCGATGGTCACCAGCGCCACATCGGTCAGGTCCACCCGGTCGCGCCGGTCGGCCGCCCGCACCCCATCGGGCAGCGCCCGCGCCAAAGCCAAGGCCTCGTCACTGAAGGCATGCGGGACGCCGTACTTGCGCACCGCAATTTCGATTTCCATGCCCGGATCGTCGATCTCGCCAAGCACCTCCTTGACCCGGCCCACCGGCTGACCGAACAGCGCCGGCGGCTCGGTCAACTCCACCACCACCACCTGGCCGGTGCGGGCAGCGCCTATCGCATGCTTGGGAATCAGGACATCCTGTCCGTACCGCTTGTCCTCCGGAGCGACAAGCCAGACCCCGCCTTCTTGCAGCAAGCGTCCGATGATCGGATGGGCAGAGCGCTCCATGATCTCGGTGACGCGTCCCTCAGGCCTGCCCTTGCGGTCGTAGCGCACCACGCGGGCCTTGACCCGGTCCTTGTGCAAAACGGCGCGCATCTCGTTGGGCGGCAGATAAAGGTCGGGCTGGCCATCGTCGCGCTGCACGAAACCGTGACCGTCGCGGTGGCCAAAGACCGTTCCTTCAAATTCGGTCAGCAAGCTCGAGGGGGCGCTGGCCGGTGCATGTGTGGTCTTGATGGGCGTGCTCTCTTGAATCCGGCTCGGCCGGCGTGGTCAGGACTGCGGTCGGTCCAGAAAATTTCATCTCGGTGTCGCGAAATCCGCTGCCCAAATGGTACACTGCCGGGTGTTGCCCAGGTGGCGGAATTGGTAGACGCACTAGTTTCAGGTACTAGCGCTGAGAGGCGTGGAGGTTCGAGTCCTCTCCTGGGCACCAAGACACCCTCTTGAACTTTGCCAAGAAGAACAAGAGCAAGAAGAACAAGAAAAAATCCCGAAAGCCGCTGCTGCCGCAGCGGCTTTTTTTTGCGCGGCAACCTGATCGGCCTGCGCCGACCCTCAAGTCAGTGTCTGCGCCCGAGTTGCCTTCCATCGGCGCCCAATCTGGCTCTCAAATGGGCAAGCCGATCAGGTCGTGGCCCTCGGTGCCGACGATACGCGCGCGCGTGAACTCGCCGGCCTTGAGGGTCTTGCTGATCTTTTCGGCTGGCAGCAGACGCACCAGCCCGTCGATCTCGGGCGCATCGGCGTAGCTGCGACCCACTGCCCCTTTGCGGCCCAGCGAGGGGGCGGAATCGACCAGGACTTGCATGGTCGCGCCCACGCGCTCGCGCAGCTTGTGCGTCGACACCTCTTCGGCCACCGCCATAAACCGCGCTCGGCGCTCCTCGCGCACGGCCTGCGGCACGGCATCGGACAAGACATTGGCTGCAGCTCCCTGGACCGCACTGTAGGCAAAGCAACCGGCGCGATCGATGCGCGCCTGGCGCATGAAGTCCAGCAGGTGCTCGAACTCTTCCTCGGTTTCTCCGGGAAATCCTGCGATGAAAGTGCTGCGCACGACCAGTTGCGGACAGCGCTCGCGCCAACGTGCAAGCCGCTCGAGGTTGCGCTCGCCGCTGGCCGGTCGCTTCATGCGCCGCAGCACCTCTGGATGGCTGTGCTGGAACGGCACATCCAGATAAGGCAATACCAAACCATCGGCCATGAGGGCGACGATCTCATCGACACTCGGGTAAGGGTAGACGTAATGCAGCCGCACCCAAGC
>CANHDQ010000269.1 GCA_947459405.1 Comamonadaceae bacterium
ATGGTCGGGAAAGCCTGCGATGTAGTCGTCGGCCTGATCGCTGCCGAACGCGTCGAGCATCAGGAAGGGGTCGAGCCGGTGCTGCAGGTCCTGCGTGAGGACGCGGGTGAGCTTGACGCCAGCCCCATCGGAGGTGGGCTGGCCACTGACCAGCCGCTCGACGCGGCGCGGAGAGGAAACGGCAGATGGGTGGGTCATGGGTGCATTGTGCCTCGCACCCGGTAAGAAGCGCCCTCCCCAGGTGGCGTGATTATGTGGAGGGCTGGTGTGTGCGAGTCGCTCCTGCGTCCCGTCAGTGCGAGGCGCGCAGCGACGCGGCAATCGAGGTTCTTGCTCAGCTGCCGACGGCCTCTCCCACGCACTTCTTGACATTGCTGTTCTTGGCTGCTCCGGCGAGCTTTTTCTCGGCGGCGGCGGCTTCGCATTTGGCTTGCGCGTCGGCCTCGCACTTCTTCATGAAGGAGTTCTTGGCGGCTCCAGCGAGTTTCTTCTCGGTCGCCACGGCGGTGCAGCTGGGCCCGGCGGCGTGGGCGAACAGGGACAGGAGGGAGGCGGCGGTCAGGACGAGCAAGGTGCGCATGATGAGTTCACAAAGTAGCTACAAACGAGCGCAGCCTAGCATGGCCGGCCCCGCTTTGTCAGCCCCCGGGCGCCCCTGGCCGCATCGCGGCTGACACCTACTGCCGATCCAGATCGATCAGACTGGCCAGGGCAAGGCCTTCGGGTGCCTGGTAATCGGCGATCAGCAAGGCGCGCTCTCGGCTTTTGGCCCAGTAGGCAAAGGTCTCGCGCAAAAACCGTACCGAAGGCGCGTCCAGCGCGGTGCCCGGCTGGTCGAGCACGGCGATGGTGCAGGGGCGGGCCAGGGTGGCGGCAATGAAGACCTTGCGCCGGCTGCCTGTCGAGAGCTGGTAGAGCGGTTTGTCCAGATGATCTTGCAGCGACAGCCCTTGCAGCAGGCCGGGCAGCTGATCCTGGGTCTCGGGTGGCACCAGCTGCTCAAGGATGCCCCGCACCGGCTGCTGATCGCGCGCGGGGTCTGCCGCATCGTGCCAGGCCACGAGCCGCTGCAAGCTGGAGGGTGACAAGGCTGGACCTGACGCGCCCAGGCTGATCGATCCGCCGGGAGCGCTCAGTTGGCCCGCCAGCAGGCGCAGCAGCGTGCTTTTGCCCCGGCCCTCATCGCCGCAGACGCAGCTCACGCCCGCCGGCACCTCAAAGCTCAGCGCCTCAAACAGCGGTTTGCTGGCTTGCGCAAACTGCCAACGCAAGCCCTGCACGCGGATCAGAGGGGCGCTCAGGGGATGGAAGAAGGATAAAAAAATCCGCCTTCGGGCGGATGATGTTCCAGCAGCTTTGGGCCGGCCAGTTGGCGGGTGCGCCGCCAGGCGCACGCCGGGTTGCCGTCAGGCCATGGCCACCGCGATGAAGGCCAGCAGGAAGATCAGCACGCCGCCGACCACGGGCAGCACGATGGGGATCAGCGGCATGATGGCCTTCATGGGGTCTTGTTCCTCGCCCTGTGCAGGGGCGTGCGATGCGTGGTCGTGATGGCTCATGAAAATTCCTCCGTGCGGTCTATTGGCTGATTTTAGCGGCTCGGCAGGGCCGGCCCAGCTAAACCTTGCTGCGAGGAGGTGCGATAGGACGGCGCCCAGGCCGGCCGGCCGTACGGGAAGTCGCTGGCCCGCAGCGTGGGCGGCTGGCATAAACTTCAATCCCCAAACCGCGCCTTACCCTGGCGCGGCCTTCAACAGGCCGGTCCACAAGACGGGCTGACCCCTCAAGGAGACACATCCATGAATGCCCCTGTGCCCGAGCATCTGCTGCGCGCGCTCGAATCGGTCACGCTAGATGACAAGTACGTCCTGCAAAACGGCGACGCGTTCATGAGCGGGGTGCAAGCGCTGGTGCGCCTGCCTATGCTGCAGCGCCAGCGCGATCAGCGTCTGGGCAAGAACACGGCCGGCTTTGTCAGCGGCTACCGGGGCTCGCCCTTGGGCGGTTACGACCAGGCGCTGTGGAAGGCCAAGAGCCATCTGCAATCGCAGCACATTCATTTTCAGCCCGGCGTCAATGAAGAGCTTGCCGCCACAGCCATCTGGGGCACCCAGCAGCTGGGCTTTGCGCCTGCGGGCTCGAGCAAGTTCGACGGCGTCTTTGGTATTTGGTACGGCAAAGGCCCTGGGGTGGACCGCTGCTCCGATGTGTTCAAGCACGCCAATATGGCGGGCACCACGCCCTGGGGCGGTGTGCTGGCCGTGGCCGGCGATGACCATGTGGCCAAGAGCTCGACCGCCGCGCATCAGAGCGACCACATCTTCAAGGCCTGCGGCTTGCCGGTGTTCTTCCCCAGCAGCGTGCAGGAAATTCTCGACTTCGGTTTGCACGCACTGGCCATGAGCCGCTTTGCCGGTGTGTGGGCCGGCATGAAGACCATCCAGGAAATTGTCGAGTCCTCGGCCAGCGTGCAGGTCGACGCCGACCGTGTGCAGATCGTGTTGCCCGAATTTGACATGCCTGCCGGCGGCGTGCACATCCGCTGGCCCGACACCGCCCTGGAGCAGGAAGCGCGGCTGTTTGATTACAAATGGTATGCGGCGCTGGCCTATATCCGCGCCAACCGGCTCAACCACACCGTTATCGCCGGATCGCAGGACCGGCTGGGCATCATGGCCAGCGGCAAGGCCTACAACGACACCCGCCAGGCGATGCGCGACCTGGGCCTCGATGAGGCCACCTGCCGCCGGCTCGGCCTGCGCCTGCACAAGGTGGGCGTGGTCTGGCCTTTGGAGGCGCAGAGCACGCGCGAGTTCGCCACCGGCTTGCAGGAAATCCTGGTTATCGAAGAAAAGCGCCAGGTCATCGAATACCAGCTCAAGGAAGAGCTCTACAACTGGCGAGCCGATGTGCGCCCGCATGTGCTGGGCAAGTTTGACGATGTGCCCGGCGACTACAGCGGCGGCGAGTGGAGCGTGCCCAATCCGAGCGCGCACACGCTGCTGCGCGCCAGCGCCGACCTCACGCCGGCCCTGATTGCCAAAGCCATCGCCGCGCGGCTCAAGCGCCTGGGCGTCGATGAGGCCACGGCCGCGCGCATGGACGCGCACCTGGCCATCTTGGC
>CANHDQ010000270.1 GCA_947459405.1 Comamonadaceae bacterium
GTTGAACATGGCCGCAATTATCGGCAGTGCGCTGGCCAGGTGGGGCCGGCGCGGCTCGGGCGGCCTCATGCGGCTTCATGCGGCTTGATGTGGGTTCAAGGCGGTGTGCGCGCGATCACCAGCGCGCTGACCGAGCGGGCACCTGCCTCGAGCAAAGCCGTTGCGGCAGCAGCCAAGGTGGCACCGGTGGTCATCACGTCGTCGACCAGCATCACCTGGCGGGCTTGCAACTGCCGGGCGGACAGGGGATCGACAAGAAACGCCCCCCTTACATTGGTCAGCCGGACATCTCGCGGCAGCTCGCTTTGCGCCTTGGTGTGGCGCAGGCGCAGCAGCAGGCCTGCAGACAGCCCGGCGCGGCATCGGCTGCGCCGGTGCAGCAGCCGACACAGCTCCCAAGCCTGGTTGTATCCCCGTTCGGCCAGCCGCTGAGGTGACAGGGGCAGCGGCAAGAGCCAGTCGCTTGCCTGCAAGTCGGCCAGGGCAGGGCCCACACCCGGGGTGTGCAGCAGCAAGTCCACCAGAAGGCCGCCCAAGCCAGTTTCCTGCGCGAATTTGTAGCGCGCGAGCAGCTCGCTCCAGGGGTAGGCGTAATCGACTGCGGCCCAGCACGCGGCCAGGGGCAGTGCGCTGTGCAGGCACTGCGGACACCGCGGCTCGGCCGATCCGCCCGTCAGCACAAGGGCGCAGCGCGGGCAGCGGGTTTTGGCCGCTGCAAAGGTCGCACGGCAGTGCTGGCACAGGCGCTGGCTCGGCCAGCTGCGGCACACTGCGCATTGGCTGGGCAGTTGCAGCGCCCGATACAAAGCAAAGCCGGCCGACATGAGGCCCCTATACTGGCCGCCGATATGCGCGCTGTCTAGAGCGCGGACGTTTTTTTGCGTTGCCATCTTGAGCCACAGCGCCACCCCCCCGACTTATGACCGAGCCGCCGTCTTGCGCTGGCAGCGCATTGCGGCGCCGCAGACCGACTGGCTGCACGCTCAGGTGGCCCAGCGCATGTTTGAGCGGCTGCAGTGGATACGCGCCAAGCCGCAAGCCTGGACCCATTGGGCGCCGCTGAACACCGGTACCGAGGTCAACCGCCTGCTGCTGGCCGAGCTGGGCCCGCGGGCCAGTCTGGTCGAGACCGACGGCGCGCGTCAGGCACTCGCGCGCCAGCTGTACGCGCCGGCCTGGTGGCGCTGGCAGCGCCGGCAGCTGGCCTGGCAGGAACCGGCCGAGCAGTCCCAGGACATGGTCTGGGCCAATCTGGTGCTGCACACCGAGCTCGATCCGCAGGCCCTGTTGCAGCGCTGGCATGGCCTGCTGCGGGTCGACGGATTTCTCATGTTCTCCTGCCTGGGCCCGGACACGGCGGTCGAGATGCGCGCGCTGTACGAGGGGTTGGGCTGGCCTGCGGCCGGGGCTGCGCTCACCGACATGCACGATTGGGGCGACATGCTGGTCGGCAGCGGTTTTGCCGAGCCGGTGATGGACATGGAAAAGCTCACCCTGACCTTCGATTCGGGCGAGCGCCTGCTGGCCGAGTTGCGCCAGTGGGGGCGCAATGTGCACCCGGGCCGTTTCGCAGCTTTGCGTGCCCGTCCCTGGCGCCAGCGTCTGATCGACGCCATCGAGCGGCATTGGCCGCGTCAGCCCGACGGCCGGTTGGGCCTGACGGTGGAGTTGGTCTACGGTCATGCTCTGCGCGCGCCCATGCGGCTCAAGGCCGACGCGGTCACCGCTTTGCCCCTGCAGCACATGCGCGACATGCTCAAGGGGTCAAGGCCACGGTAGCGGCCAGATCTGCGCTGAGCCGGTACACTTTGCGCCGTGCTCAGTCAGCCGGGGGCTGCGGCCAGAGCTGACGCGCACGGCGGCATTTTCCGCTGCTGCACTGCGGTGCAAATTGGGCAGACAAGAACGTGTCTTCTGCGGTTCATCCCTTCCGCCTGGCCACGCCCACCTATCGGGGCGACGGCCAGTCACCTGACCTGCAATGGTCGCTGCGGCGCAATTGCAGTCTTAGCCCCGCGCAGCTGCTGCGCTTTTACATCGGCCTGTGCCTGTTTTCGCTGTCCATTGCCACGGCGTTTTGGTTTTCTGGCGCGCGTCTGGTCATGCCCTTTGCGTGGCTCGAGATCATTGCGGTGGGCGCTGCCTTGCTCCTGTACGCCCGCCACGCCTGCGACGGAGAAAAAATCACGCTGCAAGGACCAGTGCTGGTCGTCGAGCGCGACCATGGCCGGCGCAGCGAGCGTACCGAGTTTGACCGCCAGTGGGTTCGCATCGAGCCGTGCAGCGGCGACGGATCCCTGATCGAAGTGTCCGGGCAGGGCCGCAGTGTGCTGGTGGGGCGCCATTTGCGCCCCGAGTTGCGACCCGCGCTGGCGCGCGAGATCCGGCTGGCTTTGCGGGGCACCTGAAGCTGACGCCAAACTTTCGCCAGCCCCGTGGTCAGCGCTTTGGCACTGCCTATAATCCCGGGGTTTGACTGGCACTTGATACTTCTAGAAAAGCACAGACGATGAACGCGAGCAACACCCAGGGCATGAGCATGAATCGCGCGCAAGCGCTGGTCCCATTTCTTGGCGATGCCGCGCTGCGCGCCTCGGTCAAGGCCAGCTGCGCCTTGACGCTGGGGCTCGCTGCCCTGTCCGCCTCGGCTTCGGCTCCCACATACAACTTGCCCGGCGGCCCCCAGCCGTTCCAGCTCAACCTGCCGGTGCCGGCCACCCGCATTGCGGCCGAGCAGAACTGGCTGCACTGGGCCATGATGATCATCTGCCTGGTGATCTTTGTGGCGGTTTTCGGTGTGATGTTTTATTCCATCTGGAAGCACCGCAAGTCGCTCGGCCACAAGCCTGCCACCTTTCATGAGTCCACAGCCGTAGAGATTGCCTGGACGGTGGTTCCGTTTCTCATCGTGATCGGCATGGCCCTGATGGCCACCAAGCTGTTGGTGGCGCAAAAAGACACCACCAACGCCGACCTGACCATCAAGGTCACCGGCATCCAGTGGAAGTGGGGCTATGAGTACATCAAGGGTGAGGGCGAGGGAATTGCCTTCGTCTCGACCCTGGATGCCAGCCACCGTGCGATGAGCGATGCAGGCGGCCCCAAAAAGGGCGA
>CANHDQ010000271.1 GCA_947459405.1 Comamonadaceae bacterium
GGCAGCGTGCAGAAAGGGCAGGGCTTTGCGGTCGACATGCGGCAAGTCTAAAACACCGCCATGGAGGGCCCAGAAGGGGGCCAGGATAGCGATCTCGCGGGACACGCGGGGGTAGGGGAGGGGGCGAGGCGATGAGCCCTGCGTGAGCTTATGCTCTGGCACCTGCCTCCAATTGCAATGGGATTTGCCGGTCCAATGCTTGCGCAGATCGCTCTGGCCAGCGCTTTCAACGCAACGGAGGGTTTTGACCTGAGTCCTGGTGCGGAATTTGGTGCGGAATCAGGGGCCTTCTGGGGCTTGCAGGGGCATTCGTTTTTTGCCTCCAGAGGAGAGCTTGCCCCCACAGGCCCCGCATTTCCCCCTGGACCTGGTTCGAATCCCTCCGTTTCCGCCAGGTACCCAACAAACAAGCGCCTTCCGGGCGCTTTTTTGTTTCTGCCTGACCGCTCGACGCCCGGCGGGGGAGTGCTCTTTGACCTATTGATTAGGCGCGAGGATGAATCCACACCGTGGCTGTTGCTTCTGTTTCCGAGTTAACGCAGCCGCATAATGTATTGGCGGCGCAATTGACTTGCTCGCTAGCTTCACCTTGGCGAGAAAAAGCATGGGACGACCAGCACTCAATCTTTCTAGATTTGATTTCATATCGGTCCGGCTGGCTGTCTTGTGCGCTCAGACGGGCAACCTGACTACGGCAGCGCGTGCGTGTCATCTGGTCTTGCCTGCGGCAAGTCGCCGGATCAAGGATCTGGAAGCAGCCATAGGTGCTCAATTGTTTGAGCGGCACTCCAGAGGGGTCAGCGTCACCGCCGCTGGCCGCGTGTTTATGCGGCGTGGCTTGTCTCTCTTGCAGGAGATGGAGGCCATGAGCAAAGAACTGGACGATCTTCAAAAGGGTGTGATTCGGCACATTCAGCTATTTGCTGGCACAGCCGCGATCACTCAGTTCTTGCCTGCCCTCATTGCCAAGTACTCGAAGATAAATCCAGAGATACAAGTGGACTTGGAAGAGCATGTTTCCGAGCATGTTGTTCTCGCCCTCAATGAGAGGCGGGCTGACATTGGTGTGTTTGTTGAGGGCACTGATGCTGATGGCCTTGAGATGCTGTTCTTTAGGTCTGACGAATTGGTGCTCATCACCCCTCAGGGGCATAAACTGAGCGGAAAAAGCCCGATGGCCTTTACCGACACCTTGGACGAGCAGTGGATCAGCCTGAACCCCGGGGCAGCTGTCCTGCAGCAGCAACTCAGTGCGGCAACGTCCGTCGGCAAAAGACTGAAATTGCGCATGCAAGTTAACAGCTTTGAAGCGGTCAGTCACATGGTGTCGTCTGGATTGGGCATTGCTTTGTTGCCTAAGACCTCTGCCCTTCCGTTGCTCAAGAGCATGAAATTGGGTTGGCGTCCATTGAAGGATGACTGGGCCAAGCGACGTTTGATGATTGGGGTCAGGAAGGACGCCAATCAAGATGTGATTGCCTTGCGAGATTTCCTGGTTTCGACTTAGCAAAACGCTAAGTCTGACTGATTGAAGAACTAATAGACGAGCCATCGTCTTCGCCAGGAAACTGGCGAGCATGAGACAAGGTTCAGCTCCCTCACTCGCAGCGCAACGTTCGGCCCTTCAGGGGCTCAAGGTCCTTGAACTCGGTCAACTGATTGCGGGCCCCTTTGCCGCCAAGACCCTGGCCGATTTTGGTGCTGAGGTGATCAAGATCGAGCCGCCCGGCAGTGGCGACCCGCTGCGCAAATGGCGCATGCTCAAGGGTGACACCTCTGTCTGGTGGCAGGTGCAGTCGCGCAACAAGCGCTCGCTGGCCTTGGACCTGCGCACGCAAGAAGGGCAGGCCCTGGTGCGCCAGCTGGCCCAGGAGGCCGATGTACTCATCGAGAACTTTCGCCCCGGCGCGATGGAAGGCTGGGGCTTGGCACCGGACGATCTGGTGGCCAGCAATCCGCGCCTGATCGTGCTGCGCATCAGCGGTTACGGGCAGACAGGGCCTTACCGCAACCGGCCGGGCTTTGGCGTGATCGGCGAGGCCATGGGGGGCTTGCGCCACCTCACGGCCGAGCCGGGACGCGTGCCGGTTCGTGTGGGGGTCAGCATGGGCGACACCCTGGCGGCCTTGCATGGGGTGATCGGCATTTTGCTTGCGCTGCAGCACCGCCACGCTACGGGTCAGGGGCAGGTGATCGATGTGGCGCTCTACGAGGCCGTCTTCAACTGCATGGAGAGCCTGTTGCCTGAGTACAGCGCTTTCGGTGCGGTACGGGAGCCAGCGGGCAGCGCCTTGCCAGGCATCGCACCCACCAACGCCTACCGATGCCAGGACGGGGCCTACGCCTTGATTGCGGGCAATGGCGACAGCATTTTCAAGCGACTGATGGGTCTGATTGGACGCCCCGATTTGGCCGATGACCCGGGCCTGGCAGATAACGCCGGGCGTGTAGCGCGAGTTCAGGAGCTCGATGAGGCGATCGGCTGCTGGACTGCACAGCACCCGGTACAGGCGGTGCTCGATGCGCTGGAGCATGCGTCGGTTCCGGCAGGAAAAATCTATACCGTGGCTGACATCGCAGCCGACCCGCATTACGCCGCACGCGGCATGCTGCAGCAGGTCCAGATGGACGATGGCAGCAGCCTGAGTGTGCCGGGCATCGTGCCCAAGCTCTCACGCACGCCGGGCAGCCACCGATGGAACGCCCCGCAACTCGGTCAGGACACCGACCAGATCCTCGCGGAGATGGGTTTGAGCTCGCAGCAGATCACCGAGCTGCGCGTGCGGGGCATTGTGGGGGGACAGGCATGAAGCAGCGCATCTTCTTTAATGAGGTCGTCACGCGTGACGGCTTCCAGATGGAGCCCGAATTCGTGCCCACCGAGGCCAAGATCGCCTTGATTGATGCCCTGAGTCAGTGCGGCTACGCGAAGATCGAAGTGACCTCCTTCACCTCGGCCAAGGCGATTCCGATGCTGCGCGATGCCGAAGAGGTGATGGGCCGCATCCAGCGAGTGCCAGGGGTCGAGTACACCGTGCTGGTGCCCAATCTGCGCGGCGCCGAGCGGGCGATGGATGTCAAGCCCGACGAGTTCAACTTGGTGATGTCGAC
>CANHDQ010000272.1 GCA_947459405.1 Comamonadaceae bacterium
CCGGCATGGTCGCCGCCGTGCTGGTCGTTGCCCACCAGGTGATGGACAGCCTGGCCGAGGGCCATCTGCTGGCCATCTGGATCGGCGCCTGGTTGGTCGGCTTTGCCGCTTTGGCGGCGCTGGCCCAGCCCGCGCGCCAGCTGGCCGCAGTCCTGCGGCAGCTGACGCGTCCGGGCGCGCAGCGCGCCACCGGCGAGGCGGCGCGCTGAACGCGGCCCTTGAGCCGGCATGAAAAAAGCCACCCTCGGGTGGCTTTTTTTCGGGCCGCAAACTTTATGAGTTAGCGCCCGCTTGCGTTGCGAATCCCGAAAAATCAGGCGGCCAGCCGTTTTTCGATGGCGCCCTTGGTCTCCTCGAGTTCCTTGGGCAGACGATGGCGCAGTTGCCCGAAGAGCTCGGCGTGCAGTTCGAGTTCCTTGCGCCAGGCGGCCTGGTCGATGTGGGTGACCTGGTTGAACTGCTGGGCCGAAAAGTCCAGGCCGCTCCAGTTGATGTCTTGGTAGCGTGGCGTGATGCCCATCACGCCCTCGTTGCCCTGGCCCGTGCCCTCGACGCGGTCGATCATCCACTTGAGCACGCGCATGTTCTTGCCGTAGCCGGGCCAGACGAACTTGCCGTCTTCGCCCTTGCGGAACCAGTTGGTGGTGTAGATCTTGGGCAGCTTGGCGCCGGAGGCAGCCAGCTTTTTGCCCAGGTCCAGCCAGTGCTGGAAGTAGTCGCTCATGTTGTAGCCGGCAAAGGGCAGCATGGCAAACGGGTCACGGCGGACCACGCCTTGCTGGCCGGCGGCCGCTGCGGTGGTTTCCGAGCCCATGGTCGCGGCCATGTAAATGCCCTCGACCCAGTTGCGCGCTTCGCTGACCAGCGGCACGGTGGTCGAGCGCCGGCCGCCAAAGATGAAGGCGTCGATCGGCACGCCGGCCGGGTCGTCCCAGGCCTCGTCGAGGGCCGGGTTGTTGGTCGCGGCAACCGTGAAGCGCGCGTTCGGGTGCGCCGCTTTGGCGCCCGTCTCCTTGGCGATTTGCGGCGTCCAGTCCTTGCCCTGCCAGTCCATCAGGTGATCGGGAAACTTGCCGCTGTCCTTTTCCATGCCTTCCCACCAGACATCGCCGTCGTCGGTCAGCGCGACGTTGGTGAAGATCACGTTCTTGTCCAGACTGGCCATGCAGTTGGGGTTGGTGTGGTAGTTGGTGCCTGGTGCCACGCCGAAGTAGCCGGCCTCCGGGTTGATGGCGCGCAGCCGGCCGTCGGCCGACGGCTTGATCCAGGCAATGTCGTCGCCGATGGTGGTGACCTTCCAGCCCTCAAAGCCCTCCGGCGGCACCAGCATCGAGAAGTTGGTTTTGCCGCAAGCGCTCGGGAAGGCGCCGGCCACGTGGTATTTTTTGCCCTCGGGGCTGGTCACGCCCAGGATCAGCATGTGCTCGGCCAGCCAGCCTTGGTCGTGGCCCATGATGGAGGCGATGCGCAGCGCGAAGCATTTTTTGCCGAGCAAGGCGTTGCCGCCATAGCCCGAGCCGTAGGACCAGATCTCGCGCGTCTCGGGGTAATGCACGATGTACTTGGTCTTGTTGCAGGGCCAGCTCACATCTTTTTGCCCGGCTTGCAGCGGCGCGCCCACGGTGTGCACGCAGGGCACAAAGCTGCCCTCGCTGCCCAGCACGTCATACACGGCCTGGCCCATACGGGTCATGATCTTCATGTTGACCGCCACATAGGGGCTGTCGGAGAGCTCGACGCCGATGTGGGCAATCGGCGAGCCCAGCGGGCCCATGGAAAACGGCACGACGTACATCGTGCGGCCCTTCATGCAGCCGTCAAACAGGGGCCGCAGTGTGGCGCGCATCTCGGCCGGGGCGACCCAGTTGTTGGTCGGGCCTGCGTCTTCCTTTTGCTGCGAGCAGATGAAGGTGCGGTCTTCCACGCGCGCGACGTCGCTCGGATCGGACCAGGCCAGGTAGCTGCCCGGGCGCTTGGCCGGGTTGAGCTTTCTGAAGGTGCCGGCGTCGACCAGTTGCTGGCACAGGCGTTCGTATTCTTCTTGGCTGCCGTCACACCAGTGGATGCGCTCGGGTTTGCACAGGGCGGCCATGTCGGCGACCCAGGCGATCAGCCGGGCGTGTTTGACATGGGCCGGCACCTGGAGGTCCAGGCCATGCATGGCGGGGTGGTTCATGGGAAAGCTCCGAAGTTAAAAAGCGTGATGTCGACAAGCGTCTGCCTGCATCAGACGCTTGTCGACATGGCGCTCGGCGGCGGTGCGAAGGGCCCATATGAAACACAAAAAGGGCCACAGTTTCTGCCCTTTTTTGGCCCGGTAAGGGCTTGTGGAGCGTCATTCTAGGGACAAGGCTGAAATCAGGCTGTCGTCGGAATCTGAACCCCATGCAAAACGTGCATGAGGTTATGCTCCGAAGGGTGTGCGCCGCCCGGCCGCAGTTTCAGTGGGCGCCCGCGGCCCTGGCCTAGCCTGTCAGGCGGCCGGCCTGAAAGTCTGTGACCGCCTGGTAAATCTCTTGCTTGGTGTTCATCACAAAGGGCCCGTATTGCACGATGGGCTCTTTGAGCGGGCGCCCGGCGATCAGCAGCAAACGGCTGTCCTGCTCGGCCTGGATCTGCACGCCGTCGCTGGCCGGTTCGTTGGCGAGAATGGCCATCTTTTGCGCCGGCACCGTCTGTCCGTTAAGGCTCACTTGGCCGCGGTAGACATAAATGAAGGCGTTGTGCGAGGCCGGCAGGCTTTGGCTGAACTGGCTTGCGGCGCTCATGTGCACGTCGAGGTAAAGCGGCTCGGTGCCTTCGCGCTGCACGGCGCCGTCTAGGCCGTGGCTGTGGCCCGCAATCACCGTCACCGCCACCCCGCCGGGCAGCTGCTGCTGGGGCAAGTCCCCGGCCTTGAAGTCGCGGTACCAGGGCGGCTGCATCTTGCGGGCGGCCGGCAGGTTGAGCCAGAGCTGAAAGCCTTCCATCAGGCCCTCTTCCTGCTCAGGCAGCTCGGAGTGGATCACGCCGCGGCCGGCGGTCATCCATTGCACGCCGCCGTTTTCGAGCAGCCCTTCGTTGCCGGCGCTGTCACGGTGTCGCATGCGCCCGGCGATCA
>CANHDQ010000273.1 GCA_947459405.1 Comamonadaceae bacterium
AGCTTCACCGCGATTCAAGACATTCCGCAGGTCATGAAGGATGCGGTGCTGGCCATCGAAGATGCGCGATTTTTCCAGCACGGTGGCATCGACTACCTGGGCGTGATCCGGGCGGGACTGGCCAATGTGCGCAGCTTCAAAAGCCAGGGCGCCTCGACCATCACCATGCAGGTGGCGCGCAATGTGTATCTGAGCGCCGAGAAAAGCTACACGCGCAAGATTTACGAGATCTTGCTGACCTTCAAGCTTGAGCACTTGCTCACCAAGGATCAGATACTGGAAATCTACATGAACCAGATCTTCCTGGGCCAGCGAGCCTATGGCTTTGCCGCGGCCTCGGAGACCTATTTCGGCAAACCCTTGAAGGACATCAGCATCGCCGAGGCAGCCATGCTGGCGGGCTTGCCCAAGGCGCCGTCGGCCTTCAACCCGGTGGCCAACCCCAAACGGGCCCGAGCCCGCCAATTGCACATCATCGATCGGATGGAGGAAAACGGCTTCATCACGCCGGCGCAGGCACTGGCGGCAAAGAAACAAGAGGTCAAGGTGCGCACCAGCAACGACCCAGGCCGGGTGCACGCCGAGTTCATCGCCGAGATGGTCAGACAGCTGGTTTTCAGCCAGTATGGCGCCGAGACCTACACCCGCGGGCTCAACGTTTACACCACGGTTCGGGCCAGCGATCAAACAGCGGCCTACCAGGCCCTGCGCAAGGGCATCATGGACTACGAGCGGCGCCAAATCTACCGTGGCCCCGAGAAATACATTGACATCCCGTCCAACCCCAAAGACGCCGAGGACGCGATCGACGAGGCCCTGGCCGATCACCCCGACAACGGAGATGTGATGTCGGCCGTCGTGCTTGAGGCCGCGGCCCGCAAGGTGGTCGCCATTCGAAGCAACGGCGAGACGATTGAGATCATCGGCGAGGGCCTCAAAGCGGTGCAATCGGGCCTGGCGGCCAAAGCCCCGCCACAGCTTGCGATCCGCAGGGGCGCCGTGATCCGGGTGCTCAAGTCGACCGAGGGCCGCTGGGAGATCACACAACTGCCCGAAGTCGAGGGCGCGCTGGTGGCGATGGACCCGCGCGACGGTGCCATCCGGGCGCTGGTCGGCGGCTTCGATTTCGGCAAGAACAAATTCAACCACGTGACACAAGCCTGGCGGCAGCCGGGCTCGAGCTTCAAGCCTTTCATTTACTCGGCCGCCCTGCAAAAAGGGCTGAGCGGTGCCACCATCGCCAGCGACACCCAGGTGACGATCGAGGCCAGCGAAAACGGCGGCCGCCCCTGGACCCCGAAGAATGCCGACGGGCAATTTGAGGGGCAGATGACGCTGCGCACCGCGCTCAAGAAGTCCAGGAACATGGTCTCCATCCGGGTGTTGCAAAGCGTGGGCACGCAAAATGCACACGAATGGATCACACGCTTCGGTTTTGATCCGGAAAAAAATCCACCCTATCTGTCGATGGCTCTGGGCGCCGGTGCGGTGACCCCCATGCAGATGGTCGCCGGCTATGCCGTCTTTGCCAACGGCGGCATGCGGGTCAATCCTTACCTGATCACGCGCATCACCGACCAGCAGGGCAAGGTGCTGGTCGAGCCGCCCATGCCGGTGGCTGACGAAAGCCAGCGGGTGATCGAGGCGCGCAATGCCTACCTGATGTCGAGCCTGCTGCAGGAGATCACCCGCTCAGGCACGGCCGCCCGGGCCCAGGCACAACTGCGGCGCAGCGACCTTTATGGCAAGACCGGCACCACCAACGATTCGATCGACACCTGGTTCGTCGGCTACCAGCCCACCGTGGTGGCGGGCGTGTGGATGGGCTACGACAAGCCCCGCAAGCTTGGCGACCGCGAAACCGGGGGCGGGCTGAGCTTGCCGGTGTGGATCGGCTACATGGAGCATGCGCTCAAGTCGGTTCCGGTCACCGAATTGCCGGTGCCGCCGGGCGTGGTGCAGATCGGCGGCGAGTGGTACTACGAGGAGTTCGCACGCGGCAATGGCGTGACCAGCCTGGGCGTCGATGGCCGTGCGCCAGAGCCCGCCCCTGCTCCAGTTGGGACTCCTGTGGCGCCAGCAGAGGATAGACGTGGCGGCATCAACGCCACTCGCCCATGAGCCTATCTTCGGGCGATACCCCAGGGCTCAGGCGTAAAACTGCAGGGCTTGGCCGCTTTGCTCGCTGGCGCAGCGACTGAGCGTCGCAAAGAACTCACTGCCATCCTTGGTGTCCGACCATTGCCCGCCGGTGTGCTTGTAATGAAAGCCACCTGAAGCGGCGGCCATCCAGACCTCGTGCAGCGGCTTTTGGAGATTGACAATGATCTGGCTGCGATTGGCAAAGGTCAGAGTGACCATGCCACCGGTGCGCTGGTTGTCGATGTCGACATCGCTGTGCTCATTGATGCGGTCGCACGCCGCCTCAAGCGCCCCAAGCAAAGCCTCTGCCAGGTCCAGGTATTGAAGGTCGGTCATTACAATGCTTGCATCATGGTTGATAAACGCCAGGCAATTTTAGGCATGCAACGCATTGCCGGTGCACTGCTGATCGGCAGCGCCCTCGGCGGCTGCGGACAAAAGGGGCCGTTGACGCTGCCCAGCGAAAAACCCAACGCCCAGAGCGCGCCACAAAAGCCGGCTGGCCCTGGCAACACAGCCAACCCGGCGGGCCGATAAATGAATACGACACCGAGCGCCGGCAGCCTGCCCGGACACCCTTTTTTGCACCGCCGCGGCCAGCAGCTCATGCTGGAGGAGGTGCCGCTGGCCGATCTGGCAGCCCGCTGGGGCACGCCCTTGTTCGTCTACTCCAAAGCGGCCATGTTGGCGGCGCTGGCGGCCTACCAGCGGGGATTGGCTGGCCGCAAGGCGCAGATCTGCTATGCCATGAAGGCCAACTCCAGTCTGGCCTTGTTGCAGCTTTTTGCCCGCGCCGGTTGTGGCTTTGACATCGTCTCCGGTGGCGAGCTCCAGCGGGTGCTGGCCGCCGGCGGGGATCCGGCCAAGGTGATCTTCTCCGGAGTGGGCAAGACCCGCGCCGAAAT
>CANHDQ010000274.1 GCA_947459405.1 Comamonadaceae bacterium
ATTTTATCGAGGCGATCACCTCGGGCAGGGTCGGTCGGGATTCAAACACCTGCAAAAAGCCGGCCTTGCGGGCGGCTTGGGCGATACGCGGGTGGGTGGCCAGGGCGCGCGCCCGGCTCAAGTCGAGCCCCGGCGGCAAATGCGCCAGCGCCTGCGAGCTGCTGAGCAGCCACAGCGAGCCATCGGCACAGGCGCGGTCCATGGCCTGGAGCTGGGCCGCGCTCCACTGCGGCGCCCGCCTTTCGTACACCGCGATGGCCTCGACCCGCGCCTGCGCCTGCTCGAGCTTGTGCGTGAGCCAGTCGCGCCCGCTCGAGGCCTGCTCGCCCTGCCCTCGCCCGCGCACCACCAGCACCCGGCGGCCCGACCAGGAACGCTCGCCAATGACCTGCCAGAGGGACTCAGAGTCAAATTGCGGTGCATCGGGCGCCGGCTCATCGATGCAAGACCCCGGCACGCCGCACTCGCGCAGCCTTTGGCCCGTTCCTGGCCCCGGCGCCAGGCAACGCACATTGGCTGGCCAAGCCGGCGCTTGTCCGTTAAAAAAATGATCGACCGCATTGCCGCTGACGAACACCAGCGCCGCGTAATCGGGCAGCCGCTGCCAGCAGGCGCGCAAATCGGACGGCGCCAGCACCGGCGCAATCTCGATCAGCGGCAAGGCCAGCGCCGTCAGTCCCTGGGAGCGCAGCTGCTCGGCCCAGAGCTCGGCTTGGGCAGCCGGCCGAGTCACCACAACGGGGGGCGCCTGGGTCATAGGGAGGCGTTCGGCGCGCCAGCCCAAGCCGCCACGGCTGTCGAGCCGGCGTGGGCGATTGCAACAGCGACTCGGATTTGCATCAGGCCGAGGGCATGCCCTGCGCACCTCCAGCACGCAGCTGCGCGGCCACCCGCTCGCCCAGCTCGCTGGCCTGCGCCAAGGTCTGGACCGGCGCACTCTGCCGGGCGCGCACCAGGGGCGCACTCGGGCGCGGTGCCGCTTGCAGCACTTCGTCACCCAGATCGCCCGGGTCGCCCCAGGCCGCATCGAGCCGCAACAGGCCGTCGGCGCCCATGCCGCGGGTGAAGGCGGCCAGGGGCATGGAGCAGCTGCCGCCCATGGCCCGCGAGACAGCGCGCTCGGCCGTGACCGCCAGCCAGCTGGGCATGTGAGCCAGACAGGCCAGGCCCTCGATCATGTCTTGCCGATCGGCGCGAACCTCGATGCCCAACGCGCCCTGACCCGCCGCCGGAAGCATGTCGGCCTCATCGAAGATCGAGCGGATGCGCTCGCCCAAGCCCAGGCGCTTGAGGCCGGCGGCGGCCAACACGATGGCCTGGTAGTGACCCTCATCGAGCTTGCGCAGGCGGGTGTCGAGATTGCCACGCAGCGGCATGATGCGCAGGTCGGGCCGCAGCGCCCGCAGCAGCACCTGCCGGCGCAGGCTCGACGTGCCCACCACGGCGCCCTCGGGCAAGTCGGCCAGCCGTTCAAAGTGGTTGGAGACAAAGGCATCACGCGGGTCTTCGCGCTCCATTACACAGGCCAGCGCAAAGCCCTCGGGCAGGTCCATCGGCACGTCTTTGAGCGAGTGCACCGCAAGGTCGGCCCGGCCATCCGCCAGCGCGGTTTCGAGCTCCTTGACAAACAAGCCCTTGCCGCCGACCTTGCTCAAGGACCGGTCCAAAATCTGATCGCCCTGCGTGGTCATGCCCAGCAGCTCGACCTGCCAGCCCAGCTGCGCCTGCAGCAGCGCCTGAACATGCTCGGCCTGCCACAAGGCCAGGCGACTCTCGCGCGTGGCAATCACCACTTTTTTGGACCCGGAAGAAGAAGTGTTCACACGTAACCCGCTGGTAAATGTCGGTCAAACCCGATGCTAGCATGGGGTCTTTGGCACCCTCGCCATGGACAACCCGACCCCGCCCTTCAGACACCGGGGGCCGTGCTGGTCAGCGGTGAGCAGGATCGGCTGACTGCGCAAGTCCCAGAGGGTCTGCGCGTCCTCACACCGGCGCAAGCCCAGGGCGCATTCGAGGCCCGCTTGGCCCCGCCCGATAAAATCGGACGACCATGACAAACCAACTCGACACAAAATCCCAAGCCTGGTCGGCGCTGTTTTCAGAACCGATGAGCGAGTTGGTCAAGCGCTACACCGCCAGCGTCTTCTTCGACAAGCGCCTCTGGCAGGCCGACATCGCCGGCTCGCTGGCCCACGCCGAGATGCTGGCAGCGCAGGGCATCATCGCCGCGCAAGATTTGGCCGACATCCAGCGCGGCATGGCGCAGATCACGCAGGAAATCGAATCGGGCGCCTTTGACTGGAAGCTCGACCTCGAAGACGTGCACCTGAACATCGAGGCGCGCCTGACCCAGCTGGTGGGCGACGCAGGCAAGCGCCTGCACACCGGCCGCAGCCGCAACGACCAGGTGGCCACCGACGTGCGCCTGTGGCTGCGCGGCGAGACCGACCTGATCATCGAACTGCTGGCCGACCTGCAAAAGTCGCTGGTCGATGTGGCCGACAAGAATGTCGAGGTGATCCTGCCCGGGTTCACCCACCTGCAAGTGGCCCAGCCCGTCAGCTTTGCCCACCACCTGCTGGCCTATGTGGAAATGTTCGCCCGCGACGCCGAGCGCTTTGTCGATGTGCGCCGCCGCACCAACCGCTTGCCGCTGGGCAGCGCCGCTCTGGCAGGCACCACCTACCCGCTCGACCGCGAGCGCGTGGCCCGCACCTTGGGCATGGTCGATGAGCAAGGCAACCCTCAGGTCAGCCAGAACAGCCTGGACGGCGTGAGCGACCGCGACTTTGCGATTGAATTTACCGCAGCCGCCAGCCTGTGCATGGTGCACATCAGCCGCTTGAGTGAAGAGCTGATTTTGTGGATGAGCCAGAACTTCGGCTTTGTGAAGATCGCCGACCGCTTCACCACCGGCTCGTCCATCATGCCGCAGAAGAAAAACCCCGACGTCCCGGAACTCGCGCGCGGCAAGACTGGCCGCGTGGTCGGCCACCTGATGGGCCTGATCACCCTGATGAAGGGCC
>CANHDQ010000275.1 GCA_947459405.1 Comamonadaceae bacterium
GGCAGATCGCGTGATCCTCTGGACCTGGGCCATCGGAGCGGGCCTGGCTGCGGTGGCCGGCGTGCTGCTGGCTCTGGACACCCAGCTGTCGCCCCTGATGGGCTGGAATGTGCTGCTGGGTGTTTTCGCGGCGGCCATCTTGGGCGGCATCGGCAAGCCCTACGGCGCTTTTTTTGGCGGTCTGGTGCTCGGTTTGGCTGAAGAGCTGGCCAGTGCGCCGATTTTCTGGGGCCAGGCCCTGGTCACACCGGACTACAAGGTCGGTGTGGCATTCTTCTTGATGGTGCTCATGCTCATCTTCCGCCCGACCGGGCTGTTTCGTGGACAGGTGCTCTGATGGACGCGCTATCCGGCTATGCCATGTATCTGGTGGCCATCCTCACCATGGGTGGCATTTACGCCTTGCTCACGCTGGGGCTGAATCTGCATTGGGGCTATACCGGCCTGATGAATGTCGGAATCGCGGGATTCGTGACTGTTGGCGCCTACACGAGCGCAATCCTCACCACGCCGGCGTCCCCCACCCATCTGGGCGGCTTTGAATTGCCCACTCTGGTGGGAATGGCGGCTGCCGCCGTGGCAGCGGGCCTGGTCGCCTGGCTGATCGGCCTGACGACCCTGCGCCTGCGAAGCGACTACCTGGCCATTGCCACCATCGGCATCGGCGAGATCTTGCGCATGGTGGCGCGCAACGAACAGTGGCTCACCAACGGCAGCCAGGGCATGACCAATGTGCCCAAGTTGTTCGGCTCTCTGCCCTCACCGTGGTCGGAGGTGGCGTTTTTGGCGGTGGTACTGGTCCTGGTGGCCGTCACCTACTGGCTGTGCGAGCGAGCCCACCGATCCCCGTGGGGCCGGGTGCAACGCGCCATTCGCGACAACGAGAATGCGGCGGCGGCCGCTGGCAAGAATGTGGAGCGCTTTCGACTGGCCAGCTTTGTCTTTGGCGCCATGGTGATGGGCCTGGGCGGCGCCATGATGGCCCAGTTGCTGCGATTCGTGGCCCCGGAGACGGCCGAACCTCTGATGGTGACCTTCCTGGTGTGGGTCATGCTGATTGCAGGGGGCAGTGGCAACAACCGAGGCGCTCTGCTGGGCGCCTTCGGAGTCTGGTTCCTCTGGTCGCTCACCGACTTCCTGACGCGATTCATGCCCGATGCGCTGGAGGCCCGCGCCTCCTTCCTGCGCATGTTCCTGATCGGCCTGGCGCTGCAACTCGTGCTGATCTATCGCCCTCAAGGCTTGATCGGAGAAAAGCCACCCAAGCGGATCGACTGAGCGGCTGATCTGGAAAGAACCCGAAAAAAAACCGCCGCTACAAGCGGCGGTTTTACATGGCGCGGGCCAGGCTCAGCGATCGGCCCCAGCGGTTTTCTCGGTGGCGATCTCTCCCGAGTCGCGCACCACCCAGATGCCGATACGGCCCTGAACGTCACCGTTCGCATCGAATTCAACCGGTCCAGATGCGCCCTCGTAATTGATCTTCACACCCCTGGAGATGAGATCCTTGGCACGGGCGAACTCGCCGGGGCCGACGCGCTCGCCGGGGGCGTTGGTGACGCGGCGCAGCGCATCGCGGATGGCACTGCGGTCGGACGAACCGGCCTGCTGAATCGCCAGGGCAATGATCATCGCCGCGTCATAGGACTCAGCCACGAAAGCCTGTGTCGGGTCTTCCTTGGAGAAGGCGCGGTAAGCGGTGCGAAAGCGCTCCTGCAAGCCCGCCTCGGCGGTCGACGCAGGTGCTGTGCCCCAAGAGGTGGCCAGGTTCTTCGCGCCGATCTCGCGCACCACGGTCGGGTCGCGCATGCCGTCGGGCAAGATGAAGCTCTTGAAGAACCCGTTCTCAAGGGACTGCCGCAAGATGGTGTTGCCACCGTTGGCCGGGTAACCGACCACCACCAGCGCTTGAGGATTGCCCGAACCAGAAGCGGTGGCCAGCTCAGAGCGGTAAGACGGGCGGTCGCCTTCGAAGTTACTGGCGCTGGTGACCGTGCCACCGAGTCGGGTGAAATTGTCGCGGATGGCATTCATCAGGCCATTGCCATAAGCACTGTTGATGGCCATGATGGCGATCCGGTCGATCGAGCGGGCGCGCGCCTCGCGGGCGATCACCAAGCCTTGCAGGCCATCGGGCACAGCCGTGCGGAAGACGAAATCATTGTCCTTGAGCCCCGAGATGGCCGGCGCAGTGGAGGACGGAGAAATTTGTACCGTGTTGTTGGGAATGGTCACGCTGTTGGCCACCGGAATGGTGGAGCCAGAAGCCATTGCACCGATCACGGCGGCAACCTTTTCCACCTGAACCAAACGGGTGGCCACGTCCACCGCCACCTGAGGATTGGTTTGGTCATCGGCATCGACCAGAGCCAGGCGCTGCCCCTTGAGCACACCGCCAGCACGGTTGACCTCATCGATGGCCAGGCGGCTGCCGTCGCGAATGCGGGGCCCCAGGGCGCCCAGGCCACCGGTGTAGCTGAACACACCACCGATGCGGATGTCCTGAGCCGCGACGGGTGCGGTCGCCGAAAGAGCCAAAATGCCGGCCGAGATCAGGGCCAGCGGAATCTTCTTCAGTAGCATGAGCAACTCCAAGTTAGTGGACGATTTGTGCGAAGCGCCGTATATCGGACAAAAGCCCAGTTAGAGTGGTGAGGCGGCCGCCAGAAGGGGCGCCCGCAGTGTATTGAGCCACCAATAGCCCTAGCCTTCATCAGGTTGAGCGCAGCGCCGCCGCTTTGACCATCAGAAAGTTGAAGGGGGCCCGCTCAACGGGGCTGGCCTGGGCTGGCCGTAGCCCTGCGCACCTGCGACGCCTCAGGCCGCCAGATTGGCCGCACAGGCGGCCTGCGGCGCATGCAGACCATCGTCTACTTTTACGTCTTCATGTAAAAAGCAGGATTGGCGGCGGCGGCCGAAAAAACGCCTCGCCGCCTGCAGAATAAGCAAGTTCACCCTTTTTCAATAGGGGAGTGTGACGGAATCGATTCCCCCACGGCCCCCATCAA